>NZ_JBFAZA010000005.1:28034-288704 GCF_040681595.1 Amycolatopsis sp. NPDC051716 | reverse complement strand
CGAACGAGCAGGCCCACCGCCCCCAACCACCGGGCCAGGCTCGAGCGACCGCCACCTCCACGACCCACCTCGCACAACGCCACCGCCGGCAGCCGCTCCCCGAACGAGCAGGCCCACCGCCCCCAACCACCGGGCCAGGCTCGAGCGACCGCCACCTCCACGACCCACCTCGCACAACGCCACCGCCGGCAGCCGCCCATCCCCGGGGTGCGTAGTCGGGCAGGCCACCGCCCCGGCCCCAGCCGCCGAAAACCGGCACCCAGCCGGCCACGGGCCGCCGGAGCGGGTCGCCGCTACCGATGCACGCCGACCAGGACGTGTTCGAGGCGGTCCGCCGCCGACGGAAGGTCCGTCAGGAGCTCCACCTTGTCCGGCAGGCCCGCCGGGTCCCAGCCGGGGCCGCAGGCGAACAACCTGCTGCGCTGGCGTCCGCGCGAGACCCTCGCGAACAGCCGCGCGTCCGCCACCCCGCGCCCGCGCGCCCACAGCACCACCGCCGCCGGGGCGCTCCGGCGCACCGCCACCGCCAGCACCTCCGCCGGCAACGGCACCCCGAACAGCTGCGCGCCGATCCGCCGGCCCGCCAGGGACGCCGCCAGCGCGTACATCGGCATCGAGTCGCGCTCGTCGGGGACGCAGCCGAGGAGGACCGGGCGGGTGTTGCGGGGCTCGTCGAGCACCGGGGTCGCCCGGACCAGGGCCGCGAACACGCACTCCGCCAGCAGGTACTCGACCTCCGCCCCCGCGCTCACACCCCGCCAGCGCGCGCCGAGCGCCGACAGGACCGGCTCGATCACGCCCGTCCAGGCCGGGAGCACGCCGAGCTCGGCGATGGTGTCCGCGAGCATGCGCTGGACCGCGCCGACGTCCATCGCCAGCGCCGCCGTGCTCAAGCGGCGGGCCAGGCGGGAGCGGACCTCCAGGCCGTCGTCGGCCGCCGAAGCGCCGGCGGGCTCCGAAGGCTCCTCCGGCTGGGGCGGGCCGGAGCGGGGCATCTGCTCGAGGGCGTAGCGCGCCGCCTCGGCCGTCGACGCGCCGCTCAGCAGCGCCCGCTGCATCAGTTCGAGGCGGCCGATGTCGGAGGTCCCGTAGCGGCGGTGCCGGCCGTCGGTGTGGCGGCTGGGGCCCAGTCCGTAGCGGCGGTCCCACGTTCGGAGGGTGGACGGCGCGACCCCGAGCCGGCGGGCGACCGAGGCCACCGGCAGGGTGGGTTCTTCGGTGCCCGACCCAGCTCCCACGAGGCTCAATATCCAGGCACCCAGCGCAGTCGGCAACCGGAGGCGAAAGCCCTGCTCACACATCCGGGGGATGCCTAACGGCTGAATCGACCCGAATCGCTTGAACAACTATTGGCGCGCTTCTAACGTTACCGCCGTTGCACCGAATGGAGTATCGGCACCACAGCAGAGCAGCTAGCGGCATCGACCGAATGACGGAGGCGGTCAGGATGGCAGACACGCGCAGGCTCCCAGGACCCAACGCCGACATGTGGGACTGGCAGCTCGAAGGGTCGTGCCGGGGGATGGACAGCGCGTCCTTCTTTCACCCGGACGGCGAGCGCGGCCCGGCGCGGGCACGGCGGGAGGCCAGGGCGAAGGCCGTCTGCCTGAGCTGCCCGGTCTTGGAGATGTGCCGCAGCCACGCGCTGGCCGTGCACGAGCCGTACGGCATCTGGGGCGGGCTCTCGGAGTCCGAGCGGGAGAACATCATCAAATCGGACAAACGCGCGCTCAGCATGTCCGGCGGCTGAGCGCACCACAGACATCGGAGGGCGGCACCGGGTGGGGTGCCGCCCTCCGTGCCGTCCAGGGGCCGTTCCGGGCCCACGAAAGCGGGGCGGCACTCCCTCCCGGAAGTACCGCCCCGCTTCGCGTACTGCGTCAGTGCGAGTGGCCGTGCCCCGCCGAGGCGGGCTCCTCGTCGGCCGGCTTCTCGACCACGGACGACTCCGTGGTCAGCACCAGCCGGGCGATGGAGGCGGCGTTCGCCACCGCGGACCGGGTCACCTTGACCGGGTCGACGATGCCGGCGGCCAGCAGGTCGGTCAGCTCGCCGGTGGCGGCGTTGAAGCCCTGCCCCCAGCCCTGCTCCTGCACCTTGTTGACGATGACCGCGCCCTCGTGGCCCGCGTTGGTCGCGATCCAGAACAGCGGCGCCGTCAGCGCGTCCTTCACGATCCGGACACCGGTCGCTTCGTCGCCGGAGAGGCCGAGGCCGCCCTCGAGCTCCTTGACCGCGTGCACCAGCGCCGAACCGCCGCCGGGCAGGATGCCCTCTTCGACGGCCGCCTTGGTCGCGGCCACGGCGTCCTCGATGCGGTGCTTGCGCTCGTTCAGCTCGGTCTCGGTGGCCGCGCCGACCTTGATCACCGCGACACCGCCGCCGAGCTTCGCGAGCCGCTCCTGCAGCTTCTCGCGGTCCCAGTCGGAGTCGGTGCTCTCGATCTCCTTGCGGATCTGCGCGATCCGCGCCTGGGTGGCGTCCTTGGTGCCGGCGCCGTCGACGATCGTGGTGTCGTCCTTGGTGACGACGATGCGGCGCGCGCTGCCGAGCGAGCCGAGGTTCGCGTCGGCCAGCTTCATGCCGATCTCCGTGGAGATCACCTCGCCACCGGTGACGACCGCGAGGTCGTCCAGGAACGCCTTGCGGCGGTCACCGAAGAACGGTGCCTTGACGGCGACCGCGGTGATCGTCTTGCGCAGCGAGTTCACCACGAGGGTGGACAGCGCTTCGCCGTCGACGTCCTCGGCGATGATCAGCAGCGGCTTCTTGGCCTCGACGACCTTCTCGAGCACCGGCAGCAGGTCCGCCAGCGACGAAATCTTCTCGCGGACCAGCAGGATGTAGGCGTCCTCGAGGATCGCCTTCTGCTCCTCCGGGTTGGTCGCGAAGTGCGCCGAGAGGAAGCCCTTGTCGAACTGGACGCCCTCGGTGATCACCAGCTCGGTCGCCAGGGTCGACGACTCCTCGATGGTGATGACGCCGTCTTCGCCGACCTTCTCGACGGCTTCGCCGAGCAGGGCGCCGATGTTCGCGTCACGCGAGGTCACGGTGCCGACCTGGGCGATGTTCTCGCGGCCCTTGACCGGGGTGGCCTTGGCCTTGAGGATCTCGATGACCTTCTCCGCGGCGGCCTCGATGCCGCGGCCGATCGCCGAGGGGTTGGCGCCGGCCGCGACGTTGCGCAGGCCGACCTTCACCAGCGACTGCGCGAGCACGGTCGCGGTCGTGGTGCCGTCACCCGCGACGTCGTTGGTCTTGGTGGCGACGCTCTTGGCGAGCTGGGCGCCGAGGTTCTCGAACGGGTCGTCGAGCTCGATCTCCCGGGCGACGGTCACGCCGTCGAGGGTGATGGTCGGCCCGCCGAACTTCTTGTCGAGCACGACGTGGCGACCGCGCGGGCCGAGCGTGACCTTGACCGCGTCGGCGAGCTTGTTCACCCCGCGCTCGAGTGCGCGACGAGCGTCCTCGTCGAATTTGATCTGCTTGGGCATAGCGTTTTCCGCTTACCTTCCGGTGGTCTTGAACGCACGAACGCCCCGCTCCCCGGCGTTGTGCGGGGCCCGGGGCGTCATGCGCTGCGAGCGGACGTCAGTTGATGACGGCCAGCACGTCGCGGGCGGACAGGATGAGGTAGTCCTCGCCGTTGTACTTGACCTCGGTGCCGCCGTACTTGGAGTAGATGACGACGTCGCCGACGTTCACGTCCAGCGGGACACGGTTGCCCTTGTCGTCGATCCGGCCCGGGCCCACGGCCAGAACCTTGCCCTCCTGGGGCTTCTCCTTGGCGGTGTCGGGGATGACGAGGCCGGAAGCGGTCGTCTCCTCGGCCTCACTCGTCTGGACAACGATCTTGTCCTCGAGCGGCTTGATGTTCACGCTCACCGGGTTGACCTCCACGGTCGTCGAAAGCGTTGGCAGGATGTGGTTACGGCTCTACCACCCCCGCCGTCGCGGGTGCCGGGGCTGTCGGGCCGTGCATTTAGCACTCTAGCCACGTGAGTGCCAGTCGTGCAAGGAGGGTCCACCCGACGTGGGACACGGCGACTGAACGAGCCCTGACCGGCCCTTTGTTCCCCGCGGCTGGTCCGCCCCGTGGCCGGCAACCGCCCGCGCGGCCCTTACCGCCGGCGTGAGTTTCTGGTTAGGTTCTCACCTCAAGCACCCGCACCTTGGGGGTTCATGCCCATGTCCCACCCCATCCCGAGAACGGCGGCCATCCTCGCCGCCGCAACCCTCCTCACCGGCCTGACCGCAGCTCCAGCGAACGCCCGACCCGACCCCACCACCCAGCGCCAACGCGACTTCACCGCCGCGGCCAACGAGTTCAAGGTCCCCGAGAACGTCCTCCTCGGCGTCTCCTACCTGGAGTCCCGCTGGGACACCAACGCGGGCACGCCCAGCACCTCCGCCGGCTACGGCCCGATGCACCTCACCGACCTGCGCGAGGCCGGCGCAGCGACCAGCCACCACGACGAGGGCACCGAAGACGCAAGAGGCGACGACGCTCGCCCGGCCACGCACCCCCAGGCCAGGCCCGCCGCACCGCCGCCCACGCTGCAGACCGTCGACGAAGCCGCGCGACTGCTCGGAACCGACGCACGAACGCTGCGCACCGACGCCACCCAGAACATCCGCGGCGGCGCCGCCCTCCTCGCGAAGTACCACGCCGGCCAGAGCGACTGGTACGACGCGGTCGCCCGCTACAGCGGCTCGGCCGACCAGGCCGCCGCGCAGACCTTCGCCGACGAAGTCTTCGACACGATCAAGACCGGCACCGCCCGGACGACCGACGACGGCCAGCAGGTCACGCTGAGCCCGACCCCGGACCTCGTCGTCCCGCAGCACGCCGACAAGACGCCCGCGGGCGTCGAGTGCCCGCGCAGGGTGACTTGCGAGTCGGTCCCGGCGCCGTACCAGCAGCTGCCGAAGGACGACTACGGCAACCACGACCTCGCGAACCGGCCCGAGAGCCAGCAGATCGATCACATCGTCATCCACGACACCGAGGGCTACTGGGCCAACGTCCTCGACCTCGTCCAGGACCCGACGTACGTCAGCTGGCACTACACCATCCGCTCGGCGGACGGCCTGATCGCGCAGCACGTCCCGACCAAGGACGTCGCCTGGCACGCCGGCAACTGGTACGTCAACGCGAAGTCGATCGGCATCGAGCACGAGGGCTTCGCGGCGAAGGGCACCTGGTACACCGAGGCCATGTACCGCTCGAGCGCGAAGCTCGTCGGCTACCTCTCGCGCAAGTACGGCATCCCGCTCGACCGGGCGCACATCATCGGCCACGACAACGTGCCGGGCATCACCCCGGCGGCGATCCCGGGCATGCACTGGGACCCGGGCCCCTACTGGGACTGGTCCCACTACTTCGACCTGCTCGGCGCGCCGCTCGGCGGGTTCGGCCTGCCCGGCTCGTCGCTGGTCACCATCGACCCGGCCTTCGCGAAGAACCAGCCCGCCTTCACCGGCTGCGACAGCCCCGGCACCCCCTGCGTGCCGCGCGGCTCGGAAGCCGTCGTGCTGCACTCGGCGCCCAGTGAGTCGTCGCCGCTGCTGGTCGACATCGGCCTGCACCCGAAGGGGACGGCGTCCACGATGGACGTCTCCGACGTGGGCAGCCGCGCCGCGACCGGGCAGCGGTACGCCGTCGCCGGCGTCAGCGGCGACTGGACGGCGATCTGGTACCTCGGGCAGAAGGGCTGGTTCCACAACCCGCGCAACGCCCGGGTCGCGAAGCCCGCGATCGGCTGGGTCGTGACGCCGAAACCCGGCCTCGCGACGGTGCCGGTCTACGGCCGCGCCTACCCCGAGCCGGAGGCCTACCCGGCGAACGTCACCGTGCAGGCCATCACGCCGCTGCCGTACACGCTCTCCGCCGGCCAGAAGTACTCCTCGGGCGGCACGGTCGGCTCCGAGTACTACTGGGCGACCACGTTCGACCCGGCCGGCCACGTGGTGGTGAAGGGCAAGCTCAAGTACGTCCAGATCCAGTTCGGGCACCGGATCGCCTTCGTCAAGGCCGACGACGTCCGGATCGTCCCGGCGTTCTGAGCCGGTGGGCGGAGGTCGCGCTCACGCGTCGAGCGCGACCTTCACCCCGGCCGACTGCTCGGTGTTGCGGCGCGTCTTCGCCCAGCCGTTGCGCCCGCGGACGAGCCGGAACAGCGCGCGCCACGACGTCACGTAGAACGTGTAGATGTACGCGGCGTACGCGAAGCCCATCCCCAGTCCGCGCACGAAGTTCCTGCTGCGCAGGCACTTCAGCTGGTAGATCGGGCCCCAGACGAGGAACGGCAGCAGCCCGAACGAACCGTAGATGGCGAACAGGATCCAGGCGCCGCCGGTGAACCACGTCCACATCTGCCCCGGGTCTCCCGCGGTGCCGGCCACCAGCAGGACGAACGGGATCGGGTACAGCAGCGAGCCCAGCAGCTGCAGCCACGGCTGGGCCAGGTAGTACATCATCTCCGCCGCGCCGAGCGTGCTGACGTGCGGTGAATCCCAGATCCGGCGCAGGTACCGGGCGCACTGCATGGTGCCCTGGCCCCACCGCGTGCGCTGCACGAGGAACCGCCGCAGGCTGTACAGACCTTCCTGCGAGACGTGGGCATCCGGGGTGAACCCGGTCCGCCAGCCCGCGGTGAGCAGGTGGACGCCGAGTTCGAAGTCCTCCAGCAGCGAGCCGCGCCACGGCTCCCCGGCGCCGCCGGCGATCGAGTCCAGCGCGGTGAGACGGGTGAACTGGCCGTTGCCGCCCATCGAGATCGTGCCGGTGAACCCGCGAGACGTCTGGATCGCCGCGATCGCCGTCCGGAACTCCAGGTCCTGCAGCTGCGCGAGCTTGAGGCCGAACCAGCGGCCGAGCGGGTTGCGCGACGGCGGCGGCGTCTCCACGTTGCCCATCCGGACGTCGAGCTGCACCGCCCCGACCGCCGGATCGCCGAAGAGGTGGTCCGCCGCGCAGACCTCGAGGCAGTTCGGCGACGGGCGGCCGTCGGCGTCGACGACCACCACGACGACGTCGTCGCGGGCGGCGTCCGGACCCATCCAGTCGTTCAGGGCGCGGTAGGCCGCGTTGAGCGCGTCCCCTTTGCCGGTCCGGGCTTCGGGACGCACGCGCGGCACCAGGTGCAGGTACGGGTCGTAGCCGCCGTGGCGCCGCCACAGCATCCGGACCACGCGGGCGGTGCGGTCCTCCGAGTCGTCGTCGACGACCCAGACGTGCGCCCGGCGAAACGTGGTGCGCAGGTAGCGGATCGTCTCGCGGATGACCGTCTGTTCGTCGCGGCACGGCACGAAGAAGTGCCAGGTGAAGCCGGCCGGGTCGCCGGCCGGGCCGGGCTTGCGGCGCAGGTACGGCACCACGATCACCACGACGTAGACGAGGAACGCCACGCTCATGGTCAGCGCGAACGCCTGCGTGATGGCCAGCAGGACCTTGACGCTCATGCGTTCTTCTTCCGCGTCGAAAGCCAGACGAACAGGACGATCGAGACGGCGCCGCCGAACACGCTCACCATCGAACCGAGCAGCGTGTGGCCCCAGTAGTAGCCCTCGTCGGTGCCGAACCAGTGCACAAGGCCGACGATCGTCAGAATGCGCAGCTGGTTCACCAGCACGACGACGAGCGCCGAAATGCCGAGCGAAAAGAAGAGCCGCCGCGCATTCGACGGCCGGAAGTACAGCATGGCCATCGTGACAACGAGCAGCGGGAGCAAAAGGAACGCCGAGGAACATTCCGGCGTCATTCTCAACCCGAACGGAGCAGCACTGGTCAACCCAAAGTAAACAGACTCCCGATCGGGTGCCACATAAACACCCGATGTAGTGAACAGATCGAGGATGACCCCCGCGAGCCGCACTTCGAGTTCGCGGTAGAACCGCTCGGCCAGCACCACCGCGGCACCCGCCGCGGCCAGTGCACTCAGGGCCACGACCAGCGGAAACCTTGCCATTCCTGAGTTCGGAGCGCTCGCTACCGCCACGACGTTCCTCTCGGTGTCGATTTCCCGATCGAGTTGGGGGGCACTGGCGAGCGTAGGACATATGTGCCACGCGTTTCCACCCGGAGGGGTGGAAACGCCGCCCCAATCGGCTGGACCTCAGCCGAACTTGTTACGCCATTCGAGTGATACGGAAACGACCAGCGAAAACGGCGTCGAGCCTTACCCGATCCGGTGATTCGGGAAATTTTGTGTGCTATTCGGGCCGGTCTTCGCGATAGTCGATCCGCGTGCCGAGTCATGGCTAGCCGGGTCGATCCGCGCCGCCGTCACGCACCCCCGATAAATCCAGCGAATTCGGAGGACCACTTGATGAAGAGCTCCCTCGTGCGCCGTGGCGGGCTGCTCGCCGCGGTCGTGGCGAGCGTCGTGCTCGCCGGCGCGGCCCCCGCTTCGGCAGCACCCGGCGACGGATCGGCGTACGGCGTCAAGGTCGACGTCAAGCTGCTCGGCCAGAACGCGGTGAAGGCGGGTCCGTTCGCGGCCGCGAACACCGCGGGCCCGACGAGCAGCAGCCTGGCGAAGGTCGACCTCACCGGCATCCTCACCGCCGGCGCGATCAACACCGAAGCCAAGCGCGACGAGAATTCCGGTGCGGTGACGGCGAAGGCGAGCACCGCCGACGTCGGGCTGCCGCTGCTCAAGGCGGCGCTGGGCAACGTCGGCATCAAGCTCGTCGAGGCCGTGTGCACCGCGACGCAGAAGGGCGTCGAAGGCAGCACGAAACTGGTCGGCGCGAACCTCGGCAGTGTCGGCGCGGTCGACGCCGCCCCGGCCGCGAACACGCAGATCAAGGTCGGTCTCGGCGCGCTCAACGTCGCGACGATCATCCTCAACGAGCAGGTGAAGAACGCCGACGGCAGCCTCACGGTCAACGCCGTCCACGTGAAGCTGCTCGGCGAAGGGCTCAAGGCGCTCGGCTCGGGTGACGTCGTCGTGTCGTCGGCGACCTGCGGCCCGGCCGCGCCGCCGATGCCGCTGGCGTCCGGTGCGGGCCTGTGGATCGGGCTCGGCCTGCTGGGCGCCGTCGCGCTGCCGGTCGGCACCCGCATCTTCCGCCGCCGTTCCGCGCGAGCCTGAGCGAGGTCCGGATGTACAAGATGCCGGGCGCCGGAGTCGGCGTGGCCGGTGGCGGGGTCGGCACCCTCGCCGCCACCGGCGCCGACATCGGGTGGTGGCTGGCCGTCGGCGTGCTCCTGGTCCTGCTCGGGACCGTCGCGCTGATCGCCGTCCACCGCCGCAACCGCCGTCTTTCCCGGGCGCGGGACTGAGGCGGTGACCCCGGGCCGCCGGCGTGTGCCCCTCGCACGCCGGCGGCCCGCTCGTAGATGGAAATTTGCTGGACACTGGACGATGTGGAGAAGGGGCGGCACGGGATGGACGTGATGTTGCTGGCCGGGACGCGGCCGGAAGCCGTCAAGCTCGCGCCGCTGGCCCTGGCGCTGGCGGCCCACCCGGTGCTGCGCCCGGTCGTGGTGCACAGCGGCCAGCACCCGGGCATGGTCGAGCAGGCATTGGAGCCGTTCGGGCTGACCGTGGACGTGTGGCTCGACGTGCCGCCGCGGGTGACCGGCGGCCAGGCCGAGCTGGTCGCGGGCCTGCTGCCCGCGCTCGACGACGCACTGCGCCGCCACGCCCCGGCCGCGCTGGTCGTCCAGGGTGACACGACGACGACGCTCGCGGGCGCGCTGGCCGCGTTCTGGCTGGGCATCCCGGTGGTCCACCTGGAAGCCGGGCTGCGCACCCACGACCTGGCGGCGCCGTTCCCGGAGGAGGGCGCGCGGCAGATGGTGTCCCGGATCGCGGCGCTGCACCTGGCCCCGACCCTGGGCGCGGCGGCGGCCTTGCGCTCGGAAGGCGTTGCGCGGCAACAGATCGCGGTCACGGGCAACACGGTGGTCGACGCGGTGCTGGAGATCGCGGCCCGCGACCTGCCGGCGCGCGACACGGCCCTGGCGTTGCTGGAGATGGAGCTCGCGGAGGCGGGCGAGCGGCTGGTGCTGGTCACGTCCCACCGCCGGGAATCCTGGGGCGAGCCCCTGGAGCGGACGCTGGCGGCGGTGCAGCTGATCGTGGCCGAGCACCCGGACGTCCAGGTGCTGTTCCCGGCGCACCCGAACCCCCAGGTCCGAGCCCAGGTGAAGGCGGCACTGGCCGGCTTGCCCCGGGTGACGGTGACGGACCCGCTGGAGTACCCGGACCTGGTCCGAGCGCTACGGCTGGCGGCCCTGGTCCTGACGGATTCGGGCGGCATCCAGGAGGAAGCACCGACGTTCGGTACCCCGGTGGTGGTGCTGCGCGAGGTGACCGAGCGCGTGGAAGTGGTGGAGGCGGGCTGCGCCTGGCTGGCGGGAACGGACACCGAGCGCATCGCGGACACGGCGGCAAGGCTGTTGAGCGGCGAGCTCCGCCCAGCCCAGGTGGGGAACCCGTACGGAGACGGAAACGCGGCGGTCCTGGCAGTAGCGGCGATCGAGGAACTGCTCGGCGTACGGGCAGCAACCCCGGCAGCGGCTTCGTAGCACGAGCCTGGCAGCGGCTTCGCAACACAGCCCGGCGAGGCAAAAGGCCGCGGCAGAAAACGAACGGAAGACAAGGGGCCCACACCCCCCGCAACCCCGATCCGAAGCCCCAACACGGTCGGCGGCGCCGGGTCAAGGCACGCTTTCCCGCCTTGACGCGGTGCCGCCGGCCGTAGTCACAATCGGGCATCGGGGTGGCGGGGAAACACCGCTAGAGCGACACCACGTTAACCGGCAGCGCCGGGTTGGCACTGAAGTCCAACGGAGCCGTCGGCCGCTTGGCCGCCACCACATGCGCACCCAGCGCAGCGATCATCGCACCATTATCCGTACACAGCCGCGGACGAGGAACCCGCAGCTCGATACCCGCAACCGCACAACGCTCCGCAGCCAGCTCCTTCAACCGCGAATTCGCCGCCACCCCACCGGAAATCACCATCGTGTCGATCCCCTGCTCCTTCGCCGCACGAATCGCCTTCGCGGTCAGTACATCCGCAACGGCCTCCTGGAACGACGCCGCAACATCGTCCACCGGAATCTCCTCGCCACGGCGAGCAGCGCCTTCGACCCAGCGCGCAACCGAGGTCTTCAACCCGGAGAAGGAAAAATCAAAAGCAGCATCCCGCGGCCCCGTCATCCCCCGAGGGAACGCGATCGCCGCCGGATTCCCGTTCTTGGCCGCCTTGTCGATCGGCGGCCCACCCGGGTACGGCAGCCCGAGCACGCGAGCAACCTTGTCGTAAGCCTCACCGGCCGCATCGTCCACAGTGGACCCCAGCTCGGTGATCGACGACGCGATGTCGTCAACGCGCAGCAGCTGGGTGTGCCCACCGGAAACCAGCAGCGCCAAGCACGGCGCCGGCAACGGCCCGTGCTGCAGCGTATCGACGGCGATATGCCCGGCCAGGTGGTTGACGCCGTACAACGGCACGTCCAGCGCCGTCGCGTACGCCTTCGCCGCCGAGACGCCGACCAGCAGCGCGCCCGCCAGGCCCGGCCCGGCCGTCACCGCGATAGCGTCCACATCGGACAGCGAAAGACCGGCCGTGGCGAACGCCCGCGAAGTCGTCGGGACCATCGCCTCCAGGTGCGCGCGACTCGCGACCTCAGGCACCACACCGCCGAACCGGGCGTGCTGCTCGACACTGGAGGCGACCTCGTCGGCCAGCAGCTCCACCGTGCCGTCGTCGTGCAGCCGGACCAACCCGACGCCGGTCTCGTCGCACGAGCTCTCGATACCCATGATGATGCGTGCCATCAGCCCGCCACCCCGTCTCGCGTCCGCGCCGGGCGGACCATCGTGTACGCGTCGGCACCGGAGGGCTGGTAGTAGCGCTTCCGGATGCCGAGCCGTTCGAAGCCGTGGCGCTCGTACAGGGCGAGCGCGGTGGTGTTGTCCGTGCGGACCTCGAGGAAGACCGGCGCCTCGAACTCGTCGGCCCGCGTCAGCAGCGCCTGCAGCAGCGCCTTGCCGATGCCCTGGCCCTGGTGCTCGGGCGCGACGCCGATGGTGTGCACGGTCGCCTCGTACTCGCCGCGGCGGCGCCCGACGACGGCCAGCCCGGCGTAGCCGAGCAGCTCGTCACCCTCGTCCGGGCGGGCGGCGAGGTAGAAGTTGCCCGCGTCCAGTTCGGAGTGGAAGGCGCGGGCGCTCCACGGGTCGTCGCCGGGGAACAGGATCTTCTCGATCTCCACGCACCGGGCGATGTCCATGCGGCGCAGGGGTCCGAGTCTCACGGAGCGGTCACCCGTTTCGGCGCCGCGGGCTCGACGGCGTCGGGACGACGCAGGTACAACGGCGTCAGCGGCGCCGGCGGCTCCGAAGCGAGCAAGGCGCTCCGAGCGACCTTCACCAGACCGGCGGGCGACGGGAACCGCGGCTCGACCGGCCGGACGTCGAGCACGTCGGCGTACAGGAGGGCGCCGTCCCCCGCCGCCACCTTGACGTCGGTCTCGAGGTCCGCCGGGCGCTGGACGTGCGGGCCGTCGGTGCGCCGGCCGGCGGCGTCGTAGGCGGCCCAGTAGACCTCGCGGCGGCGGGCGTCGGTGAGCACGAGGAAAGCGTTGTCCCCCGGGGCGACGTCGGCGGCCAGCGCGTCGAGGCTGCAGACCGGGTACACCGGGATGCCGAGGGCGTGGCCGAGCGCGGCGGCGGTGGCCAGGCCGGCGCGCAGGCCGGTGAACGGCCCGGGGCCGACGCCGGCGACGATCGCGTCGAGGTCCTTGAGGGTCACCCCGGCGGCCTCGGCGGCGGCCAGCGCGTGCGGCGTGATCAGCTCTCCGTGGGCGCGGGGGTCGACCGTGACGCGGTCACCGCGCGTCTCGACCAAGCCGCCGTCCAGCGCGACGACGCCCGCGGTCACCGCCGGGGTCGAGGTATCGATCGCCAGTACCAACACGGTGTCCCAGCCTACGACCAGCGTCTTCGGCCGCTTGCTGCAGGGGACGGATCAGCGCGGTAACGTGCTGCTCGAGTCCGACACTGGGAGGTCCCCGCGGTGCCCGACCCCTTGTTCCCCTCGCTCGTCGCCGGTGCCGCGAAGGAAGCCTTGCGCTTCGGCGACCACGTCCTGAGCTACGACGACCTCGCCGCCGTCGCCGGTGGTCTCGCCCGCGAGCTGCCACCCGGCCGGGTGGCGGTGTGGGCGACGCCGACCGTGCACACGAGTGTCGCGGTCGTCGCCGCGCTGCTCGCCGGGGTGCCGGCGGTGCCGCTCAACCCGAAGATCGGCGAGCGCGAGCTCGCCCACATCCTCGCCGACAGCGAACCCGCCCTCGTCCTGGCCGAGCCGGGCGCCGAGCTGCCCGCCGGGCTCGCCGCCCTGCCGCGCCGGGACATCCCCCTGACCGGCGGGAAAGCGCTGCTCGCGGACGAGCCCGGCCCGGAAAGCCCGGCGCTGATCGTCTACACCTCGGGCACCACCGGGCCGCCGAAGGGTGTCGTGCTCCCCCGCCGCGCGCTCGCGGCCACGTTGGACGCCCTGGAGGATGCCTGGGGCTGGACCGGCGCGGACACGCTGGTGCACGCGCTTCCCCTGTTCCACGTGCACGGGCTGATCCTCGGCATCCTCGGCCCGCTGCGCCGCGGCGGTTCGGTGCGCCACCTCGGCCGGTTCTCGACCGAAGGCGTCGCGCGGGAGCTGGCGGCCGGCGCGACGATGCTGTTCGGCGTGCCGACGATGTACCACCGGATCGCCGGCGAGGTCGGCTCCGACGCCACGCTCGCCGACGCGCTCAAGCGGGCCCGGCTGCTCGTCTCCGGGTCCGCGGCGCTGCCGGTGCACGACCACCAGCGGATCACCGCGGCGACCGGCCAGCAGGTCGTCGAGCGCTACGGCATGACCGAGACGCTGATGAACACGAGCGTCCGCGCGGACGGCGAGCGCAAGCCGGGCACGGTCGGCGTCCCGCTGCGGGGCGTCGAACTGCGGCTGGTCGGCGACGCCGGAGAAGTGATCGAAGACGTCGAGACCGTCGGCGAGATCCAGGTCCGCGGGCCGAACCTGTTCACCGAGTACCTCAACCGCCCGGACGCGACCGCGGCCGCGTTCGACGGCGGCTGGTTCCGCACCGGCGACATGGCGACCCGCGACACCGACGGGTACGTCAAGATCGTCGGGCGCAAGGCGACCGACCTGATCAAGAGCGGCGGCTACAAGATCGGCGCGGGCGAGATCGAGAACGCGCTGCTCGAACACCCCGGCGTCGCCGAGGCGGCGGTCACCGGCGAACCGGACGACGACCTCGGCGAGCGGATCGTCGCCTGGATCGTGCCCGCCGGCGAGCCACCGGCCGCCGACGAGCTCGCCGACCACGTCGCGAAACTGCTCGCGCCGCACAAGCGCCCGCGGGTCGTCCGGTACCTGGACGCGTTGCCCCGCAACGACATGGGCAAGGTCCTGAAGCGGGCGCTCGGTGCCTAGGCTGCCGGCGCGCGAGATCCTCGGCGCCATCGGAAGCGGGTTCACGGAGTTCCCGGCCCCGCTGCGCGAGGAGCCCGCCGACGGCCCGATCGGCTGGCCGGGCTACCGGGAAGCGCGTTCCGCCGCGGAAGAGCGCACGGGTGAGAAGGAATCGGTCCTCTGCGGGACGGCGAAGATCGGCGACGTCGAAGCCGTGCTGATCGCCTTCGAGTTCGGGTTCCTCGGCGGGTCGCTCGGGCAGCGCACCGGGGACCGGATCGAAGCGGCCTTCGCGCACGCCCGCGACGTGCGGCTGCCGGTGGTGTCGCTGATCGCGACCGGCGGCAGCCGCATGCAGCAGGGCATGCGCGCGTTGATGCAGCTGCAGCGGGTGGCGCGGGCGTCGGCGTTGACGCGGTCCGTGGGCATCCCCCAGATCTCGGTGCTGCGCGACCCGACGACCGGCGGCGGCTGGGCGACCCTCGGCGCGGGTGCCGATGTCATCCTCGCGCTGCCGGAAGCGCAGGTCGGCTTCGCGGGCTCGCGGGTGCGCCCGGCCGGCTCGCCGGAGGCGTACACCGCGGAGGCGCATTTCGGCTGGGGCCAGGTCGACGCCGTCGTGGCACCGGAGGAACTCGGCGGGACGCTGGAACGGTGGCTGCGGCTGCTGACCGCGCATTCGTCGGCCGCGGCTCCGCCGCCTTCCGCGTTGCGGGCCGTCTCGGTGCCGGCGACGGGCTGGGAAGCGGTTCAGGCGGCGCGGTCACCATCGCGGGCCCGGGCGGCGGAGTACCTCGACGCGTACTTCGACTGGCGGCAGGACATCAGCGGCGACCGCGTCGGCGGCTCGGATCCCGGTGTCGCGTGCGGCTTCGGCCGGCGCGACGGGCGGACGGTCGCGTACGCGGCCCAGTGCGGCACGCCGACGCTGCCATCGGGCTTCCGGACGGCGGCCCGGCTGGTGCGGCTGGCGTCGCGCCTGGGCATCCCGGTGCTGACGCTGGTCGACACCCCGGGCGCGGCGAACGACGCGGCGGCGGAGCAGGCCGGCGCGGGCGGCGCGATCGCGGAGATGTTCGAGGCGGTCGCGACGGCCTCGGTCCCGGTGACGACGCTGGTGATCGGCGAAGGCGGCTCGGGCGGCGCACTGGCGTTCGCCGCGGCGGGTTCGACGTGGGTGGCCCCGGACGCGTACTTCTCGGTGACCTCACCGGAAGCGGCGGCGGCGATCCTCAAGCGGCCGGCCTCGGAGGTGCCGGACATCGCCAACCAGCTGCACTTGCGGCCGCAGGACCTGGTGGACCTGGGCGTCGCGCGCGCGGTCGTGAGTGTTAAAGCGGATTAGAACCCGCCTTACCACTCACGAGGTTCGTCCATTCGTGGTTGGATCTTGCGATGGGGTATCGACTCAACAGGCGAGCGGCGTTCGGCTTGGGGACCGCTGTCGTCGCCGGAAGCGTTCTGACCGGCTCTCCCGCGTCCGCGCAGGAAGCAGACATCGAGGCCAGCCCGGCCACACCGGACCGGGCCAGGCAGAAGGTGAAGCGCGTCTACGACGACGCGGCCGCTGCGGCAGGCGGCATCTGGAACTCCTACATCAGCGTGGCCGACCAGGTGGCCGTCGATGTGGCGTCCGACGAGATCGTCGAGGCGTACAGCGTCAACAAGGTGGCCGTCGCGGTCACCTTGATGGACAAGATCGACCGTGGCCTGCTCACCCTGGACCAGCAGGTCCAGGTGCCGGCGAGCATCGTCGTGCCGGGTGGTGACGGCATCATCATCTTGGACAAGGCGTACCCGAGCGCGTTCACGCTGGGCCACGTCCTGTCGCTGTTCCTCACGGTTTCGGATGACACGTGCGTCCGGCTGGTGGGGCTCGTGGTTCCGGCGGCCGAGATCAACCAGATCCTGGTGGCCAAGGGCTTCCCCAAGACCCAGGTGACGCCGGTGGCCAACCCGAACCGCTACTTCCTCGGCCAGACCACTCCGCGCGAGACCCACGACCTGCTGAAGGCGCTGGTCGCGGGCACCTTGCTGAGCCCGGCGTCGACGGACTACCTGCTGTCCCTCCTGCGGTCCCAGGTGGCGTTCACCGACGGTGTCCGCCGTGAGATGTCGTCGGTCGATCGGGCGAGGATCGCCACGAAGGCGGGCTGGCTGAACGACGGCCGCAACGAGGCCGGGATCATGTTCGACGCCGCGGGCAAGCCGGTGTTGATCTACTCGATGTTCGCGCACGGCCAGGCGAACCCGGAGGACTTCGGGGCCACGCACCCGGTCCGGCAGGCCAGCGCGAAGATGGGGCCGAAGTTCCTGCGCGCGGTCGACAAGATCGCGGGCGCCGGCGCCCGGACCTTCCGGGCACCGGCCTACCAGCAGTACAACGGCGGCTGAGCAGCCGACGGGAGTCCCGGAGCTGGTGCGGACCTACGCCCGCACCAGCTCCGGGACGCGGTCGGCCCAGGTGCCGTGCGGTTCGAGGGTGATTTCGCGGACGTCGTCCTCGCGGCGGTCCAGCCGGACCACCAGGTAGTCCTCCGACAGGCGCTCCGCCGACCCCTCGCCCCACTCGACCACGATGGCCGAACGCTCGAGGTCCGTGTCCAGGTCCAGGTCGTCCAGCTGGGACAGGTCGCCGCCCAGGCGGTACGCGTCCACGTGCACGAGCGGTACGCCGGAAGCGCCCGCCGGGTGGACGCGGGCCAGCACGAACGTCGGGGAACTCACCCGGCCGCCGACACCCAGGCCGTCCGCGATGCCGCGGGTCAGCGTCGTCTTGCCCGCGCCGAGGGGACCCGCCAGCAGCACGAGGTCACCCGCGCGCAGGGATCGGCCGAGGGACCGCCCGAACTCCATCGTGTCTTCGGGGGTCGGGAACACGAAACTCAACGCTGCCACCACCAGGTTCGCCGGGACGAGGATTCGCCGTCCACACCGGAACAGCGTTGCAGGAGATCGATCAGATGGCTGTTCACCAGCTCGGGCTGCTCGAGCTGGACCATGTGCCCGGCGCCGCGGACGCGCACCAGCTCGGCGTCGGGCAGCTCGGCCGCGATCCGCTCGGCGTGCGCGAACGGCGTGAACCGGTCCGAATCGCCGCCGATGACCAGCACTTCCGCGTGCTTCAGGCCGGCCAGCGCGGCGTAGCGGTTGTGGCTGCCGAGGGTGTCGATGAAGTTGACGAGCCCGCGCACCGGCGTCACTTCCAGCATCTCGAGCATGAAGTCGACGAGCCTTGGGGCGACGTCGCGGCTGCCGAACGCCAGCCGGCGCACGGCTTGGCGCGTCAGCTGGCCGCCCGCCGCGCGGACGAACTCCACCAGCCCCGGCTGCCACCCGGCGAGCCCGCCGGCGGCGCGCGTCAGCGGGTTGTACTTCGAGAGCAGTGAACGCGGCAACCCGCGTGCGCCGACTTCGCCCGCCGCCGTCGCGATGAAGGCGACCCCTTCCACCCGCTCTTCGAACAGCGAAGGGAACTCGGCGGCCAGCTCCATGATCACCATGCCGCCCATCGAGTGCCCGATCAGCACGATGGGCCCCTCCGGCACCACGGACCGCAGCACGCAGTCCAGGTCCCGGGCCAGCTGTTCGATGGTCGACGTCTCGGTCGAAGCCGCGCCGGACAGCCCGTGGCTGCGGTGGTCGTAGTACACCTGCCGCACGCGAGGCAGCCGAAGCGAGGCGAGGTCGCGACGCTGGAAGTGCCAGCAGCGCCGCGAAAGCGCGAAGCCGTGGACCCCCACGACGGTCAGTTCCGGTTCGCCGCCGTCTTCCGGGTCGATCTCCTCGACCGAAAGCGGCGTGCCGTCCTCGGCCGCGACCGTCGAAGTGCGGTCCGGCTTCAGCTCCCCCAACGGCTCGTCCACGTACGGATCCTCACTGTGCCGCCGCTGCTGGGCGGCGACCGCGATGGCGGCGGCGGTCCCGGTGGCCAGGGCCCCGACCCCGCCGGCGATGGCCAGCAATCGTCGTGAAGGTGTCACGGGCGTTCCCCCAGATACCGGCGCCGCACCCGTGGCCGGTACATCGAGGTCACGATCTCGTAGTCGATGGTGCCCAGCTTGTCGGCCCATTCCCGGGCGGTCGGCTCGCCGTGCGCCCCGGCGCCGAAGAGGACGACCTCGTCGCCGACGGACAGCTCGTAGTCACCGCAGTCGACCACCAGCTGGTCCATGCAAACGCGCCCGGCGACCGGCCGCCGCTGACCGCCGAGGAGTACGTCCATGCGTCCGGACAGCGACCGCGGGACGCCGTCGGCGTACCCGGCCGGGACGAGCGCCAGGTTCGTGTCGCTCGACGCCGTCCAGGTGTGCCCGTAGGACACCGATTCCCCGGCCTCGATCCGCTTGACCAGCGCGACGGCCGACCGGAACGTCATGGCCGGGCGCAGGTCTTCCGGCTGCGGCACCGGGTTCAGCCCGTACATCGCGATGCCGGGCCGGACGATGTCGAAGTGCAGGTCCGGCCGGGTGAGCAGGCCCGCGGAGTTCGCCAGGTGCCGCATGGGGTCGAGCCCGGCGGCGCGGGCGGTGTCGTAGGCGTCGGCGAAGCGCTTGGCCTGCAGGTCGGTCGCCGGGTGGTCCGGCTCGTCGGCACACGCGAGGTGGGACCAGATCGCGACGACCTCGACCCGCGGTTCGGCGGCCGCCGCTTCGACCAGTTCGGCCCACGCGGCGGGCGGGCAGCCGTTGCGCGAGAGCCCGGTGTCGATTTTGAGGTGCACACGCGCCGGGATACCCGGTTTCGCCGCGGCCGCGATGCGGCGAAGCTCACCCAGCGAGCTGGCGGCCAGGTCGATGTCGTTTTCGACGCCCGGCGCGAAGTCGACGTCGGGGGTGTCCAGCCAGCTGAACAGCCGGGTCTTGAGGCCGGCTTCGCGCAGGGCGAGGGCCTCGCCGAGCGAGCAGGTGCCCAGCCAGGTGGCCCCGGCCTCGACCGCGGCGCGCGCCACCGGCAGCGCGCCGTGGCCGTAGGCGTCGGCTTTGACCACGGCCATCACCTCGGAGCCGGGCGCGCGGGCGCCCAGCAGGGTGAGGTTGTGGCGGATCGCGTCGAGGTCGATGTCGACCTGCGCGCGCGGGCTGCGCTCATGGGAAAGACTGGGAGTCATGACGCCTCCCAGTTTCCCATGACCCGAGGTCAGGGCAGGCGCAACCCGGACGTGGCCGAGAACACGTGCAGCTCGTCGGGGCGGATCCGCAGGTGCAGGGTGTCGCCCATGGCCGGCGGCGTGCGCGGGTCGACCCGGGCGACGACGTTGGACTTGTTGTCGGCCGCGTCGGTCTCGGCGAGCTTGCCGTAGACGTAGGCGTCCGAGCCGAGCTCCTCGACCAGGTCCACCTTGATCGGCAGGGTGCCGTCGCCGGTGGCGACCTCGAGGGCCTCCGGCCGGAAGCCGAGGGTCACGGTGTCCCCGTCGGCCGCGGCGATGGTCTCGCGGGTCAGCGGCACCCGCGCGCCACCGACCTCGGCGCCGTCCGCCGTCAGCTTCGCGGTGACGAGGTTCATCGCGGGGGAACCGATGAAGCCGGCGACGAAAGCGTTTGCGGGCCGGTCGTACAGCGCGCGCGGGGTGTCGCACTGCTGCAGCAGGCCGTCCGAGAGCACCGCGACGCGGTCACCCATCGTCATGGCCTCGACCTGGTCGTGCGTGACGTACACCGTCGTGACGCCGAGGCGGCGCTGGAGCGCGGCGATCTGCGTACGCGTCGACACCCGCAGCTTGGCGTCGAGGTTCGACAGCGGCTCGTCCATCAGGAAGACCTGCGGCTCGCGGACGATCGCGCGGCCCATCGCGACGCGCTGGCGCTGACCGCCGGAGAGCGCCTTCGGCTTGCGGTCGAGGTAGTCCACGATGTCGAGCAGCTTCGCCGCCTCGAGGACCTTCTGCTTGATCTCGGACGCGGGCCGCCCGGCGATCTTCAGCGCGAAGCCCATGTTCTGCGCGACCGTCATGTGCGGGTACAGCGCGTAGTTCTGGAACACCATCGCGATGTCACGCGAGCGCGGCGGCAGCTGGGTGACGTCGCGGTCGCCGATCCAGACGGCGCCGTCGTCGATGTCCTCGAGGCCGGCCAGCATGCGCAGGCTGGTCGACTTGCCGCAGCCGGACGGGCCGACCAGCACGAGGAACTCGCCGTCGGCGATCTCCAGGTCCAGCGCGTCGACCGCGGGGCGCTCCGAACCGGCGTAGCGCCGGGTCGCCTTGTCGTAGGTGATGGAAGCCATCGGTCAGTCCTCTCCGAGATTCCGCCGGACCCCGTAAGCCGCTTCGCGGGCTTCGAGGTGGCGCTGCTGGATCCGGTGGCCCTCGGCGCGCTGCGCCTCGGTCGGCTCGTCCAGCTCGAGCCGGAGCTTGTGGTTTTCCTGCCAGGACGGCGGTTCCGCGCTGGAGGCCGCCGCCCAGGCCGCTTGCCGGGCCGCGCCGAGCGCGACGTACTCGGCGACTTCGGGCAGCTGCACGGGCACGCCGAACACCAGCGGCGCGACCGCGCGGACGGCCCGCGACTGCGCGCCCCCGCCGATCAGCAGCACCCGCTGGACGTCGAGGCCGTGCGCGCGCACCGCGTCGAGACCGGCGGCCAGGCCGCAGAGCATGCCTTCGACGGCGCTGCGCGCGAGGTTCGCCGGGGTCATGTTGTCCCTGGTCAGCCCGGACAGCGAGCCGGTGGCGCCGGGCAGGTTCGGGGTGCGCTCGCCGTCCAGGTACGGCAGGAACGTCAGGCCGCCGGCCCCGGGCTCGGCGGTCAGGGCGAGGCGGTCGAACTCGCTCAGCGTCGCGCCGAGCATCGCGGCCGTCGCGGTGAGGACGCGGGCGGCGTTGAGGGTGCAGGCGAGCGGGAGGAAGCGGCCGGTGGCGTCGGCGAACCCGGCGACTTCGCCGCTGACGTCGGCCGCGCCGGTCTCGGCGACGCCGAACACGGTGCCGCTGGTGCCGAGCGAGACGACAGCGTCACCGGGCTGGAGTTCCAGCCCGAGCGCGGCGGCCATGTTGTCGCCGGTGCCGGCGGAGACGAGCACTCCGTCCGGGGTGTGCCCGGCGGCGTCGGCCGGGCCGAGCACGGCCGGCAGCTCCGGCGTCCGGCCGCCGAAGGCGTGGCTCAGGACGTCGAGGCGGTAGGCGTTGTCGGACGGCGAGAAGTAGCCGGTGCCGGACGCGTCGCCGCGGTCGGTGACCGGGTCGCCGCCGGTGAGCTTCCAGGTCAGCCAGTCGTGCGGGAGCAGCACGCGCGCGACGCGGTCGGCGAGCTTCGGCTCGTTCTCGGCCAGCCAGCGCAGCTTCGTGACGGTGAAGCTGGCGACCGGCACCGAGCCGACGGACTTCGCCCAGGCCGACGGCCCGCCGAGCTCCTCGATGAGGTCGAGGGCCGCCTGTGCGGAGCGGGTGTCGTTCCAGAGCAGCGCCGGCCGGACGACCTCGCCGTCTTCGTCGAGGGTGACCATGCCGTGCTGCTGGCCGCCGACGCCGATGGCCGTGACGCCGTCGAGCAGGCCGTTCGTGGCTTCCTTGAAGGCGTCCCACCAGGCGGCGGGGGCGACCTCGGTGCCGTCGGGGTGCGGCGCGCGGCCGGTGCGGACGATTTCGCCGGTGGCGGCGTCACACACGACGACCTTGGTCGACTGGGTGGACGAGTCGATGCCGGCGACCAGTTCAGCTGTCATAGGGCTGCCCCTCTGCGACGTGTTCGACGATCTCGATCGCGGTGCCCGCGTTCAACGCGGCCTCGATCTCCTCGGTGGGCGTGGCCTGGCCCGTGATCAGCAGGTCGTAGTCGCCGACGTCGCCGTGCGCGTAGGTGGCGGTGCGGCCGAACTTCGAGTGGTCGACGACGAGGACGGTCTGGTTCGCGACCTTGAGCGCGGCCTTCTTGAGCTCGGCGTAGTCACGATCGGGGTGGAACAGCCGCCCGACGGCGACGGCGGTGACCGACACGAACGAGACGTCGGCGCGGATGCTGTCGAGCAGGTTGAGGACTTCGGGTCCGGCGCAGGAGTCGTACTCGTGGCTGTAGCGGCCGCCGGCGAGGACGACCTCGACCCGGGGCCCGAGCAGCCGGGCGGCGTGCAGCGAGTTGGTGACGACGGTCAGCGCGTCGATCTCGGCGAGCCGCTTGACCAGCGGGAGGAGGGTGGTGGAGTCGTCGACGAAGACGGTCTGGCCGGGCAGCACGTGGTTCGCGGCGGCCTGGCCGAGAGCTTCTTTCTCGCCGTGGTGGAGCGTGTCGCGAAAACGGGCGGCGCTCTCGATGGTGAGCGCCGGGTAGGCCTCGACCTTGCCGCGCAGCTTGCGCAGGAGCCGGCGTTCGGCCAGGTCGTCGAGGTCGCGGTGCATGGTCATCAGGCTGACCTTGAACTTCGACGTCAGATCGTCGATCCGGGCCTCGCCCTCCTCGATGACGTGATCGAGGATGTCCTGCCGCCGCTGCTCGACGACAGCATCGGACGGCCGGGTCTTCCGGTCTCCGGATGCTGCTGTGCCGCCGCTCACACGGACTTCTTACCAGATTTATCGCGCGAAGTTAACAGAGAACTCGATAAGTCTTCTCAGGACGTTAGCGACCGGATCGACCGGATGGCCTCCGGGATCGCGTGGACCAGGCCAGACGCCGAGGTCGGCGCGTTTTGCGCCGCGATCGCTCCGGCCAGCGAGTGCACGTCCGCCGCCGCGGCCGCCGCCAGCCAGGGGTCCAACCCGGCCGCCAGGAGGGCGCCCACCAGGCCGGACAGCACGTCGCCCGAACCGGCCGTGGCCAGCCAGGCTCCTCGGGGACGGTTCACCGCGACCCGGCCGTCCGGGGCCGCGATCACCGTGCAGTGCCCCTTCAGCAGCACCACCGCGTGGTACTTCTTCGCCGCTTCGCGCGCCGCCGTCACCCGGTCCGGGCCCGGCTTGCGGCCCATCAGCCGCTCGTACTCGCCCGCGTGCGGCGTCAGGACCAGCGGCGTGTCCGGGTCGCGGGCATCGAGGACGTCCGGGGACTTCGCGATGATCGTCGTCGCGTCGGCGTCGGCACAGACCGGGACGCCCTGGCCGAGGACGTACCGCAGCACGTCGCGCCCATCGGAGCCCGTGCCGATGCCCGGCCCGACCACCCACGCCTGGACCCGGCCCGCGTCGGCCACCGTGCCGGTCGCGATGACCTCCGGCCACTGCGCGCGGACGACGTCCGCCGCGTGGCCGGCGTACCGCACGAGACCCGAGGTCGCGCGGACCGCCGAACCCGCGGCCAGCACCGCCGCGCCTGGGTACGTCGCCGAACCCGCCGCGACGCCCACCACGCCCTGGCTGTACTTGTCGTCTTCCGGGCCGGGCACCGGCCAGGCCGCGGCGACGTCCACGATGTCGAGCCGCCGGAGATCGGGGTCGGTCAGTTCGAGGCCGATGTCGACCAGCGCCACTTCACCGCACCACGAGGGCGCGAGCACGTGCACCGGCTTGAGCGCGCCGAACGTGACGGTCCGGGTGGCTTTGACGGCGGGCCCGTCGACCGCGCCGGTGTCCGGGTCGACGCCGCTGGGCAGGTCGACCGCCACGATCGGGGCCTCGACCAGCTCGACCAGCCGTGCCGCGTCCGGCCGCAGCGCGCCGCGGCCGGAGATGCCGACGATCCCGTCGACCACGACGTCCGCCTTCGCGATCCACTGTGGACCGTCCTCGGCGGACACCACGCGGCCCCCGGCTCGCTTCAGCGCCGCGAGTCCCTTTGCGTGCGCCTTCTCGGGCTTGAGCAGGATCGCCGTCACCGCGACCCCGCGGCGGCGTAGGAACGCCCCCGCCCACAGCGCGTCGCCGCCGTTGTCGCCCGAGCCGACCAGCAGCACCACCCGGCGGCCGGAAATCCCGCCGGTGCGGTCGTCGAGGAAGTCCGCGAGCCGCACCGACAAGCCGAACGACGCCCGCCGCATCAGCTCGCCCTCGGGCGTGACGGCGAACGCCCGCCCTTCCGCTTCACGAATCCGTTCCGTGGTCCAGATTCCCTGCACGGCGGCGGCCTCCCTCTTGCGCGGTGTTACTCCACGGTGACGGACTTCGCCAGGTTACGCGGCTTGTCGACGTCGTACCCGCGGGCGCGGGCGATCTCCGCGGCCAGCACCTGCAGCGGCACGGTGGACACCAGCGGCTGCAGCAGCGTCGGCACCGCCGGGACCTCGATGAGCTCGTCGGCGAACGGCCGGACCGTCTCGTCGCCCTCTTCGGCGATCACGATCGTGCGGGCGCCACGCGCCTGGATCTCGCTGATGTTCGACACGAGCTTCGAGTGCAGCACCGCGCGGCCCTTGGGCGACGGCATCACGACGACGACCGGCAGGCCGTCTTCGATCAGCGCGATCGGGCCGTGCTTGAGCTCGCCGGCGGCGAAGCCCTCGGCGTGCATGTACGCGAGTTCCTTGAGCTTCAGCGCGCCTTCGAGGGCGACCGGGAAGCCGACGTGCCGACCGAGGAACAGGATCGCCTTCGAGTCGGCGATCCGGCGACCGAGATCCCGCACCTGCTCCACAGTGGACAGTACCTTTTGGACGGCCGCGGGCATGGCCTCCAGCTCGGCGTACTCGCGCGCGACCTCGTCCGGGTACTTCGTGCCGCGGGCCTGCGCCAGCGCCAGGCCGACCAGGTAGTTGGCCGCGATCTGGGCGAGGAACGCCTTCGTCGAAGCGACGCCGATCTCGGGCCCGGCGTGGGTGTAGAGGACGGCGTCGGACTCGCGCGGGATCTGCGCGCCGTTGGTGTTGCAGACGGCGAGGACACGCGCCTTCTGCTCGCGCGCGTGCCGGACCGCCTCGAGCGTGTCCGCCGTCTCGCCGGACTGGGAGACGGCGACGACGAGCGTGTCGCGGTCGAGGACCGGGTCGCGGTAGCGGAACTCCGAGGCCAGCTCGACCTCGACCGGCAGCCGCGTCCAGTGCTCGATGGCGTACTTGGCGACCAGGCCGGAGTGGTAGGCCGACCCGCAGGCGACGACGAAGACCTTGTCGACGTCCCGGAGGTCCTGGTCGGAGATGCGCTGCTCGTCGAGGATGATCCGGCCGGACTCGAAGTGCCCGCGCAGCGTGTTGGCCAGCGCTTCGGGCTGCTCCTCGATCTCCTTGAGCATGAAGTACTCGTGGCCGCCCTTCTCGGCGGCGGACAGGTCCCAGTCGACGGTGAACGGCTTGGCCTGGGCGGCGTCGCCGTGGAAGTCCAGGACTTCGTAGCCCTCGCGGGTGATGACGACGAGCTGGTCCTGGCCGAGCTCGACGGCCTCGCGGGTGTGCTCGATGAAGGCGGCGACGTCGGAGGCGACGAAGTGCTCCCCCTCGCCGACCCCGACGACCAGCGGCGAAGACCGGCGCGCGGCCACGATCGTGTCCGGGTGGTCGGCGTGCGTCACGACCAGGGTGAAGGCCCCTTCGAGGCGGCGGCAGACGGCGGCGACGCTGGCGGTGAAGTCACCCTTGGTGTCGCCTTCGGTGTACGCGCGGGCCACCAGGTGGGCGGCGGTCTCGGTGTCGGTGTCGCTGGCCATCTCGACACCGTCGGCTTCGAGCTCGGCGCGGAGGGCGGCGAAGTTCTCGATGATGCCGTTGTGCACGACGGCGACGCGCTCCGAGGCGTCCCGGTGCGGGTGCGAGTTGCGGTCGATCGGCGCACCGTGGGTGGCCCAGCGGGTGTGCCCCATGCCGGCGGTGCCGCCGAAGTGCTCGCGGCCGACCTCGTCGAGCCGGCCTTCCAGGTTGGCCAGCCGGCCCGCCTTGCGCTCGACGGTCAGCGCACCGGCGCCGTCGAGGACCGCGACACCGGCGGAGTCGTAGCCGCGGTACTCCATCCGCCGGAGCCCGCCGAGGACGACGTCCAGAGCCGGGCGGTGCCCGACATATCCCACGATTCCACACACGCTCACCAGCCTAACGAGGGACATTCAGCGGACTGACGGGGTCCGCGAACGGGCTCCGACCTGCGGGGACGCGGCCGCGGTGGTTCGAACCACTGCGGCTCGGCCGGCGTACCCGGAGAGTCGGTCCGCGTACCCGGAGAGTCGGTCCGCGTACCTGGAGGGTCGGCCGATGAACCGACCGTGCGGGTACGCAGGCCGACCGTGCGGGTACGCAGGCCGACCGTGTGGGTACGCAGGCCGAGCGTTGCGGCGCGCCGGGGCGGCGGGCGAGCCGCGGCGGGGGTCGCACAGTAGGGTTCCGGACATGGCCAGCAAGCCCAAGCAGCTGCTCGCGGAGTTGACGCACCCGGGTCCGCACGAGGTCCTGCGGGGCAACCTCGCCCTGGTCGGGCTGCCCGGCGTGGTCTTCACGCCGCGCGCCGGGCTCGGGTTGCCGGCCGTGGCCTTCGGGCACGGGTGGCTGCAGCCGCCCGATCGGTACCGGGAGCTGCTGCGGCACCTCGCCAGCTGGGGCATCGTCGCCGCCGCGCCGGCCACCCAGCGCGGGCCGCTGCCCTCGCACCGGCTGCTCGCCGCCGACCTCTTGACCACCCTCGACGTCGTCACGACCGTCCGGCTCGGCCCGGACGGCATCAGCGTCGACCCCGGCAAGCTCGGCCTCGCCGGCCACTCCACCGGCGGCGGCTCGGCCGTCCTCGCCGCGGCGCAGGACGCGCGGAGTGAGCACCCGCGGATCAAGGCCGTCGCCACCATCACCGCGGCTCAGACGCTGCCGCCGGCCAGCGAGTCGGCGAAGGCGATCACCGTCCCCGGTATGCACCTCGCCGCAGAAGCCGACCTGGTCGCCCCCGCCGTCGCGCACGCCGAGGCCATCGCGGGCGCGTGGGGCGGTGACGACGTCCAGCTGCGGTTCCTCGGCAAGGCGTCCCACCTGGGCGTCACCGAGGGCAGGCACTGGTCGCAGCTGTTCATGCACGGCAAGCCGCACCGCAAGACGCAGCAGCTCACGCGCGCACTGTTCACGGCCTTCTTCCTGACCCACCTGACCGGCACCGACAAGTACCGGCCCCTGCTCGAGGCGGACGTCAAGCGCGCCCCCATCGAGCGCGAAGAAGAACCCGCCGCCCACTGACGCGAAAAGGGCCCGGCCGGAGCCGGGCCCTTCCTCAGACCAGCCAGCTGGTGCTGGAGAAGTCGTCCTCGTCGTCGGGCTGACGCGCGTGCCGCCCCCGCTTCGGCGGCTCGGGCGCCGCCGGTGGTGGTTCCGGTGCCGGTTCCGGCCGTGGCGGGACCACCGCCGCTGCCGGGGTGCCGTAGCTCGGGGTCGGGTAGTTCGTGTAGCCGGTGGCCGCCTCTTCCTCGTGGACGCCGAACTCCATCAGCGACTCGCGGGACTTGTCGGCCAGCGTCTTCTCCGTCGCCCAGCCGCCCGCGCTCTGCTTGCGCTTGTTGAGCTCGTCCATGTGCTCGGCGTACTTCTGCGCGGCGGCCAGCTCCTTCTGCATGCCTTCGCGGGCCTGCTGCTGGGCCTCCGCGAGCCGGCGTTCGCGCAGCCCCCGCTGCTCGTCCTGCTCCCGTGCCGCCGCTTCCATCGTCGAAATCGCCGCGCGATACCGGTCTTCGGCGCTGCTCATCGGCCCTCCTCGGCCCTCGTCACCGGTCGTACCGGATCGAACGGTCACCCTCGTCGTCGAGCGAGCCGCTGATGCGGCCCTTCGCGCCACTCGTCTCGAACACGCCGCCCTCGATGCGGTACTGGCTGGGCCCGCGCTGCTGGTCGCCGCCACCACCACCGGGCGCGCCGCCCATGCCGCCCATCATGCCCATGCCGCCCATGCCCGACATCGCGCTCGAGCTCGACGAGTTCGCGGCCGCCTGGTGCATGCCGGGATCGACCGGAGTCGCCCCGAGCCCGCCGCCGCCGTCGGACATCGGCAGCGAGGCGTCGCTGCCCGTCTGGGCACCCGGGTCGAGTGAGACGGCGCCGGCGAAGTCCGGCGACCCGCCGCCGGTGACGGCCGAGCCGAAGTCGCTCGCGCCGGCCGTCGTGGTCGAGTCGGTGGAGCCGGCACCCGCCCCGACGCCCGCGTCGGCCGTCGCCACCGCCGGCTCGGCCCCGACGCCGCTGCCGCCCCCACCGAGGTCACCCTCGAAGCCGCCGGGCGCGCTGAACCCGCCGCCCCCAGAGGCCGCTTCGCTGCGCGTGAAGCCCGGGTCGGGGTTGACCGGTGCGGGATCTTTCGCCGACGGGAGCTCGGCGTTCGCGTCGTGCCGGATCTCCGCGCCGGCGCCGTCGGTCACCGGCTTGACGTCCACCTTGAGACCGTCCCCCTTGAGGTCCGCGGCCTTGGGGTCGTCCTTCTCGTCCAGGGTGTAGGTGGTGGGCTCGCCCTTGCCGTCGTCGACCGTCACGATCGTCGGGCCGTCCGGGCCCTCCGGGCGCTCAGCGGTGATCTTGAGGTTGCCGTCCTGGATGTGGATCTTGCCGTCCGGGCCCGGCTTGTAGGAGCCGTCGGCCGAGGGCTGGCCCTCCTTGACCGCCTGGCTGCCCTGCGGCCCGAAGGCGGCCTTGTCCCCGGCGGCACCGTCCTTGCCCGCGCCGTCCTTGCCGGCCTCGGCCTTGTCGTCGTCACCCCAGTCGAGGTGGTAGTCCTTCTTGTTGCCGTGGCCGTCGTCCACGGAGATGTCCTGCTTGCCCTCCTTGTCGGGCTCGGACATCGAGATCGTGTTGTCGCCCTTCTTGACCGACACCGTGTCCGTGTCGTCGGTGTCCTTGATGGCTTCGCCGGTCTTCGGGTCGATCGGGTACGGCTCACCGGTCGACGGGTCGACTTCAAGGGGCTTCCCGGTGATCGGGTTCTTGCCCTCTTCGGGCTTCGCGGGCTCCTCGGCCTTCGGGGGCTCGGCCGCCGACGGCGTCGTGGAGCCGCTCCCGGTGCTGCCCGTGCTCCCGGATCCGGTGCTCCCCGTGCTGCCGGTGCCGGTGCTCCCCGTGTTCCCGCTATTGCCGGTGTTCCCCGTGTTGCCGGTGTTCCCGGTCTTGTCGCCGCCGCCCTCGTTCTTGGCCTCGGTCAGCTGGTTGCGGTAGCCGTCCATGTACCGCGCCAGCGCACCGAACTGCTGGTCGATGGTCTGCTTGGCCGCCCGGCACGAACCGTCGAACGCGGTGATCAGGCTCTTGTACTCGGTCGAAAACGCGCCGTCGCGCCAGTAGCGGCAGACGTTGCGGCCGTATTCCTTGTTCTCGTCGTTGAAGCCGCAGTCGTCGTTCTGCAGGCGCTCGGCGAGGTTCGACGGGTTGCCGTTCTTCGCGTTGACGGCGTCGATCCAGCCGGCGACCTTCATGAAGTCGTCGAATTCCCCGGTGTCGCCGTTGGCGATCTTGAGGACGTCCTTGGCCATCGGGATGTCCGCCTCGGCGATCACCGGGCGGTGCAGCTGCAGGACCTCGTCGACCTTCTTCTTGACCGCGGTGAAGACCTGCGTCACGGTCTGCGGGATCAGCTTCGCCGCCCCGTCGATCTGCTGCGACAGCTCCTTGGCGTGCGGCTTGATCGTCTCGTCGTACTTGATCTCCGCGGCGTTGGCGCCCTTGCCCTTCCACTCGCCGAAGAGGGTCTGGAGCTCGGTGTCGCTCTTGCCGAGGGTGTCCTCGACGACCTTGTGCGCCTTGCCGAGGTCGTCGGCGTCGCTCAGGAACTTCTGGTACTGGATCCCGCGGTTCTCGTGGAACTTGTCCTTGAGGTCCGTCTGGGAGTTCTTCTTCTCGCTCTCGCCGCCCTTGATCTGGTTCCAGACCTCGTCGGTCCATTTCGCCAGCAGGTCGACGGCGACATTGCCCTGGTCGAGCTGTTCGTCGGAACTCTTCGCGCCGACCCCCAAGGTCGGCGTCGCGATTCCGTCGAGGTTCTTCTTCGCCTGGTCACGCTCGGCGGTCTGGCGCTGGTGTTCCTGGTTCTTGGCCGCGGATTCCTGCTGGGCTTCCTTCAGCGCTTCGTCGACGTCGGAGGACGAACCCGGCAGCCAGTCGTTGGTGGGGTTCCAGCCGGAGTAGTCCTCGATGTACTTCTTCGCGTATTCCTCTTCTTCCGCGTTGAAGTTGAACGTGTCCTCGCCGTATTCGTCCATCAGCTTGGACTTGGCGGCCATGGAGACGTTCGGGTCGTCGAGGACCTTCTTGATCTCAGCCCATTCGGCCATCAGCGGTTACCCCCGGCCTGGTTCGCCGTCGCGCCGGCGTTCGCTTCCTGCGTGGTGTACTTGCCGCCCGCGGTCCCGATTCCGCCGCCGAGGTTCATCAGGGCGTTCGACAACCCCGTCAGGCCCGCGCCGATCTCGTCCATCCCGGCCTTGTACTTGCCGAAGCTCTCCTGGTGCACGCGGCCGAAGTCCACGGCGACGATCTCCGTCGGCGCGACCTTCTTGGCCTCGGCCGCCGGGTCGTCGGCGACGTCCGCCAAGCGGATCTGCGCCCGCGTCATCGCCTCCGAACTCGCTTCATACCCGTTCGGCATGGTCGCTGCCCCCTTCGATCCCCACAGGTCCCTACTGACGTTCCGGGACTGTGACGCGCCCGGACACCGTTCGGTGCCGTCGCAGATGCACACAGAGTCTAGCGGTCGGCCGGGCGGCGGACCTGGGCTTCCGCCAACTGCACCCGGCCGGGACCTACCCGCCGGCGCGCTGCGCCGCGACCGCCTCGGAGATCACCTCGGCGACGCCGCGGATGTCCACCAGCCGGTCGAGCTCGTCGAGGTCGACCGAGACGCCGTAGTTCACCTCGACCCGCGCCAGCAGCTGGATCCGCTGCCGGGACGTCATGCCGAGGTCGTCGAACGGCGTCGTGTCGGCGAGCCGCTCGGGCGGGATCTCCAGCGCGAAGCTGATGATCCGCCGGATCTCGTCGACGTAGGTGCCCGGGTCAGCCATGCCGCTCATTCTCGTCCCACCAGCGCTCGCGGGCGGCGGTGCGGGACACCTTGCCGCTGGAGGTCCGCGGCACCTCGCCCGGCCGCACCAGCCACAGGGCGCGCAGCGGCAGGTCGTGGGCCGCCGAGACGGCCCGCCGCACGGCCGTCTCGACCGAGGCGTCCGGCGCGGTGCACCCGGCCACGACCGCGACGCCTTCGCCGTGGCCGTCCCGCACGGCGAACGCGGCGACGCGCCGGATGCCGGGGTGCGCGGCCTCGACGGTGGCTTCGATGTCCTGCGGGTGGTGGTTGCGGCCGTCGACGATAATCAGCTCCTTGAGCCGTCCGGTGACGTAGAGCTCGCCGTCGTGGACGAAACCGAGGTCGCCGGTGCGCAGCCAGCCGCCGGGGGCGATGACGTCGTCCCGCCCCCAGTAGCCGTCGGCGACGTTGGGCCCGGCCACCTGGATCTCTTTGTCGACAATGCGGATCCGCTGGCCGTACGGCCGCCCGACCGACACGCGCGGCTCGCCGTCGAACGTCCGCACGGTGGGCCCTTCGGCGCCCGCGCTCGTGACGAACACCGTCGCCTCGGCCAGCCCGTAACACGGCTTGTGCGCGGCCCGCGGCAGCCCGAAGGGGGCGAAGGCCCGCGCGAAGGCCTCGACGGTGGCCGCGCGGACCGGCTCGCTGCCGTTGAGCAGCGAGTTCACTCGTGAGAGGTCGAGGGCTTCGAGGTCCCCCGCCGCTTCGGCGGCCAGGTCGAAGGCGAAGTTGGGCGCGGCGCTGACGACTCCGGGGAGCTCGGCGAGCAGCCGGATCCAGCGCAGCGGGTCACGCACGAACTCCATCGGCGTGCAGAAGACCGATCGCGAGCCGAGGAAGACCGGCGTGCCGATGAGCAGGACCAGGCCCATGTCGTGGAAGAACGGCACCCAGCCGGCCAGCGGGGTCGACGCGCCGGCGTCGTAGCACCGCGTGGTCTGCCAGCAGGCGGCCACCAGCGCGCGGTGCGAAATCACCGCGCCGGCCGGGCGGCGCGTCGAGCCGGACGTGTACTGCAGGTACGCCGGGTCGGTCATCGCCACGGCGGCGGGCGGCTCGGCGTCGCCGGGCTCGATGTCCTCGATGTCCTCGACGGCGAGCGCGGTGCCCGGCGGGACCTGGTCCAGGAAGTCCTTCGAGGTCAGGCAGGCCGCCGGGGTGGCGTCCGCGAAGGCCGCCTCGATCCGGGCGCGGCCGGTGCGGCCGGCCGGCACGGACAGCGGCACCGCGACGCGCCCCGCGTAGAGCGTCCCGAGGAAGGCGGTGACGTAGCCGAGGTCCTGGCGGGCGACGATCGCCACCCGGTCGCCCGGCCGGGTGGCGCGCCGCAGCTCGCGGGCGACCCCGCGGACGCGGGCCAGCACCTGCGGCCAGGTCAGCGTGTGGTCGGCCGGTCCGGGGAAGGTGCGGCAGGTGAACGCGGGGCGGTCCTCGGCCGCGTTGCGGAGCAGGTAGTCCGTGAACGGCGTGGTCAGGACGTCATCCGGGACGGCTGCGGGCGGCACCGCCCCATCCTGCCCTACGGTGTCGAAGCGATGGACGAGTTCGAACGGCACGGCATCGGGGTGGTCTCCGGCCGCGACGCGTGCGCGCGGGCCCTGCGGTCACCCGAGCTGACGTCGGATCCCGGCGGCGGCTCGCCCAGCGTGCTGCTGCGGGACGGCGAAGAACACACTCGCCTGCGCGCGGTGCTGCGGGAGATCATCGCCGGCCTGGAGCCGTTTCCCGAGACCCTCCGAGCCGGGATCGAAACGACCGTGGCCGGGCTGGGGACGTCGTTCGACCTGGTGCGCGACTTCGCGCGGCCGGTGGCGGGCGCGGTGACGTCGGCGGTGCTGGGCGTGCCCCTCGACGACGTGTTCCTGGACCACCTCGAGGCGACAACGGCGAACCTCGACGTCTTCGGCGGCACCGACCGGGCGGGGCAGGTGTCGGCGTTCCGGCTGGCCGTGCAGCTCAGCCGGACCCCGGCCGGGCCGGGCGGGCTGACGGCGCTGCGGGACGCGCACGCGGCCGGGCGGCTGGACGACGACGAGCTGATGTTCAACCCGGTGGTCTTGGCGCACGCGGCGTACGAGAACTCGCTGAACTTCCTGGCCGGCGCCGGCCTGGAACTCGCGACGTCAGGTCCGCGAAGCGTGCGGGAGCTGGTGACGGCGATTTGCCCGGCCCGGTACGTCCTCCGGTTCGGCCCGGACGGCCCAGTGGCGATCTCCCTGGCCGGCGGCCTGCCGTTCGGCCTCGGCCGGCACGCGTGCCCCGGCTCCGGGGTCGCGGTGGCCGAAGGCGAGATCGCGCTCACGGCGCTGGCGAAAGTCCTCGGCCCCGGCTGCCGGGTGGACGAAGTCCGCTGGAAGACCCACCCGGTGTTCCACGGCCCGGCGAAGGCCGTGGTCACCCTCGCGTCAGGAAACCGCTGAGACGACACCGGCCAGGCGGTCGGCCGCGGCCTGCGCGGTGGACTGCGCCGGCGCCTCGACCATCACGCGGACCAGCTGCTCGGTGCCGGACGGGCGCAGCAGCACCCGGCCCTCCTCGCCCAGCTCGGCCTCGACCTCGCCGACCGCGGTGCGGACCTCGGACGAGCCGGCGACCGCGGCCTTGTCGGCGACCGGGACGTTGACCAGCACCTGCGGCAGCCGGTTCATCACGGCCGCCAGGTCGGCCAGGGACTTGCCCGTCTCGGCCATGCGGCTCATCAGGCGCAACGCGGTCAGCAGGCCGTCGCCGGTGGTGGCGTGCGCCGGGAGCACGACGTGACCCGACTGCTCGCCGCCCAGCGCGAACCCGCCGGCCCGCAGCTCCTCCAGGACGTACCGGTCGCCCACCGCGGCCGTGACCACGGTGATGCCGTGCGCCTTCATGGCCAGGTGCAGGCCGAGGTTGCTCATCACGGTCGCGACCAGGGTGTCCTTGGTCAGCTCGCCGGACTCGGCCAGCGCGAGCGCCAGGACCGCCATGATCTGGTCGCCGTCCACCAGCTCGCCGGCGGAGTCGACGGCCACGCAGCGGTCGGCGTCGCCGTCGTGCGCGATGCCGAGGTCGGCGCCGTGGGCGACGACCGCTTCGCGCAGCTTCTCCGGGTGGTTGGAGCCGCAGTGCTGGTTGATGTTGATGCCGTCCGGGTCGGCGTGCAGCGCGACGACCTCGGCACCGGCGCGGCGGTAGACCTCGGGCGCGGCGGCGGCGGCAGCGCCATTGGCGCAGTCGACGACCACCTTGAGCCCGGCGAGCGGGCTCGGCGTGGCCTCGAGCAGGTGGGCGGCGTAGCGGTCGAGGGCGTCTTCGACGTCCGTGACGCGCCCCACACCGGCACCCGTCGGGCGCACGGCGTCGGCGGACACGCCGGCTTCGATCTCGTCCTCGATGCCGTCGGGGAGCTTGTGCCCGCCCGCGGCGAAGAGCTTGATGCCGTTGTCGGGCATCGGGTTGTGCGAGGCGGAGATCATCACGCCGAGGTCGGCCTCGAGCGCGCCGACCAGGTGGGCGACGGCCGGCGTGGGCAGCACCCCGACGCGGCGCACGTCGGCCCCGGCGGACGTGAGGCCCGCCACGACCGCGGCTTCCAGCATCTCGCCGCTGGCGCGCGGGTCACGGCCGACGACCGCGACCGGCCGGTGCGAGCGGTCGTGCGCGGCGAGCACGCGGGCGGCACTGGCCGCCAGCGCCAGCGCCAGCTCCGGCGTCAGCTCGGCGTTGGCCAGGCCACGGACCCCGTCGGTTCCGAACAGGCGTGCCATCGATCGACCTCCTCTGCGCGGTCACACCGGTGCGACCACCACGACAACCTAGCGATCCCGGCGGACCGCGTTCCCCCGCCCCGATGATGTCGCTCCGGGGCCCGGAAACGACACAGTGCTGATCGTTACCCATCCGACCACAGCCACGGCCGATGACTTCGGAGCAACGGTTACGTATTCGCGCGAGGGCGGCCTGCTTTTGGCCGGATGGGTAACCCAGTGCCGATCGTTGTTCACGGCCCATCGTTGTCCAGGGCCGATCGTTGTCCAGGGAAAAACGCCGGAGCGCCCATCCGATGGACGGATGGGCGCTCCGGTGGTTCGCGCCTGAGGGCGCGATCAGCGCTTGCTGTACTGCGGGGCCTTGCGGGCCTTCTTGAGGCCGTACTTCTTCCGCTCCGTGGCGCGCGCGTCACGGGTGAGGAAGCCGGCCTTCTTGAGGGCCGGGCGGTCGTCGGCGTCGACCTCGATGAGCGCACGGGCGATCGCCAGGCGCAGCGCGCCCGCCTGACCCGAGACGCCGCCACCGTGGAGGTTGGCGAAGATGTCGAACGAGTCCGGCTTCTCGACCAGGACCAGCGGGTCCTTGATGAGCTGCTGGTGCACCTTGTTCGGGAAGTACTCCTCGAGGGTGCGGCCGTTGAGCTTGAACTGGCCGGTGCCCGGGACGACCCGCACGCGGACGACGGCTTCCTTGCGGCGGCCGACGGTCTGCGCGTTGCCGCCCGCGGCGCGCGACGGGCGCGGCGCGGCGGCGCTCTCGCTCGTGGCGACCGGGGTCTCGCTGGTCGCGGCGGGGGTCTCGCTGGTCGCGACCGGGGTTTCGCTGGTCTCGACCGGAGTCTCGCTGGTCTCGACGGCGCCGGACTCGGTCGCCTCGGGGGCCTCGACGACCTCGGGGGTCTCGGTCTCGGTGCTGGTCACAGACTGTTCCTCACTCACTGCGCGACCTGCGCGATCTTGGTGATCTCGCGCGCCTGCGGCTGCTGCGCGGCGTGCGGGTGCTGCGAGCCGGCGTACACCTTCAGCTTCTTCGCCTGGGCGCGGCCGAGCTTGTTCTTCGGCAGCATGCCCTTGACGACCTTCTCGACAAGGTGCTCGGGCTTGGTGTCCAGCAGCTCGCCGAACGAGCGCTTCCGCAGACCGCCCGGGTAACCGCTGTGCCGGTACGCGAACTTCTGCTCGCGCTTGTTTCCGGTGAGCGCGACCTTCTCGGCGTTGACGATGATGACGAAGTCACCGGTGTCCACGTGCGGGGCGTAGGTCGGCTTGTGCTTGCCGCGCAGCAGCGTGGCGACCTCGGTCGCCAGCCGTCCGAGCACGACATCCTCGGCGTCGATCACGTGCCAGGCACGAGTGACGTCGCCGGGCTTGGGGCTGTACGTGGGCAAGGGTCTACCTCGTCGTCAACATTGCGTGTGGGTTCTGTGCGGGCCTAGCGCTTACGCGCCGCAGCGCACAACGACATATGAAGATACCCCCACAGTCCCCGCACCCGCGCATGGGGGGTGGTGGAAGCGCCCATATTAGGCTCCTAGCGGCCCGGGCGCAGCCGGACCCTACCGGAATTTTCCCCCCGAAGCGCCTGCACGCGCCACCTCGACACGCGAGGATGGGGCCATCCGGAGCACCAGGCGAGCAGGGGACGGCATGAGCAAACGACCGACGGCGATCTTCGTCCTGGGCGCCCTGCTGGCCCTGGTCAGCGCCTGCGGCCAGGCGAAGGCGGGCACCGCGCTGCCGAAGGGCGACGACGCGGCGGACTACGTCGGCGCCAAGTTCGAGCAGGTGATCGGCAAGCTCTCCGACGCCATCACCGACACGCGCGACGTCACCAACTCGCTGGACGCCTACTTCAAGTTCGACGACAAGTGGGTCCACAGCACCGTGACGTCGGCGCGCACCGGCAACCCGGAGAACCGCGCGGTGCGGCACCGGTCGCAGAAGAACCCGGACGAGATCATCGACACGTACACGCCCGCGGACGGCACGGTGGAGTACACCTACCTCGGCCCGATGTACGTGCAGAAGGGCGTCTCGCCGACGGCGTGGGTGTCGATGCCGAAGCCGGAGGGCGGGCTGGTCCTGCCGTGCGCCTGGGGCGGGGTGCTGACGCCGTGCCGGATGGCGGACTCGACCGTGGAGGCGTACCAGGCCGACAAGCGCGCCGTCCGCGGGGCGAAGAGCCTCGGCGACGGCAAGACCGCGCTGACGGTGAACGTGCCGTTCGGGATCTTCGTCAAGGACAAGGTCGAGATCCTGCCGCCGAGCATCACCGGCCAGATCGGGCCGGAGCTGAAGAAGGCCGCGGTCCCGGCCACGATCACGCTGAACCCGGACGGCAGCCTCGCCTCCTTCGCGATGGAGGCCAAGTTCGCCGGCGACGGCCACCAGCTCGAACTCAAGTACGAATTCCGGTTCACCGGAAAGGCGAGCCTGCAGGACATGCCGAAGCTGCCGGACGCGAGCCAGATCACCGTGCTGCCCGACCGGGCGGCGATGGACGACTTCTACCGCCGGCTCGGCGAAGCGCAGGGCAGCTGAGGCGTGCCCACGACCCGAGGTGATCTCCGATGACGCCACCGTCCCCACCGTCCCAGCCACCCGGCCCGCCGCAGCCGCAGTGGTGGCAGCCGCCGCCGAACCCGCCCGGCACCCCCGCGGGGTGGCCGCCGGAACAGCAGGCGACCGGCCCGCACGCCGGGCAGTGGCAGCAGAACGCCGGCCCGGGCGCGAATCCCGGCCCCGACACCACCGGGTCCCACCCCGGCCAGTGGAACCCGGGGCAGCCGTCCGGCTCGTTCTCCGGGCCGTGGCAGCCCGGGCCGCCGAACAGCGGCCCGTGGCAGCCGCCGTCCCAGCCGACGCCCCAGCAGCCGGCTCCCGGGCCCGGGCAGCAGTACGGCGGCGGGTTCCAGCCCACGCAGTACGGCGGTCTCGGCGCTTTCGCCGTCGAGCCGCAGAAGAAGCCGAAGCCGAAGAAGCCGTTGCTGATCGCCGCCGTGGCGGTCCTGGTGCTCGCGCTGGGCGGCGGCGCGGCTTGGCTGCTGGGCGCGTTCCGCGGGGACGTCCTGGAGCAACAGTCCCTTCAGGACGGTGTGGTGAAGGTCCTGAACGAGAACTACGGCGAGCCCGACGTGAAGAACGCGCAGTGCCCGGCGAACGAAGCCGCGCGGAACGGGACGACGTTCGACTGCACGGTCACGATCGGCGGGCAGCAGAAGAAGGTGACCGTGCGGGTGCTCAACGACCGGCCCGAGTACGAGGTCGGCGCCCCGCACTGAGCTTTCCGGCGGTCTCCGCCGCGTTGCCGTTGCCGTTGCCGCAAAAGAAAACGGCGGGCCCCGCACCGGAGTGCGGGCCCGCCGTGGTTTCCGGGGTTACCGGCTCAGAACAGGCCTTCGACGGCGCTGTCCGTCGACTGGTAACCGTCGGCGATCTGCGGCAGGGCGGCGGCGATCTGCGCCAGAACCTGCTTCAGGTCCTCGAACTTCTGGTCCCAGGTGCGCTGGGCAGCGTCGTACTGCTCCTTCGCGGAACCGGTCCAGGTGGTGGTCAGCGGCCGCAGGTCGTCCTTGAGGCGGTCGAAAGCTGCCTGCAGCTCGCCCCCGGTCTGCGTGCAGTCATCCGCGGCCGCGCGGATGGTGGCGTAATTGACGACAATGCCGGCGCCATCAGGCATGACTTACTCCTTTTGAGCTGAAGATGCTGGGGTGGTGGGAAAGGATTCGGAAGGTGCTCAGCCGAGAGCGTCGAAGCCGCGGTTCACGGCGCCGAGGATCTCCTGCTGCTGCTGCTCGGAACGCTCGTACTTGGAGCCGGCCTCGCGGAGCAGCTCACCGATCCGCTGCAGCGCCTGGTTCATGCCGCGAGCGTCCTCGTCGAAGCGCAGCATCACGTGGTCGAACGCCTTCTGCGCCTCACCCTGCCAGCCGGCGCGGGTGGCCTCGATGCGGTCGCGCAGCGTCGAGAGGTTCTGGTCCATCTGGGCCCGAACCTCGGTGACCTTGCCCTCGGCATCGGTGAACTGGGCAACTGTTCCTTGGAATCCCTGTCCGGCGCTCATACCGGTACCCCCTTCATAAGAGTGGTGGTTGTCCGTACCAAGCTTGTTCGTTCGTACGGCCCTACGACGCAGACACTGCCATGTCCGGTTCCCCCTTGTCGTGGTTTGCCCGGAAGTAGTTGCTTGCGTGAACGCCCGCACCGGGAACCGGTCGCCGCGGGTATCCGGAGAACACCCCGAACCCGTGGCGCATCACCCGAAAATGCGTTCCTCACCAGCAGGATTAGCACGCGCACAGCAACCGGCGGCGCGGTTTCACTGATCGCGCTGCATGATTCGCATCTGGGAAAAGTCTTCGTCGTCGTCACCCGATCGAGGGGTTCGTGCGGGAGGTTGCGAACGCGAAGGAACCGGATCGGGCGCCGCGGGAACCGCCAGCCCCCGGGCGCGGCGGAATCGTTCGGCGGCCGCGCGCAGTGTGCCGGGCGTGGGGTCGCCGGACTTCGTGCCGCGCCCGCTCTGCTTCAGCAGTTCGGCGTTCTCGCCGCGCCGCCGCCGGCTGCGCGCGAGCGCGTTCCCGGTGACGCGCCGGGAATGCGTCACCGCGTCCTGCCCGATCCGCGTGAAGGACGCCGCGGCGCTTTCGAATTCTTCGGACGGCACCGCGTGCCCTCCTCTCAGTTGAGGATTTCCACCGTGCGCACGGCTTGGACGCAGGCGGCCGCGACCCGGTCCCGCAGCGGGGCCGTGGCGTACTGGCAGCCGACGTGGACGCGGATCCGGCCCTTCGCCACGACGTACCAGTCGACCTGGAGGTCGGGCCGGTCCGGCTTGCTCTCGTGGTACCCGATCACCGTCTTGCCGGCGTACGACAGGCTCGGGTCGAACGCGCTGTAGCGCGCGGACTCCCGTTCCGCACTGCGCGTCAGCTCGTCGACGAGCTTCTGCGGGTCGGCGGTCGCGTCGTAGTCCATGACGTACTCCTGCGCGACCAGCAGGTCGTTGCCGTCACGGGACTCCTGCGGGTGGATCACGACCTGCTTGTCGGCGACCCGGTCGTCGGTCTGGACCCAGTCCTCCGGTGCGACGAACTTGAAGTCGTACTGCGAAAGCGTCCGGCCGCTCTCGACCTGGGTCCCCGAGTCCTTGAACACGAGAACCCCGGTGACGACGAGCGCCACCACGACGACCACTGCCGCCGCGATCAGGCCCCACAGCTTGCGGCGGCTCTTCCCGGCCGGTTCCGGTGCGGGACGGGCGCCGGCGGGCGGGCCCGGCGGGTTCGGCCGAGCGGGCTGCCCGGCCGGCGGCGTCCACGGCCGGGCCACCGGCTGGCCGGCCGGCGGCGACGGCGGGGGCGCCGGGCGGTTCGGGAACCCACCCGGACCGGAGCGGGGCGGCGCCGGGCGCGGGGCGACGTCGCCGGGGCGGACGACCTCCGTGCGCTGCGCCGCCGGGTTGAGGGCGCCACCCGGGGCCGCGCCCAGCCGGGCCATCGCTTCGCCGGGCAGCGCACCGGTGCGGTCCGGGTCCACCAGCACCGCCCGCAGCGCGCCGCGCGCGACAACCGTCTCGGGCTGGTCGAGGCTGGTCGGCACGACACCCGTGCGTTCGTGCACCAGCCGCGAGATCATCGGGATCCGGCTCGACCCGCCGACCAGGAAGATCGCCGTGAGCTGCTTCGGCCGCAGGCCGGCGTCGCCGATCGCGGCGACCGTCAGCTCGACGACCCGGCCCAGCGGCGCCGTGATCAGCCGCTCGAGGTCCTCGCGCGTGACGTGCGCGTCGGCGAACGGCGGCGGCATCGGCACATCGGTGTAGGCGTGCCGCGACAACGTCTCCTTCGCTCCCCGCACGTCTTGGCGCAGTACGCGGCGGCGGCGCCGGTCGGCCAGCTCGCGGCCTTCGACGAGCTCGCGCCAGGCGTCCGGATCGGCCGCGGAAACCAGCGAACCCAGGTGCTCCAGCAACGCCTGGTCGATGTCCGCGCCGCCGAAGGCGGGATCGCCACGGGTGGCGAGCACCTGGAAACCGCCGCGCTGCGGACGGCCCGCGCGGTCCCGCGCGGTGTCCGGCGGCAGCCGGCGCACCACGCTGACGTCGACCGTGCCTCCGCCGAGGTCCAGCACCGCCAGCGCTTCGCCGGGGCGGCCGCTGAACTCGACGGTGCGATCGTCCTTCATGTCCTGCGGCGCGAACGTCGCCGCGTGGTAGACCGCCGCGGCGACCGGCTCCGGCACCAGCGCGACTTCGCGCGCCAGCCCGCCCGCGGCCTGCCGCAGCAGCCGGGTGCGGATCGCGCCCCAGTCCGCGGGGTGGGTCAGCACGAGCAGGTCGACCTCGGCGTCCCCGGCCAGGCGGCGCGCTTCGGACACCGCGCGCCCCAGCACCGCGTGCACGACGTCGGTGACCCGCAGGACGTTCTCGCCGAGCAGCAGCTCGCCCTCGTCGATCCGCCGCTTCGGGTTCGGCTCGTACCGCGACGGGTCGACCGCCGCCTGCCGCTCGGCCTCCTGGCCGACGAACAGCGTGCCGTCCGCCGCCGCGTAGACCGCCGAAGACATCAGCGGCTGGCCGTCGATCACCACGACCTGCGGCTCGCGCCCGTTCACCGAGGCGACGACGCAGGTGCTCGATGTCCCGAAGTCCACCGCAACCCGGACCGTCACCGGCAGCTCCCGCCCATTTCGTCGCGTTCCCCCGCGCCCCGCCGCCGGGACGCGCCCTCGGGGAGGAACCTACCCACCTCGCCGCGAGCGCGTCCGGCCGCCTGTTCCCGATCCGGCCAGAAGCAGGCCGCCCCGACAGTCAGTCCGGCTGGATCCACGACACCTGGATGAGCTGCTTGCCGTACTTGCGGGTGAGCATGTTGCCCCGCCCCGGCGGCATCGGGCCGGCCTTGATGTTGCCGACCAGCGCGCCTTCGTCCCGCGAGCCGTTCATCACCATGCCCGGGGCCGCGATCTCCTTGAGCTTGCCGATGATCGGGTCGTACATCGCCTTGCTCGCGCCACCGGTGCGCCGCACGACCACCAGGTGCAGACCGACGTCCTTGGCCTGGGGCAGGAAGTCGGAGATCTTCCGCAGCGGGTTGTTCGACGACGTGGCGACCAGGTCGTAGTCGTCGACGAGGATGAACAGCTCCGGGCCCTTCCACCAGGACCGCGTCTTCAGCTGCTCCTGCGTGACGTCCGGGCCCGGCAGGCGGCGCGTCATCGAGTTGAAGACGTCGCCGACCATGCTCTCCAGCTGCGCGGCCGAAACCGCGTAGCCGAGCAGCGAATCGCCCTGGATGAAGCCGAGCATCGTGCGCCGGTAGTCGACCAGCAGGATGAGGGCTTCCTTGGCGGTGTAGCGCTCCGAGATGCCCCGGGCGATCTGCCGCAGCAGGTTCGTCTTGCCCGACTCGCCGTCCGCGAAGGCGTAGAAGTGCGGTTCGGCGTTGAAGTCGAGGTAGACCGGCTGCAGGTCCTCTTCGTTGACGCCGATCGGGACCAGCTTGGAGTCCCGGGCGGAGTCGAGCTTGAGCACGTCTTCGTAGGTGATCAGCTCCGGCAGCAGGCGGACCTGCGGCGCGACCCGGCCGCGCCAGGCGCCCTTGATCTTCGCCACCGCGTCGGCCACGCCGGACGCGACCGTCTCCGGGTCGCTGGAGCCGTCGATCCGCGGCAGGCCGCCCAGCATGTGCAGCTTCTCGCGGGTCAGGCCCCGGCCCGGCCGCCCGGCAGGGATGTTCACCGCGATGCGCCGGTCGATGTCGGACTCGGTCGGGTCACCGAGGCGCAGCTCGAACCGGGTGCCCAGCATGTCCTTGATCGCCGGGCGGATGTCGGCCCACCGGTTGGCGGAGATGATCACGTGCACGCCGTAGGACAGACCCTGCGTGGCGAGCCGGGTGATCGTGGTTTCGAGCTCTTCGAAGTCGTCGCGCAGGGCCCGCCAGTTGTCGACGACCAGGAACGCGTCGCCGAACGGGTCCTGGTCCGGCCGGATCTCGCCGCGGCGCTTGCGGTTGCGGAACTCGGTCATCGAGTCGATGCCCATCGCCCCGAACCGGCCTTCCCGCTCGGTGAGCAGGGTGGTCAGCTCGGCCACGATCCGGCGGGCCTTGTCCGGCTCGCGCCGCGCCACCGCGACCCCGCCGACGTGCGGCAGGCCGGCCAGCCCGGCCAGCGTGCCACCACCGAGGTCGAGGCAGTAGAACTGCGCCTCCTCCGGCGTGTGCGTCAGCGCCATCGACATGATCAGCGTCCGCAGCATGGTCGACTTGCCGGTCTGCGGGCCGCCCACGATCACGCCGTGGCCCGCCGCGCCGGAGAAGTCGGCCCACAGCGGGTCGCGGCGCTGCTCGTACGGCCGGTCGATGATGCCCAGCGGCACCTGCAGCCGCCCGTTGCCGAAGAAGCCGACCGGGGACAGGCCGCGGTCGTCGGTCGGGTTCAGGTTCGGCAGCAGGGTGTCGAGCGAGTTCGGGTCCTTCAGCGGCGGCAGCCACACCTCGTGCGCCGGCGGGCCCTGGCCCACCAGGCGCGAGACGATCACGTCGAGCTCGCTGGGTTCGACCGCCTCTTCGGGCTGCCGCTGCTCTTCCTTCGGCGCCACCTCGACGAACTGCGGTTCCGGCTCCTTCGGGAGCTCGACGAAGTCCGGGACGAACAGCTGCGGCCGCTTGTCCGCGCGGACCACGGTCGCCGCCGGGCCCGCCGCCTTGAGCCCGGCGGGCCGGTACGGACCCGAGACGTAGGCCGCCTTGAACCGCACCAGCGTCGAGGTGTCGTACTTCAGGTACCCACCACCGGGGACCGACGGCAGCTCGAACGCGTCCGGCACGCCGATCGCGGCGCGGGACTCCGCCGCCGAGAACGTCTTGAGGCCGATCCGGTACGACAGGTGCGAGTCCAGGCCGCGCAGCTTGCCTTCCTCGAGGCGCTGCGAGGCGAGCAGCATGTGCATCTGCAGCGACCGGCCCAGCCGGCCGATGGCGACGAACAGGTCGATGAAGTCCGGCTTCGCCGACAGCAGCTCGGAGAACTCGTCGCAGACGATGAAGAGCGCGGGCAGCGGGTCGAGGTCCGCGCCGTTTTCGCGGGCTTTCTCGTATTCCCAGACGTTCTTGAAGTTGCCGCCGTTCTTCAGCGCTTCCTGGCGCCGGTTCATCTCGCCGGCCAGCGCGTCCTTCATGCGGTCGACCAGTGTGACCTCGTCCGCGAGGTTGGTGATGACCGCCGAGACGTGCGGGGCCTTGTCCAGGCCCATGAACGTCGCGCCACCCTTGAAGTCGACGAGGACGAAGTTCAGCGTGCTCGACGAGTGCGTGGACAGCAGGCCAAGCACCAGGGTGCGGAGGAACTCCGACTTGCCCGAACCGGTGGCGCCGATGCACAGGCCGTGCGGCCCCATGCCTTCGGCGGCGGCTTCCTTGATGTCCAGCTCGACCGGCTGGCCGTACTCGCCGACGCCGAAGGGCACGCGGTAGCGGTCGCGGATCGGCCGCGGCCGCCACGCCTGCTGGACGTCGAAGGTCATCGGGTCGCCGGGGATGCCGAGCAGCTCCAGCAGCGACGGGTTGGACAGCAGCGGCTCTTCGTCGCCGACGTCCTGGCCGGCGGCGCCGCCGACGCGGTAAGGCGAGATGAGCCGGGCCAGCGACTCGGTCTCGACCAGGCTGAGGGTGTCCGGGCGGCCGAACCACTCGACACCGCCGGCGCTGCGCGCACCCAGCCTGTCGGCTTCGACGACCAGCCGGAGGCCGCGACGGGCGGCGAGGTTGCCGAGGGAGTCGGACAGGTCGATCAGCGTGACGCCGACCAGGCCCTCCTCCAGGACGATCTGCTCTTCGCGGGTGACCTCGGCGTCGTCGATGATGATGACGACGTGCGGCTGGTCCGGCGCCGGCGTGGCGTTGCGGGAGAAGCGCTGGCGGTCACGCAGTTCTTCGTCGAGCCAGTCTTCGATCTGGGCCAGCGAGCCGGCCATCATCCGGAGCTGGCCGATGCCGTCCGACAGCGTGGGGTGCTGGGCGTGCGGCAGCCACTTCGCCCACTCCCACTCCTCCTTCGCCCGGCCCGCGGTGGCGACCGCGATCAGCACGTCGTCGGGGCTGTGGAAGGAAACGAGCTGCGCGAGCATCGCGCGGGTGAGGCCGCGGGTCAGCGCGCGGTCGCCCTGCATGCTGACCGCGGCGAACCCGCGGAGGGTGATCTGGGTCGGCAGGTCGGGAACGATCGAGTGCGCGCGCACGAACCGGCGCAGCGCGAGGGTGGCGATCGGCTCCAGCTCGTCGACGGGCCCGGTCTGGGGCGGGACGAGCCGGGTGGCGAGCCGGTGCGAGCTGCGCCCGACGCGCAGGTGCAGGAAGTCCTGGTCGTTCTGGCGGCGTTCCCACATCCGGCGGCTGGCGGCCAGCGACCAGAGGGACTGGGGATCGGGGTGCACCCACTCGAGGGCGGCGCGCTGGTCGACCATGGCCTCGCGGGCGCGATCGCGCATCTGGCCCAGGTAGCGGAGGTAGTCCTTGCGGTCCTCGTCCATCTCGGCGCGCTTGGCACCGCCGCCCTTGCCGCCGCCGCCGGCCATCATCCCGAGCGTGCCGACGACCATCATGCCGCCCATGGCCATCATCATCGGGTTCCGGTTGCTGGCCTGGAACATGAAGACCATCATCCCGAGCGACGCGACGATCATGACGACCGGAAGCGCCTTCATCACGATGTTCCCGGGGATGACGCGCGGAACCTCGGGCGGCGGCTCGAGGTGCACCTCACCACCCGGCGGCCGCGGTGCCGCCAGCCGCGGCGACTTCTTGAACTGCAGCGTGCTCATCGAAGGACCCCTCTTCAAACTCGACGATGGCGGCCACCGTTTAGTGCGCAAGGTGCGCGGATCAACCTATCGAACGCCGCGGTGGAATTCCGGCGGATGCCGTAACGCCCTCGTGAACCGGTCCTGACCTCGCCTGACGAGTATATGGCGCGGCACCGACAGTAATCGCGCGCTCTGGGCTCTGAGCTGCGACCGGCGGCCGGTGAAGCCCGGGCGGCCTGCGCCATGAGCTGCGATCGGCGGCGGAGGGAAACGACGGGCGGCTTACGCCATGAGCTGCGGCTGCCGGTGAATTTCGGACGTTCGGTGCTGCCCGCGCCGGGGTTCGGTATAAGTTCCCCCGGGAGCAGTATCGACCGAGCGGGGGCAGTGCAGTGGCTACGGGCACGACAGTTTTCAGCAGGGTGACGGTCGTCGCGCCGTCCACCCGGATCGACGTGGCGCTGCCCGCCGACGTCGCGGTGGCCGATCTGCTGCCGATGCTGCTGGACATGGCCAAGGAGACCGCGCCCGACGGTGGGGCCCGCCACGGTGGCTGGGCGCTGGCGAAGCTCGGGGACGCGCCGCTCGATCCGAGCCGCACCCTCGCCTCGCTCGGGGTGGTCGACGGCGAGCTGCTCCAGCTGCGCAAGCGCAACGAAAACCCGCCGCCGCCGCTGTACGACGACGTCGTCGACGCCATTGCCGAATCGTCCCCGGACAGCTTCCGGCCGTGGACGAAGGAGACCGCGAACCGGTTCGGGCACGTGGCCGGTGGGCTGGCGCTGTTCGCCGCCGCCGTCGCGCTGTTCATGAGCGGCTCCTTCTACGGCGGGAGCGCGCTGGGCGCGGCCATCGCCGGCGGGATCGGCGCGATCGCCTGCGTCGCGATCGGCGCGACGCTGGCCAAGGGCTACCAGGCGGAGCCGACCGGCGTGCTGATCGCCGCGGCGGGGGGCCTTCCGCTGGCCTTCGTCAGCGGCTTCTACATCGTGCCCGGGCTGTCGCTGCGGGCGAACCTGCTGCTCGGCGCGGTCCTGGTGATCATCGTCGCCTCGGTCTGCATCATGGTCATCGGCGCCGGCATCACGACCTTCATCGCCGCGGCCACCGCGGGCACCTTCGGCGCGCTGGCCTTCCTGTTCGGCACGCTCGTCGCGCACCCGGCGGCCGGGATCGCGGCCGGCACCGTCGCGGTCGCGCTCGCCTGCATCTCGATCCTGCCGCGCGCCACGATCTGGCTCGCGAAGCTGCCGCTGCCGCACGTGCCGAGCAACGCCGAAGAGCTGAAGGAAGACTCCGGCTTCCCCGACTACCGGGCGATCGAGCGCCGCACGGCGATCGCGCACAACTACATGACCGGCCTGATGGTCGGCTGCGGTGCCACGGTGGCCGTCTCGGCGATCATCGCCGCGAGCGCGCCCGGGACGTTCGGGATCATCCTCGGCGTCGTCGCGACGCTCGTCCTGCTGCTGCGCGCCCGCGCGTACGCCAACGGCAGCCAGGCGATCGCCCTGCTCACCACCGGCCTGGTCTCGGCCACCGGGATCGCCGTCGGCTGGCTGGTCTCGGCGAACGCCCAGAACCGCCTGCTCTACGTCTTCGGCGTGCTGATCCTGCTCGCCGCGGGCGCGCTCGTCGTCGGCGTGATCTTCCCGAACCAGCGGTTCTCGCCGCCGCTGCGGCGCACGGTGGAGATCATCGAAGCGATCTGCATCGCGTCCGTGCTGCCCCTCGCCCTCGGTGTGATGGACCTCTACACCACCCTGCGGCACCTGAACTTCAAGTGACCGGATCGGGTGACTCTCCGATGGCAGCAGCACGGCGTCCCGGCGCCCCCCGAAGGACTACGACGGCCCTGCTGGCCGGCGCGATCGGCCTCCTGTCGCCGCTGACGCTCGCGGTGCCCTCGTGGGCGCAGGCCGCACCGGCCGACGGCTACTTCGGGACGCCGCCGCCGGTCGACATGGACAAGCTGATCCCCGACCTGCGCCAGCCCGACAAGACGTACACGCAAACGAAGGGCTGCGTGCAGCGCAGCACCCTCGGCCAGGACATCCAGATCAAGAACCGGCCGTGGGGCCAGGAGTACCTGCAGATCTCCAAGGCGCAGGAGATCGTCAAGGCGGCCAGGGGCAGCGCCGGCGGCGGCGTCCGCGTCGCGGTGATCGACACCGGCGTGACGAAGCACCCGTGGTTCCAGGACCGGCTCAAGTCCGGCGGCGACTACGTGGCCACGCCGACGAAGGGCCAGCAACCGGGGCTCGAGGACTGCGACGGCCACGGCACCGAGGTCGCCGGGATCATCGGGGCCAAGCCGGACAACCCGGAGGTCGGGTTCGTCGGCGTCGCGCCGGACGCCACGATCGTGTCCTACCGCCAGCTCAGCGAGAACTACGAGCCCGCCAAGCAGACCGCGACCCCCGGCTCGAGCACGCCGCCGTCCTCGTCGAGCACCAACCCGCCGTCCGGGTCCGGCACGGAGTTGCCGCCGGGCGGCGGCGGTGGCGCCGCCGAGGGCGATGGAACGTCGCCCGGGCAGTCCAACGGCGGCCGCCAGCTGGAAAAGGCCGGCACCGCGGGCACGCTGAGGACGCTGGCCGAGATCATCCACGGCATCGCCGAGCGGCACGAGGCCGACGTCATCAACATGTCGGTCGACAACTGCCGCCCGGCCAGCGGGTCGATCACCGAAGGCGAGCAGCAGGTCCAGGCGGCCGTGCGCTTCGCGGCGGACGCCGGCATCGTGATCGTCGCCGCCGCCGGCAACGCGACGGACACCTGCCCGCAGAACGACCAGCCGGACGCGCGGAAGCCGAAGACGATCGTGACGCCGCCGTGGTTCGCCGACGACGTGCTGTCGGTCGGGGCGATCGACGAGTCCGGCGGCGTGGCGCCGTTCAGCGTGCACGGCCCGTGGGTCGGCGTCGCGGCCCCCGGCACGAAGATCGTCTCGCTCGACCCCGCCGAAGGGTCCGGCAGCTTGGCGAACCTGACCTTCGAAGACGGCAACAAGGCCAGCGAAATCCAGGGCACGAGCTTCGCGTCTCCGTACGTGGCCGGCCTGGCGGCGCTGGTCAAGGCGATGTACCCGAAGCTCACCGCCAAGGGCATCGTCAACCGGATCAAGGAGACGGCCCAGCACCCGGCGGCCCCGGGCGGCCGCGACAACTTCGTCGGCTACGGCGTGATCGACCCGGTGGCGGCGCTGACGCAGGTGCTGCCGTCGGAGGTCGGGAACCAGGCGCCGATCCCCGCCCCGCAGATGGCCCAGCTCCCCCCGGCGAACGACCACAGCTCGACGCCGATGATCGTGGCGCTGGCCGGCACGGCGGGCGGCGTGCTCGCCCTGCTGATCACGTTGTTCGTGATGCACACGATCCGCCGCAACCGCCCGGCCGAGACCGGCACCCGCCGCTGACCCCCGGGCCGGAACGGGATCCGTTCCAGCCTGGGGTCACTTCGCGGGCGGGGCCGGCGGTTTCTTCTGCTGCGGGGTTTCGTCCTCGCCGATCACCGGGGGTGCGACCAGGCCGGGCTCGCCCAGCAGGTCGGACGACTTCGTGACCGGGCGGGTCTTCGACGGGCGGCGAGCCTGGCCGCCGCCCGAGCCGAACGCCCCGAACCCCATCATCGGCATCATCGGGACCCCGCCCGACGAGCTGTGGTCCTGCTGCGCGGGAGGGGTCGGCTGCGGGTCGGCGGGTTGCGCCGTTTCGGGGGTTCCCGCGCCCGTGTGACGGCCCTCCGCCTGGCCGTCGGCCGAAGACGGGGTCATCACCTCGTCGGCCGGAGCCGTGGCCGTGGCGTCCGTGGTGGCCTGCTCGCCCGCTTCGTTCAGGGCGTCGTCGTGCAGCTTGAAGCGCTCCGGCGGGTACCGGTGCCGGATCTCGATGGTGCGGGACGCCGCGTCCGGGTCGTCGACGCCGTCACACAGCCGGTCGAACGCCTCCATGACGTCGCGCGCGGTCTCGTGCAGCGCCTTCGCCGACTCCTGCGTCTCCTCCAGCTGGGCCCGCGCCCGCTTGGGGCCGCCGGCCGGGAGCAGCATCGTCTCCGACGTCAGCTCCGCCGCGTCCACCAGCACTTCGACGAGGTCGACGACCACGTGCCGCACGGTCGTCACCAGCTCGTCCAGCGCGCCGGCCAGGGTGTCGAGCGCCTCGTGGAGGTCGCCGCCCGCCGCGCCGACCGCGCGGATGTACGTGACGAACGAGTCCGCGTCGCGGCCCTCCCAGCCCGCGTCGAGCCGGCCGAGCTCGTCGTCCAAGCGGGCCGAGACCTCGGCCGCGACCGAGGCCGCCTGGCGCAGGCGATCCGCTTCGGCGCCGAGGTCGGCCCAGCGGCCGAGCAGCGGGCGGAAGTACGTTTCGACGGGGTCGATGACGCCCAGCTGCCGCGCCAGATCCGTGAGGTACGCCAGGTACGGCTCAGCCGCCGCCGTGATGTCCTCGCCCGCGGGCACCGGCACCGAAGCCGCCGGGGAGCCGGTCTCGGTCGTCATCCGTCGAGCCTCCCGGCCCGCTCGATCAGCTCCGCGGCTTCCGCGTCCTGCCCGCCGTGGCGGATCGCCACCTGCCGCAGCGCCTCCGCGGCCGAACGCAGCGCCTCGGCGCCGTCGGCCAGCTGCCGCCGCAACGCCCCGGACGCGCGGCCGTAGGACTCGCCGAGGCCGATCTGCGCGCCCAGCGTCCCGTAGGACTCCGCGGTGACGTCCCCGCCGACCTCGGCCGCCGCCACGTCCAGGTCGGCCGCGGCGGCGTCGGCCGTCTCGGCGTACCGGGCGACGACGACGCCGTCCATCCTCAAGCCGGCCACGGCACCTCCGCTCACGAGAAAGACCCTCGAGCGTGGGACGTGCGGCGCGGTCCGGCGGTTCCGCTCAGTTCCCGGGCTGCGGGGTCGGGTACGCGCCGGCGTTCGGGTCGATCGGCACGGCGTCGAACTGCCGCAGCACGTCCTGGGTGTTCAGCGACGCCCCGGTCGGCAGCAGTCCGATGATCGACTCCGGTGCCGGCTGCCGGTTGTTCATGCCGATCGCGTCCGCGGTCTGGGCGTCCGGGACGCTGTAGCGGACGCCCCGGTCGGAGATCAGCTGGATCTGGCCCTTGCCGAAGCTGGCCTTGCCGGTGGCGGACTGGACGACCGCGGCGAACCCGGGCTTGAGGTAGAAGCCGTTGAGCGGCACCCGGTTCGGGCCCGGCGTGGTCACCGTCATCGGGACGAACTTTTCGCCGCCGCTCTTCTGGCCGGGCAGCTGCGTGTCGACGTACACCGAGGTGTGCGCGTCCTGGTCGGGGCCGGACCCCGCCAGCGACCAGCCCAGGCACGCGACCGACGAGTTCTTCGTCGCGTCGAGGACCGTCGGCACCGAGCGCGGGAAGTCGTCGACCGCGATGTAGTCGGGGTCGGCCGGCTGCATGGTGTGCACCCCGGCGAGCTTGTCGAGGCCCAGCGTCTGGATCCGGCCGGAGCTGCCGTTCTTCGCGACGCGGATGATGTCGGCGACGGCGTTGGACACCCGCTGGATGCCGCCGCGGGTGATCGCCCAGTAGTTCAGCGTCGTCTCGCCGGCCTGCTGGGTGGCGAAGACGTCGCCGACGGTCAGGCCGTCGAAGTCCGCCGGGGCCTGGCCGCCGGCGATTTTCGGCGGCGTCAGCTTCGCGACCTCGGGGATCGCGTTGAGCAGCCCCTGCGTGATCTTGCGCGGCGCCGGCGGCAGCTGCAGCGCCGTCCGGACCGCGTCATTCGGGTTGTCGACGTCGATCTCGGCGCGCACGGTGTTCGCGTTCGGCCGGTTCCGGGAGCTCGGCAGCCGGTAGACGAGGTAGGTCTTCCCGTTGTCGGCCTTCGCCAGCAACGCCTCGTTCTCGCGCAGCTCGGTGCCCAGGCCGCTCGGCGCGATACCGCCGAAAACGTAGGTGTTGGTCCGGCCGGTGTCGGGGTTCGGCAGCGACGGGTCCAGCTGAACCTGGTCGCAGACGGCCCAATTCGGGGTAATTCGCTGGGAATCCGTCGGGATCAGCTGCGGACCGTCCGGAATACCGGTCAGTTTCTCGCGCGGAATGTCCTTCAGCTGCTCGTCGGAAACGACCGTGGGATTCTTCACACTGGCCGGGCTCGCCGCGGCGGGGGGCGGAGTGGCGGCCGCACCGCTGGCGCCCGCGCCCGCACCGGTCGACTTCTGCTGGGCCAGCAGCAACAGCCGCGCCGACGCGAGGTTGAACGTCGGGATCAGCTTCTTCGGGTTGCCCGTCACCACGTACACCGTGCCGGACTGCTCGCCGATCACGATGTTCCCGGCCTCGGGCACCGAAGGCGCCGGGCTGAGCAGGCCCCAGACGACGAACACGATCATGCCGAGCGCACCCAGCACGACCCCCACGATGGTGGCCCGCGTGTGGGTGCGCATCGGGTCGTGCAGCATCACGGCGTCCCGCCGGACCAGCGCCGACTGCATCCGCCGTAGGACGAACTGATACGCCTGGACCTGAGACTTAGTCGTCGGTGTTGATGGCATTCTCGACCTACAGCTCTCCCCGTCGCGGTACGGTTCCGCAGGATAGCCGTACGGGGACCGTCTGGTGTGGGGTTTCTACCAACTCCAGCTAGGGTCGGGCTCCCCGGGACCCGGCTTCCGGGTACGCAGCAAGCACGAGGGGAAGAGAAAGCGCGGATGTCCGTCACCACTCCTCCACGTCCGCCTGGCCCGCCCGGGCCCCCGCCCCCCGGCGGCCGTCCGCCGGGCCCCCCGCCCCGGCCGGGCAGACCCGGTGGTCCCGGCGTTCCCGGTGGTGTTCCTGGCGGACCTGGTGGCGTTCCCGGCGGACCTGGTGGCGTTCCCGGCGGACCCGGTGGCGGCCCCGGCGGACCCGGCGGCGGTCCCGGCGGACCCGGCGGCGCCCCTGGCATGCCCCCGCGCGGTCCCGGCGGCCCGGTTCCCGGTGGCCCTGGCGGACGCCCCGGCGGCCCGGGTGGTCCCGGAGGCCCTGGCGGCCCGGGGGGTCCTGGCGGCGGCGGTCCCGGCGGCCCTGGCGGACCTGGAGGCGGCGGTCCCGGTGGCCCCGGTGGCGGTGGCCCGGGTGGTCCCGGCGGCCCGCAGGGGCCCGACGACAGCGGTCCCGCCATTCCCCCGTCCGGCGCGACCCGGATGGCCCCGCCGGCGCGGCGGCGGTCGGCCGGCGTCACCCTCGGCCCGCTGCCCGTGGCCAACCTCGTCGTGCTCGAAGTCGGCCTGGCGATCGGCCTGGTCCTGCTCGCGATCGACATGTCGCTCAAGTACGTCGGCATCGGCATCCTCGGCTTCGCCCTCATCGTCGCGCTGCTGCGCTGGCGCGGCCGCTGGTTCACCCAGTGGGTCGGCCTGACGCTGCGCTACACCTTCCGCTCGCACGACCGGGTCGCGGATCCGCTGCCGCCGAGCACCGTCGAAGCCATGACCGCCGAAGAAACCACGGTCACCGGCCCCGATGACGCCCGCGTGAACCTGCTCCGCATCGCCGTTCCAGACCTCGTCGTCGCCCACGGCGTCGACCACGAGCGCCAGCAGGTCGGGCTCGCCTGGAACGACGGCACGTGGACGGCGGTGCTGCTCGTCGAGCCGGCGCCGGCGTTGATCACCCAGGCTGACGGTGCACCGAGCCTGCCGCTGTCGGCGCTCGCCCCCTGCCTCGAGGACCGCGGCGTGGTCCTCGACTCGATCCAGACGATCTGGCACTGCTACCCGGGCAGCGCGGCGCTGCCGTCGGATTCGCCGGCGCTGAGCTCCTACATGGAGGTGCTGGGGCCGCTGCCCGCGGCGGCCCGGCGCACGACGTGGGTGGCGATCCGGCTCGACCCGAGGCGGTGCCCGGCGGCGATCCGGGAGCGCGGCGGCGGCGTCGTCGGCGCCCACCGCGCGCTGATCGGGGCGCTGTCGCGGGTGCGCAACGCGCTGGAGTCCCAGGGCGTGCCGACGCGGCCCCTGGACCCGGACGAGCTGCTGCGGGCGAGCATTTCCGCCGCGGAGCTGACGTCGGTGGCCGGGTCGCCCACCAAGGTGACGTTGCAGGAACGCTGGTCCGGCGTGACCGCGGCCGGGATCGGCCACGCGAGCTACGCCATCACCGGCTGGCCGAAGGGCAAGGTCGCCAACAGCCTGAACGCGCTGACGAGCGTCCGTGCGCTGTCGGCGACGCTGGCGATGTCGATTTCCCCGGCGTCCGACGAGGGCAAGATCGGGCTGCGCGGCGTGGTGCGGCTGAGCGCGCGGAACCCGCGTGAGCTCGACGCGGCCGACCAGCGGCTGCAGGGGCTGTCCGAGCGGCTCGGGGTGAACCTGACGCCGCTGCGCGGACTGCAGGTTTCCGCCTTCGCCGCGACGTTGCCGATCGGAGGCACAGCATGAGTTCGCGCGTCCGTGACGCCGGGCAGAACAGCGGCGTGGCGCCGGAGTTCACCGTCGATCCCGCGATGCTCGACGCGATCAGCCCTTCGGGTGACCGCGGCGGCATCGTGCTCGGCTCGGGCCTCAAGGGCGAGCCGCTGACGATCTCGGCGCTGCGCTCGACCCCCACCCGGATCGTGCTGGTGGGCGGGCTCTACCTGGCCCGCCAGGTGGCCATGCGCGCGATGGCGGTCGGCGCCTGGGTCGTCGTCGCCACCGGGCGCCCGACCGAGTGGCAGGTGCTCTCCCGGGCGGCCGGCAGCCGCGACGGGCGGCCGTCGCCGCTGGTGCAGATCCGCCGGCTGTCCCCGGTCGAGCTGCCGCGGCCGTCGGAGGACGCGCCACTGCTGGTGGTGACCGACGGCGGCCCGACGCCCCAGGACCTGTTCCCGCCCCGCTCGCCCTGGCAGACGACGGTCTACGTGCTCCCGTACCTGCACCCGCAGGCGGGCGCGACGGCCAACGCGGCGGACCTGGTCCTGATGCAGCGCCTCCCGGCCGGCCAGGCCGAGCTGGCGGCCCGCATCTGGCGCCTGCCGCCCCAGATGATGCGCCAGCTGACGACGTTGAAGGACGACCAGGCGGTGGCCCTGGGCCGCAACCTCTGGCGCCCGCTTCGCCTGGTCACGACGGGCAAGGAGCAGCAGCTCCTCGGCCCGGTCCGCCGCGGCGACTGACGTCCTTTTCGGACAGACGGAAGCGGGTGGTTCCCCTCGGGGAGCCACCCGCTTCCGGTTACAGCGCAGTTCGGACGTTGCGGGTCTGCTCGGCCCGCGCCGCGAGTTCAGGCCATCAGCCGCGCGCGGCGACCGGCGGCCTGAACACCTCGCCTGCAGACCGCAGCCGCTCCTCCAGCGCAGCGAGCGCATCGCTGCGGCCGACGGCGTCGGCCGGGTCGACTGCGGCGAGCGCCCGGTCGACCATCGCTTGGGTCAGCCGGACCCCTTCACGGACCTGCAGGGGCTTTTCGTTGAGCAGCATCGCGGCTCGATCCTTCCCGGGAGTACGTCTCCCTCCACCCATTCGGAGGGCTGAACCGGGCCGCGACAGGCGGTTCGCCCCTGAGCTGCGGTCAGGGCGCAGTGCGGACGTTGCGGGTCTGCTCGGCCCGCGCCGCGAGTTCTTCGTCCGGCGGGTAGTCCACGCCCAGCAGCGTGAGGCCGTGGGCCGGGGCCACCGCGCTGTCGCGGATGCCGCTCTCCAGCACCTTCGACGGCCACGCGTCCGTGCGGCGGCCGTCGCCGACCAGGAGGAGCACGCCCACCAGGCTGCGGACCATCGAGTGGCAGAACGCGTCCGCCGAGACCCGGACCTCCAGCAGGTGCTCGTCCACGCGTGCCCATTCCAGGCGCTGCAGCTCGCGGATCGTCGTGCCCGTCTCGCGCTGCTTGCAGTAGGCCGCGAAGTCGTGCAGGCCCAGCAGTTCCGCGGCGGCGGCGTTCATCGCGTCCGTCGACAGCGGACGGTTCCACGCCAGGGTGTCGTGGCGGCGCAACGGGTCCACGCCCCACGGCGCGTCCGAGACGCGGTAGCGGTAGTGACGGCGGATCGCCGAGAACCGCGCGTCGAAGCCCTCGGGAGCGACCCGGGCACCCAGCACCCGGACGTCACCCGGCAGCAAGCGGTTCCAGCGGCCCGCCATGCGCGTCAGGTCCGGGATGCCTTCGGCGGAGACCGGAACACGGCCTGAGGTGCCCGGAGCGAGCGGCACGACGTCGACGTGCACCACCTGGCCGGTCGCGTGCACCCCGGCGTCCGTACGGCCCGCCACGACGACGGACTTCGGCACCGCGGCTCCCGGTGGCTGCCGCTGCAGGGCCTCCTCCAGGACGCCCTGGACCGTCCGGCGGCCCGGCTGCCGGGCCCAGCCCGAGAAGTCCGTGCCGTCGTAGGAGACGTCCAGGCGCAGACGAACGAGCCCGCCCTCCCCGAGGGGAGTGGCGGGCTCGTCCGGTGTCGAATCGGCCGTCAGGACGTCAGTCCTTCTTGGCGTCGGCGTCGGTCTCCTCCGAGGCCGGAGCCTCGGTGGTGTCCTCGGCCTTGGCCTCCTCGGCAGCAGGAGCCTCGTCGGCGGCAGGCGCCTCGGTGGTCTCCTCGGCAACCGGGGCGGCGGCCTTCGGCTCGTCCTTGGCGAACTTCGTCTTGCGAGCGCGCTCGGCCTCGGACGTCACGGTCTTCTCGGACACCAGTTCGATGACGGCCATGGCGGCGTTGTCGCCCTTGCGCGCCATCGTCTTGGTGATCCGGGTGTAGCCGCCCGGGCGCTCCGCGAAGTGCGGACCGATCTCGGCGAACAGCTTGTGCACGACGTCCTTGTCACGGACGACCTTCTGCACCTGACGGCGGTTGTGCAGGTCGCCCCGCTTCGCCTTCGTGATCAGCTTCTCGGCCAGCGGGCGGACCCGGCGGGCCTTCGCCTCGGTGGTCGTGATCTTGCCGTGCTCGAACAGCTGCGTGGCCAAGTTGGCCAGGATCAGCCGCTCGTGCGCGGACGACCCGCCGAGCCGGGCTCCCTTGGTAGGGGTGGGCATTGGTTCTCCTACTAGTTCAGCTCGCAGCGTCCAGGCACAGAGCCCTAGAGCTGCTCGGTCTCTGCGTAGTCCTGGCCATCGTCGTGGCCGTCCGAAATCCCGTCGGCGATGCCACCGACACCCTCCGACCAGCCTTCACCGTCGTAGCTGGCGGCAGCCGCGGTCGGGTCGAACCCGGGCGGGCTGTCCTTCAGCGCGAGGCCGAGGCCGACGAGCTTGAGCTTGACCTCGTCGATCGACTTGGCGCCGAAGTTGCGGATGTCGAGCAGGTCCGCCTCGCTGCGCGAGACGAGCTCGCCCACCGTGTGGATGCCTTCGCGCTTGAGGCAGTTGTACGACCGGACGGTGAGGTCCAGGTCCTCGATCGGCATCGCGTAGGCGGCGATGGTGTCCGCCTCCTGCGGCGACGGGCCGATCTCGATGCCCTCGGCGTCGACGTTCAGCTCGCGAGCGAGACCGAACAGCTCCACCAGCGTCTTGCCGGCCGACGCGACCGCGTCGCGCGGCGTGATCGACGGCTTGGTCTCGACGTCCAGGATCAGCTTGTCGAAGTCGGTGCGCTGCTCGACACGGGTGGCCTCGACCTTGTAGGTCACCTTGAGCACCGGCGAGTAGATCGAGTCGACCGGGATCCGGCCGATCTCCGCGCCCGCCTGCTTGTTCTGCAGGGCCGGAACGTAACCGCGGCCGCGCTCGACGACGAGCTCGATCTCGAGCTTGCCCTTGCCGTTCAGCGACGCGATGTGCAGATCCGGGTTGTGCACGGTGACACCCGCCGGCGGCACGATGTCGGCCGCCGTGACCTCACCCGGGCCCTGCTTGCGCAGGTACATGGTGACCGGCTCGTCCTCTTCCGAGGACACCACGAGCTCCTTGAGGTTCAGGATGATGTCGGTGACGTCTTCCTTCACCCCGGGAACGGTGGTGAACTCGTGCAGCACGCCGTCGATGCGGATGCTCGTCACTGCCGCGCCCGGGATGGACGACAGCAGCGTACGACGCAGCGAGTTGCCGAGCGTGTAGCCGAAGCCGGGCTCCAGCGGTTCGATGGTGAACCGGGAGCGGGTCTCGTTGACCGTCTCTTCGCCGAGAGCCGGCCGCTGGGAAATCAGCATTTCTTCCTAATTCCTTTCCAGACGACGCCCGCCATATGACGTCGAAGGGATGGCGCGGCGGCGGCGCACCTGTTGCGCCGCCGCCCGTACTCCAGCCGGGGCCGGACTACTTCGAGTAAAGCTCGACGATCAGCTGTTCCTGAACCGGAACGTCGATCTGCGCACGCTCCGGGAGCTGGTGGACCAGCACGCGGAGGTTGGACTGGACGACCTGCAGCCACGCCGGGATCGGGCGGTCGCCGAAGGACTCCTTGGCCACGACGAAGGGCAGCATCGAGAACGACTTCGGCCGCACGTCGATGATGTCCCACTTGGTGACCTGGTACGACGGGACGTTGACCTTGACGCCGTTGACCAGGAAGTGGCCGTGGCTCACCAGCTGACGCGCCTGACGGCGGGTGCGGGCGATGCCGGCGCGGTAGATCACGTTGTCCAGGCGGGACTCGAGGATCTGGAGCAGGTTCTCACCGGTCTTGCCCGGACGCCGGACGGCTTCCTTGTAGTACCGGACGAACTGACGCTCGAGAACGCCGTAGGTGTAGCGAGCCTTCTGCTTCTCCTGCGACTGCAGGAGGTACTCGGACTCCTTGATGCGCCCGCGGCCGTGCTGGCCCGGCGGGTAGGGGCGACGCTCGAAAGCCTGGTCGCCGCCGATGAGGTCAACCTTGAGGCGACGCGAAATACGCGTCGCGGGGCCGGTGTAACGAGCCATTTCTTCTTACTCCTCCCCGTTCCTCAGACCCGGCGCCGCTTGGGCGGGCGGCAGCCGTTGTGAGGCTGCGGGGTCACGTCCTGGATGGTGCCGACCTCGAGGCCGGCCGCCTGCAGCGAGCGGATCGCCGTCTCGCGGCCCGAACCCGGGCCCTTCACGAAGACGTCGACCTTCTTCATGCCGTGCTCGGCGGCCTTGCGGGCAGCGTTCTCGGCGGCCATCTGCGCGGCGAACGGGGTGGACTTGCGGGAGCCCTTGAAGCCCACGTGCCCACTCGACGCCCACGCGATCACGGCACCGGTCGGGTCCGTGATCGAGACGATGGTGTTGTTGAAGGTGCTCTTGATGTGCGCGTGACCGTGCGCGACATTCTTCTTTTCCTTGCGGCGGACCTTCTTGGCCCCGGCCGCAGTACGAGACTTCGGTGGCATGTTGTGAGGGATCTCCTGTTAGCGCGCGTTCTCTTGGTGAGCGGCGACCGCTTCGGCCTGTCCGCGCCGGATGATCGAACCGGCGTCGGTGTACAGGTTGCGGAGCGCCATCGGGCGGGCGTAGAGCGCCTTGGGCGAGACACAAGCCGAGCCGCGGCGGTGAACGCCACCCATCTGCACGACCTTCTTGCCCTGGACGCTCACTTCTTGCCAGCCTTCTTCTTGCCGGCGACCGTCTTCTTCGGACCCTTGCGGGTACGGGCGTTGGTCTTCGTGCGCTGACCACGGACGGGAAGTCCGCGGCGCCAGCGAAGGCCCTCGTAGCACCCGATCTCGATCTTCCGACGGATGTCGGCGTTCACCTCGCGGCGAAGGTCACCCTCGACCTTGAAGTTCTCTTCGATGTACACACGCAGCTTCGCGAGGTCGTCATCGCTGAGGTCTTTGACGCGGGTGTCCGCGTTGAGCTCGGCAGCCTTGATGAGCTGCTTCGAGCGGGTACGGCCGATGCCGTAGATGTAGGTAAGCGCGATCTCCAACCGCTTTTCGCGGGGGAGGTCTACGCCAGCGAGTCGTGCCATTGGCGTTGATGCTCCTTCTTCGGTTTCATCTTCAGGTCTGCTCCCCGTCCGGTTCCGGGACCGACTCGCCTGTCGTGCCCTCGGCTTGCGCTTCGGGTGTCCCGGCCCCGGCCTGAAGCCCGGGGGTGAACCGGTTCACTCGCGTGAACCGGCAGGTGCGGGGAGGTTGTGTAGCCGTCAATCCACTCTGGTCGAGTGCTTGGTGCTCAGCCCTGCCGCTGCTTGTGCCGCAGGTTCTCGCAGATCACCATGATCCGGCCGTGACGGCGGATCACCTTGCACTTGTCGCAGATCTTCTTGACGCTCGGCTGGACCTTCACGTCTTCTGCTCTCCTAGTAGCTGCTCTTCGTGATCACTTGTAGCGGTAGACGATGCGACCACGAGAGAGGTCGTAGGGCGAGAGCTCCACGACAACCCTGTCCTCGGGCAGGATGCGGATGTAGTGCTGCCGCATCTTGCCGCTGATGTGTGCCAGGACCTTGTGACCGTTCTCCAACTCGACGCGGAACATCGCGTTGGGGAGCGGCTCGACTACGCGGCCTTCGACCTCGATGGCCCCGTCTTTCTTCGCCATGTCCTCCGCATTTCCTTTGTCGACACTGTCTGTCGCTACAGTCTGTGACCAACCGGAGCACTAGTGCTGGTTGGGCGGTGCGTCGGCACACCGGTGCCCGAGTCCCAGTAGACCGTGAATTCACGAGCGCGCAGGATCCGGGCGCGATAAGTGCGCCGACTTGACAGTGTACGCAACACGTGTCGCGACCCCCAAACCGGGGGTGACCATGCTAAGGGCACGTGCAGGTGGACGTGATCGCGATCACCGCTTGTGGGTGAACGTGCAGGTCAGGCGTCTTCAGCCGCGGTGAGCACCCAGGGGCCGTCTTCGGTGATCGCGACGGTGTGTTCCCAGTGGGCCGCGCGGGAGCCGTCGGCCGTGACCACGGTCCAGCCGTCGTCCAGCTCGCGGGTCTCGCCGCCACCGCCGGTGAGCATCGGCTCGATCGCCAGCGCCATGCCGGGCTTCAGCCGCGGGCCCTTGCCGGGCTTGCCGACGTTGGGCAGGAACGGGTCCATGTGCATCTCGCGGCCGATGCCGTGGCCGCCGTACTCGACGATCATCCCGTACTCGATGCCGTCGTCGCGGCCCGCGCGCTCGGCGGCGGACTGCACGGCGTAGGAGATGTCGGTGAGGCGGCCACCGGCGGTGACCGCCTCGATCCCGGCCCACATCGCCGCCTCGGTCGCCGCGGACAGCGCGAGGTCGGCGTCGGAGACCTGGCCGATGGCCAGCGTCACGGCGGAGTCGCCGTGCCAGCCGTCGAGGATGGCGCCGCAGTCGACGGAGATGATGTCGCCGTCGGCCAGCACCTGGGTCTTCGCCGGGATGCCGTGGACGATCTGCTCGTTCACCGACGCGCAGATCGACGCCGGGAAACCGTGGTAGCCCTTGAACGACGGCACCGCGCCGGCGTCCCGGATCGTCTGCTCGGCCAGCTCGTCGAGCTCGGCGGTGCTGACGCCCGGCTTCGCCGCGGCGCGGACCGCCGCGAGCGTGCGGGCGACGACGAGGCCCGCGGCCCGCATCGCCTGCAGCTCGTCCGGCGTCTTGACTTCGATCATGCGCCCACGGCGGAGCACTTGCAGAACACGCAATCCTCCGAGGTTCACGTGCGGTCGCGCAGCGCTTTCAGCACCCGGCCGGAGATCTCCTCGACACTGCCGACACCGTCGACGGTCACCAGGATGTCGGCGTAGTACTCAAGCAGCGGCGCGGTGTCCGACACGTAGATCTGCTGACGGCGGCGGATGACTTCTTCGGTGTCGTCCGCGCGGCCGCGCGACATGAGCCGCCCGACGACGACGTCCTCCGGGACCTGCAGCTGGATCACCGCGTCGAGCGAAACATCCGCGTCGCCGAGGATCTCGCCGAGGACCTCGGCCTGCTTGGTGTTGCGGGGAAAGCCGTCGAGCAGGAAGCCGGCCTTGGCGTCCGGCTCGGCGAGCCGCTCGCGGACCATTTCGTTGGTCACCGAGTCGGGCACGAGCTCACCCGAGTCCAGGTAGCGCTTCGCCTCCTGGCCGAGCGGGGTCTCCTGGCCGACGTGCGCGCGGAACAGGTCACCGGTCGAGATGTGCGGGACACGCAGCTGCTCGGACAGGGCCACCGCCTGCGTGCCCTTGCCCGCGCCGGGCGGGCCCACGAGAACCAGGCGCGTCACTTCAAGAACCCTTCGTAGTTGCGCTGCATCAGCTGGCTCTCGATCTGCTTCACGGTGTCGAGACCGACACCGACCATGATCAGCACAGCGGTGCCGCCGAACGGGAAGTTCTGGTTGTTCCCGCTACCGGTCAACGACAGGAAGAAGTTCGGAAGGATCGCGATGATGCCCAGGTACAGCGAACCCGGCAGGGTGATCCGGCCGAGCACGAAGCTCAGGTACTCCGCCGTCGGGCGGCCCGGGCGGATGCCCGGGATGAACCCGCCGAACTTCTTCATCTCTTCCGCACGCTCGTCCACGTTGAACGTGATCGTGATGTAGAAGTACGTGAAGAAGATGATCAGGGCGAAGTACAGCGCGATGTGCACCCAGCTGGACTGGTTCACGACGTAGTTCTTGATGAACACCTGCCAGCCGGAGTTGGCGTTCTGGTCGCCGACGAGGCGGCTGATCAGGTCCGGCAGGTACAGCAGGGACGACGCGAAGATGACCGGGATGACACCGGCCTGGTTGACCTTGATCGGCAGGTAGGTCGACGTGCCGCCGTACATCCGGCGGCCGACCATGCGCTTGGCGTACTGCACCGGGATCCGGCGCTGCCCCTGCTCGACGAAGATGACGCTGGCGATGATCACCAGGCCGAAGACGCAGACGATCGCCAGCCCCACGCCACCGGCGTTGCTGAGGATGTTGCCGCCCTCGACCGGGATGCGCGCCGCGATGTTCAGGAAGATCAGGACGGACATGCCGTTGCCGACACCGCGCTCGGTGATCAGCTCGCCCAGCCACATCATGACGGCGGTGCCCGCGGTCATCGTGATGACGATGATGGCCAGCGAGTAGACGCTGTTGTCCGGGATGATCGGCGACTGGCAGTCGGGGAAGAGCTGCTTGCGGTCCGCGAGCGCGACCACGCCGGTGGCCTGCAGGATCGCCAGCGCGATCGTCAGGTACCGGGTGTACTGGGTCAGCTTGCCCTGGCCGGACTGCCCTTCCTTCTTCAGCTCCTCGAACCGCGGGATGACCACGGTGAGCAGCTGGATGATGATGCTCGCCGTGATGTACGGCATGATGCCGGTCGAGAAGAGCGACAGCTGCAGCAGCGCACCACCGCTGAACAGGTTCAGCAGCTGGTAGACGCCCTCCTGCTGCGCCTGGGAGCTACAGGCCTGTACGGCACCGTACGAGATGCCGGGCGCCGGAATGGTCGCACCGATTCGGTAAACCGCGACGATGGCTAGCGTGAACAGGATCTTCTTGCGTAGATCCGGCGTCGCGAGAGCCGAGCGGAAGGCGCTGAGCACGCGGGGGACCTCCTCGGCGTCGTCGGCTGTCCTAACCGACGATCGGCTTGGCCGGCACGGGGCCGGCAGGAACACACAGCACTACTGGCACGCAAGCCAGGAACGCTTCGGGGCACACTCGTCCCGAAGCGTGTCGCCGACTCTAACAGCTTCACAGGGCGTGTCCGCAGTCCGTGTGCGTTTTCCGTACCAAGGTTGCTCCGGCGGGTTGATCCACATCGCCGTCTTGGCCGGATTCCTTGACAGATTGCGGCTCAGGCGTTCGACATCGCGAGCGCGCCGGCCAGGCCGACGAGGACCACACCGGTGCCCCGATCGACGTTGCGCCGGGCCCGCCGGGAGAGCCTGATCGTCTTCACCGCGGCGCCGACGCCGACGTAGACCGAGCCGGCCAGGAACTCGGCCAGCAGGTAGCCCGCGCCCAGCAGGGCGAGCTGGCCCGGATATGACCCGTGACCTGCGTCGATGAACTGCGGTACGAAGGCGGTGAAGATCAGGATCGCCTTCGGGTTGGTGAGGGCGACACCGAACTCCTTGCGGGTGACGCGCCACGCCGTCGTGGGGGTGTCCGGCAGCTCTTTCGGGATGTTTTCGCCGCGGAAGGTGGACCGGAGCAGGCGGACGCCGAGGTAGAGCAGGTAGGCGGCGCCGGCCCATTTGATGATCGTCAACGCGGTCTCGGAGGCGGCCAGGAGCTGCCCGAGCCCGGCCGCGACAGCGGCGATCAACAGGGTGAAAGCGGCCAGCCGGCCGCCGAGCCCGGCGAGGCCGTGGCGAACACCGTGCGTCATGCCGTGATGGAGACCGAGCAGGTTGTTCGCCCCTGGCGTAAGGGCGACGAGCACGGAGGCGCCGAAGAAGACCCACACACCTCCACGGTAGCGGCGGTCAGGGCTGTTCGTCCTCCGGCGGCAGGACGGTGATGGCGACCCCCGACGGCGGCGTCGGGGTGTCGGCGTAGGCGAGCGCCGGATCGGCCCAGCCGGGCGGCTGCCGCCAGGGCAGGTACGCGACGACCGCGGCGGCCGCGGCCACGACGGTGCCGCCGATCAGCAGCCACATGCCCGGTCCGGTGGCGACCGTGACCTCGACCTCGCTGGATCGGGCGGACCACCCGAACCCGCTCGTGCCGGCGGTGCTGACCACACCGGCGGCGAAGACGGCCCCCGCGGCGATCAACCACCGGCCGAGCCGATGGCCCGGGCGGCTGAAGGTGAGGAGCGCGGCGGCGACCAGGACGACGACGGCGAAGAGGAGCGGGACGCCGACCGGGGCACCGGTCTGGTCGGTGACCCCCTGGCCCGGGACTTCGATGGTGTGGCCCCAGGAGGTCTCGGTGATGAGCATCTGGGCGTCCAGGTACTGCTGGCCGGCGCCGAAGTGTTCGCGGATCCGGAAGAGCGGCAGGAAGGCCCCGAGCAGGGTCATGACGGCCGCGACGACGGCGAGCACGGGCGGAGCGAACCGCAGGAAGGAAGCGGCGGCGGGAGCCGGCGGCTCGGCGGCGGGTCGGTCGGCGTACGGCGGTGGCGGCTGGGTGCTGCCGGGCACGGCCCCCGGGAGCTGAGCGACGGGGTACGGCAGCTCGGCGGGGTGGAAGGGCGGTCCGGGCGCCGGAGACGCGGCACCGTTGAACGGCGAGGGCTGGGATGGGGGCGCCACGTCCGCGGGCTGGAGTGCGGTCTGCGAGAGCGCTTCGGGCCGCGGGGCCTCCGCCGGGAAGCGCAACGGCTCAGCCTGCGGCGGCACATCAGCGGCCTGGAAAGCGCCCTCTGCCCGCGGAGCCTCGGCGGGAAAACGCAACGGCTCAGCCAGCGACGGCGCATCAGCAGCCTGGAAAGCCCCCTCCGCCCGCGGGGCCTCCGCGGGGAACCGCAACGGCTCCCCCAGCGGCGGCGCATCACCAGGCTGCAGAGCACCGGGCGAGGGCGCATCGGGCCCCGAAGCCTCGGCAGGGAACCGCAGCGGCGACACATCGGCAGGCTGGAAAGCCCCCTCAGCCCGCGGCGCCTCGGCAGGGAAGCGCAGCGGCTCAGCCAGCGGCGGCACCTCACCAGGCTGCAGAGCACCGGGCGAGGGCGCATCGGGCCCCGAAGCCTCCGCCGGGAACCGCAGCGGCTCGGCTTGAGGCGCGCCCGCTCCCGGTTCAGGGCCGGCGGGCCGCGGTGCTTCGACTGGGAAGCTCAGCGGCGACTCGGCGCCGTCGGGTTGTGCTGCGGGCTCCTGCGACGGTCTGTCCACCCCTTGATCCTCCGTCCGGATTCCCTTCCCGGCAAGGAACCGCCGTCAGGAGCAGACGGCGAAGGCCCGCCTGGCGTGAGCCAGACGGGCCTTCGAACGAGAACGAGCTCAGTTGGTGGTGGCGGAGCCACCGGCCGCTTCGAGCTTCTCCTTGGCCGAGCCGGAGAACGCGTCGGCGGTGATGTCCAGCTTGACGCCGTTGACATCGCCGTTGCCGAGCACCTTCACCAGCTTGCCCTTGCGGACCAGACCGCTCTGCGCGAGCTCCTCGGCGCCGATCTTGCCGCCGTCCGGGAAGACGCGGGCGATGTCGCCCACGTTCACCGGCTGGTACTCGGTGCGGAAGCGGTTCTTGAAGCCGCGAAGCTTCGGGAGCCGCATCTGGATGGGCATCTGCCCACCCTCGAACCGGGCCGGCACGTTCTTCCGGGCCTTGGTGCCCTTCGTACCGCGACCGGCCGTCTTGCCCTTCGAACCTTCACCACGACCGACGCGCATCTTCTCGCGCTTGGCGCCCGGAGCCGGACGCAGGTGGTGGATCTTGATGGCCGTCATGCCTGGACCTCCTCGACCTCCACCAGGTGGCGGACGGTGTGGATCAGGCCGCGCACCTGGGGGGTGTCATCACGCACGACGCTCTGGCGGATCTTGCGCAGCCCGAGGGTGCGCAGCGACTCGCGGTGAGCGTGCTTCGTGCCGATCTTGCTCTTGACCTGGGTGACCTTGAGCTGAGCCATGTCAGACCCCCTGGCCCGCACGCTGGCGCAGCATCCGGGCCGGCGCGACGTCCTCGAGCGGGAGACCGCGGCGAGCCGCGACCTCTTCGGGACGCTGCAGACCCTTCAGGGCCGCCACGGTCGCGTGCACGATGTTGATCGCGTTGTCGGAGCCGAGCGACTTCGACAGCACGTCGTGGACACCCGCGCACTCCAGCACGGCACGCACCGGGCCACCGGCGATGACGCCGGTACCGGCGGAAGCCGGGCGGAGCAGGACGACACCAGCGGCTTCCTCACCCGTGATCGGGTGGGGAATGGTGCCGCCGACGCGCGGAACGCGGAAGAAGTTCTTCTTCGCTTCCTCGACGCCCTTGGCGATGGCCGCGGGAACTTCCTTGGCCTTGCCGTAGCCGACGCCGACCTGACCGTCACCGTCACCGACGACGACGAGGGCGGTGAAGCTGAAGCGACGACCACCCTTGACGACCTTGGCGACGCGGTTGATCGTCACGACCTTCTCGAGGTGCGGGGTCTTGTCCTGGCCGGCCCCGCCACGGCCGCTGTCGCGCCGGTCCCGGCCGCCACCGCGACGGTCATTGCGGTCGTTGCCGCCCTGCCCGCCGGGTCCGCCCTGTCCGCCGCCGAATTGCCGTGTACGTCCCGGCATCAGGCTTTCCTTCCGTTAACAAGCTTCTGCATCGTCAGAACTCCAACCCCGCCTCACGGGCGGCGTCGGCGAGCGCGGCGATGCGGCCGTGGTAGGCGTTGCCCCCACGGTCGAACACCACAGCCGAGATCCCGGCGCTCTTGGCCCGCGCGGCGACGAGTTCCCCGACCTTGGCGGCCTTGGCCTTCTTGTCGCCGTCGACCGCCCGGACGTCCGCCTCGAGGGTGGACGCCGACGCCAGCGTGTGACCGGCGAGGTCGTCGATCACCTGCACGGCGATGTGCCGCGAGGACCGCTTGACGACCAGGCGCGGTCGCTGCTCGGTGCCCGAGACCTTCTTGCGGAGCCGGAAGTGCCGACGGGCCTTCGCGACGCGGCGGCGGGTCGAGATGTCCTTGCCCACCGGCTTGCGCTTCGTAGTCGTGTCGCTCATGATCACTTACCCGTCTTTCCGACCTTGCGGCGGATCTTCTCACCCTCGTAGCGCAGGCCCTTGCCCTTGTACGGGTCCGGGCGCCGCAGCTTGCGGATGACGGCCGAGATCTGGCCGACCTTCTGCTTGTCGATGCCCGAGACCGAGAACCGGGTGGGGGTCTCCACCTTGAAGGTGATGCCCTCCGGAGCCTCGATCTTGACCGGGTGCGAGTAACCGAGGGCGAACTCGAGGTCCGAACCCTTGGCCTGCACGCGGTAACCCACGCCGTGGATTTCCATCTTCTTCTCGTAGCCGGCGGTGACGCCGACGACGAGGTTGTTCACCAGCGTACGGGTGAGCCCGTGCAGCGCCTTGCTGGTGCGCTCGTCATCCGGGCGCTTGACCAGCAGCGTGCCGTCCTCGTCGCGCTCGACGGTGATCGGCTCGGCGACGGTGTGCTCGAGGGTGCCCTTGGGCCCCTTGACCTTGATCTGCTGACCGTCGATGGTCACCTCGACCCCGGAAGGGACGGCGACCGGCAGCTTTCCGATGCGTGACATGCCTGTTCCCCTTCCCTTACCAGACGTAGGCGAGGACTTCGCCGCCCACGCTGTTGCGCTTGGCCTGCCGGTCCGTCTGCAGGCCACCGGACGTCGAGATGATCGCGATGCCCAGGCCGCCGAGCACGGACGGCAGTTCGGTCGATTTTGCGTAGACCCGCAGACCCGGCTTGGAGACGCGCCGCAGGCCGGCGATGCTCCGCTCACGGTTGGGGCCGTACTTGAGCTCGACGACGAGGTTCTTGTGCTTCTCGCCCGGCTCGTCGTGGTAACCCGCGATGTAGCCCTCGCGCTTGAGGATCTCGGCGATGTTCGCCTTGAGCTTCGAGTGCGGGAGCTTGACCTCGTCGTGGTACGCCGAGTTCGCGTTACGCAGACGCGTCAAGAAGTCTGCGATGGGGTCGGTCATCGTCATGGTGACCTGTCAACCTTTCTCGCCCTGGTTCCCCGCCGCCCGGAACACGAGCGGCGGGGCCTGTGGCGAAGTGGAGTTTTTAAAGAAGCTCTTACCAGCTGGACTTGCGGACGCCGGGCAGCTCGCCCGCGTGCGCCATCTCGCGAAGGCAGATCCGGCAGAGCCCGAACTTGCGGAACACGGCGTGCGGACGGCCGCACCGCTGGCAGCGGGTGTAGGCGCGCACGGCGAACTTCGGCTTCTTCGCGGCCTTGTGGACCAGTGCTTTCTTGGCCATCGGCTCAGTTCTCCTTGAACGGGAAGCCGAGCTTGCGCAGCAGCGCCCGGCCCTCGTCGTCGTTCGTGGCGGTCGTGACGACGGTGACGTCCATGCCGCGGGGGCGGTCGATGGAGTCGGGGTCGATCTCGTGGAACATCGACTGCTCGTTGAGACCGAAGGTGTAGTTGCCGTGGCCGTCGAACTGCTTCGGCGAAAGCCCGCGGAAGTCGCGGATACGCGGCAGCGCGATGGTCAGCAGCCGGTCGAGGAACTCCCACATCCGGTCGCCGCGCAGCGTGACGCGCGCGCCGATCGGCTGGCCTTCACGCAGCTTGAACTGCGCGATGGACTTGCGGGCCTTCCGGACCTCCGGCTTCTGGCCGGTGATCAGCGCGAGGTCCTTGACCGCACCCTCGATCAGCTTGCTGTCGCGGGCGGCGTCGCCGACGCCCATGTTCACGACGACCTTCGTCACGCCCGGGATCTGGTGGACGTTGGCGAAGGAGAACTCAGCCTGCAGCTGGCCCTTGATTTCCTCGCGGTAGCGCACCTTGAGGCGCGGCGAGGTCTTCTCTGCGGTGGTCATCAGATGTCCTTACCGTTCCGGCGCGAGATCCGGACCTTCTTGCCGTCCTCGCCGATGCGGTAACCCACCCGGGCCGGCTTGCCGTCCGAGTCGACGACCATCACGTTCGAGACGTGGATGGGCGCCTCCTGCGTGACGATGCCGCCGGACTGCGCACCGCGCTGGGTCTGGCTGATCCGCGTGTGCTTCTTGATCCGGTTCACGCCCTCGACCAGCACGCGCTCGCGCTCCGGGTAAGCCTGGATGACCTTGCCCTTGGCGCCCTTGTCCTTGCCGGCGATGACGACGACCGTGTCGCCCTTCTTCACCTTCATCACAGCACCTCCGGCGCGAGCGAAATGATCTTCATGAACTTTCGGTCGCGCAGCTCGCGGCCCACCGGACCGAAGATGCGGGTGCCGCGGGGCTCGTTGTCGTTCTTGATGAGCACGGCGGCGTTCTCGTCGAACCGGATGTAGGAACCGTCCGGACGACGGCGCTCCTTGACCGTGCGGACGATGACGGCCTTGACGACGTCGCCCTTCTTCACCCCGGCAGCCGGGATGGCGTCCTTCACGGTGGCGACGATGATGTCGCCGATGCCGGCGTAGCGCCGCCCGGAGCCACCGAGAACGCGGATGCAGAGAATTTCCTTCGCACCCGTGTTGTCGGCTACCCGAAGCCGCGACTCCTGCTGGATCACGTCAACTCCTGTATGTCGCGCCGGTTCTCGCCCGCTTGTGAGGTTTCACAGTGGCGAGCCTTGCGGAACTAAAGACTCCGAAGAGCCCTGCTTACTTGGCCTTCTCCACGATCTTCACCAGGCGCCACCGCTTCGTCGCCGACAGCGGGCGGGTCTCCATCAGAAGGACCCGGTCACCCTGGCCCGCCTCGTTGTTCTCGTCGTGCACCTTCACCTTGGTGGTGGAGCGGACGACCTTCGAGTAACGGGGGTGCTTCTTGCGGTCTTCGAGCTCGACCACGATCGTCTTGTTCATCTTGTCCGAGACGACGTAGCCCTCGCGGACCTTACGGTCGTTCCGGGCCGGCGTCTCGGTGGTGGGCTCGCTCATGCGGCACCTTCACTCTCGGCGTCGGGGGCAACGGACAGGCCGAGTTCGCGCTCGCGCATGACCGTGTAGATCCGCGCGATGTCCGTGCGGACGGTGCGCAGACGGCGGTTGTTGTCGAGCTGCCCGGTCGCCATCTGGAAACGGAGGTTGAACAGCTCCTCCTTGTATTCCTTCAGACGCAGGACGAGCTCTTCCGCGGTGAGCTCACGCAGCTCCGATGCCTGTGCGGCACCTGCGTTAGCCATCAGAACTCACCACCTTCACGGGTCACGATGCGGCACTTCATGGGCAGCTTGTGGATCGCGCGGCGCAGCGCCTCGCGAGCCGTCTCCTCGTTCGGGAACGAGATCTCGAACATCACGCGGCCCGGCTTCACGTTGGCGATCCACCACTCGGGCGAACCCTTACCGGAACCCATCCGGGTTTCGGCCGGCTTCTTGGTCAGCGGGCGGTCCGGGTAGATCGTCGTCCACACCTTGCCACCACGCTTGATGTGACGGGTCATGGCGATACGAGCGGACTCGATCTGCCGGTTCGTCACGTAGCTGTGCTCAAGCGCCTGGATGCCGTACTCGCCGAAGCTGACCTTCGTGCCACCCTTGGCGGCGCCGTGGCGCTTCGGGGAGTGCTGCTTCCGGTGCTTGACCCTGCGCGGGATGAGCACGTCTCAGCCCTCCGTCTTTTCTGCGGTCTCGGTGGCCGGAGCCGCCGGGGCCTCGGTCGTGGCCGCAGCGGCGGCGCGACCGGCTTCGGTCGAGGTGGCGGTCGTGCCCGAGGCGCCGGAACGACGCGGACGGGACGGCCGGTCGCTGCGGTCGCGGTCGCGACCACCGCGCGGCGCGCGCTCGGCGGCGTCGCGGGCTTCGCGGGCCTTCAGGCCACCGACGAGCTCACCCTTGTAGATCCACACCTTGACGCCGATGCGACCGAACGTCGTCTTGGCCTCGAAGAAGCCGTAGTCGATGTCGGCGCGCAGCGTGTGCAGCGGGACGCGGCCATCGCGGTAGTGCTCGGAGCGGGACATCTCGGCACCGCCGAGACGACCGCCGCACTGCACGCGGATGCCCTTGACCTGCGGCGAGCGCATGGAGGTCTGGATCGCCTTCCGCATCGCGCGGCGGAACGCCACGCGGTTGGAGAGCTGCTCCGCGACCGCCTGGGCGACCAGCTGGGCGTCGGCCTCGGGGTTCTTGACCTCGAGGATGTTCAGCTGGACCTGCTTCTTGGTCAGCTTCTCCAGCGCGCCGCGGATCCGGTCGGCCTCCGCACCGCGGCGGCCGATGACGATGCCCGGCCGGGCGGTGTGGATGTCCACGCGGACGCGGTCACGGGTGCGCTCGATCTCGACCTTGGAGATGCCGGCCCGCTCCATGCCCGTGGCGAGGAGCTTGCGGATCTTGACGTCCTCGGCCACGTACTCGGCGTACTGCTTGTCGGCGTACCAGCGCGACTTCCAGTCCGTGGTGATACCCAGGCGGAAACCGTGCGGGTTGATTTTCTGGCCCACTACCGGCCACCTGCCTTCTTCTTGCTCTGAGCCTTCTGCGCGACGGCCGGACGCGACTCCACCTCGACGGTGATGTGGCTGGTCCGCTTGCGGATCCGGTACGCGCGGCCCTGGGCCCGCGGGCGGATGCGCTTGAGGGTGGGGCCCTCGTCGGCGTACGCGTTCTTGACCCAGAGCGTCTCCGGGTCCAGCTGAAGGTTGTTCTCGGCGTTGGCCACGGCGCTGGCGAGCACCTTCGCGACCGGCTCGCTGGCCGCCTGCGGGGCGAACCGGAGCACGGCCAAGGCGTCGGCGGCGCTACGTCCCTTGATGAGCTCGATCACCCGGCGCACCTTGGTGGGCGAGTCCCGGACGAAGCGAGCCCGCGCGTACGCCGTAGGCAGTTCAGCCTCGGTCGTCGCGTCGTTCTGGGCGTTCATCGCTACTTCCCTTGTCTCTTATCGTGCCCGCTCAGCGGCGGCGCGACTTGCGGTCGTCCTTGATGTGGCCCTTGAAGGTCCGCGTCGGGGCGAACTCGCCCAGCTTGTGACCCACCATCGCCTCGGTGACGAACACCGGGACGTGCTTGCGGCCGTCGTGCACCGCGATCGTGTGACCCAGGAAATCCGGGATGATCGTGGAACGCCGCGACCAAGTCTTGATCACGGTCTTCTTGCCCGATTCGTTCAGCGCGTCCACCTTCTTGAGCAGGTGGTCGTCCACGAACGGGCCCTTTTTGAGGCTACGTGGCATTTGGTTCTACCTCCCTGCTCAGCGCTTGTTCTTGCCGGTACGCCGGCGGCGGACGATGAGGGCGTCGGACGCCTTGCGGCGACGCGTGCGGCCCTCGGGCTTACCGTTCGGGTTGACCGGGTGGCGACCACCGGAGGTCTTACCCTCACCACCACCGTGCGGGTGGTCGACCGGGTTCATGACGACACCACGGACCGTGGGGCGCTTGCCGCGCCAGCGGTTGCGGCCGGCCTTGCCCCAGTTGATGTTGGCGTGCTCGGAGTTGCCGACCTCGCCGACCGTGGCGCGGTTGCGCACGTCCACGTTGCGGATCTCACCCGAGGGGAGACGCAGCTGGGCGTACGGACCGTCCTTGGCGACGAGCTGCACCTTCGCGCCGGCGGACCGCGCCATCTTCGCGCCGCCACCGGGGCGGAGCTCGATCGCGTGGATCACAGTACCGACCGGGATGTTGCGCAGCGGCAGGTTGTTGCCCGGCTTGATGTCGGCCCGGGGGCCGTTCTCGACCGTGTCGCCCTGCTTCAGCTTCTCCGGCGCGATGATGTAGCGCTTCTCGCCGTCGGCGTAGTGCAGCAGCGCGATGCGAGCGGACCGGTTGGGGTCGTACTCGATGTGCGCCACCTTGGCGGGGATGCCGTCCTTGTCATTGCGACGGAAGTCGATGACGCGGTAAGCGCGCTTGTGGCCGCCACCCTTGTGCCGGGTGGTGATCTTGCCGGACGAGTTGCGACCGCCCGAACCGCTCAGCGGACGAAGCAGCGACTTCTCCGGGGTGGAGCGGGTGATCTCGGCGAAGTCCGAGACGCTCGAACCGCGACGACCCGGGGTCGTCGGCTTGTACTTGCGGATGCCCATTGTCAGCTCAGTCCTTTACGCGGTGGGTCCGCCGAAGATCTCGATCGCCTTGCTCTCAGGCGAAAGAGTCACGATGGCGCGCTTGGTGTCCTTGCGCTTGCCGAAGCCTGCGCGAGTCCGCTTCCGCTTGCCCTGGCGGTTGGCCGTGTTGACGCTGACCACCTTGACGCCGAACACCTTCTCGACCGCGATCTTGATCTGGGTCTTGTTGGCGTCCGGGCGGACGATGAACGTGTACTTGTGGTCCTCGAGCAGCCCGTAGGACTTCTCGGAGATGACCGGCGCGAGCAGGATGTCGCGGGGGTCCGGAATGGCGACCGAACTCACTTCTCGTCACTCCCTTCCGTGACCTCGCCCGACCGCGCGGAAGCCTTGACGGTCTTACCGCGGACGGGGCCGGCGACGAACGCGTCGTACGCGGCCTTGGTGAACACGACGTCGTCGTTGACCAGCACGTCGTAGGTGTTGAGCTGGTCGGCCCAGAGGATGTGCACCTCGGGCAGGTTCCGCAGGGAAACCCAGCTCAGCTCGTCGTCCCGGTGCAGCACCACGAGCACGCGCTTCGCCAGCGTCACCGCGGCGAGGGCGGCCTTGGCGGCCTTGGTGTTCGGCTTCTCACCGGTCACCAGTTCGGTGACGACGTGCAGCTGGCCGGCGCGGGCCCGGTCGGAGAGAGCGCCACGCAGGGCGGCGGCCTTCATCTTCTTCGGGGTGCGCTGCGAGTAGTCACGCGGCGTGGGGCCGTGGACGACGCCACCGCCGACGAACTGCGGCGCGCGGGTCGAACCCTGGCGGGCACGGCCGGTGCCCTTCTGGCGGTACGGCTTCTTGCCGCCACCGCGAACTTCGCCACGGGTCTTCGTGTCGTGCGTGCCCTGGCGAGCGGCGGCCTGCTGGGCCACCACGACCTGGTGCATCAGCGCGACATTGGCCTGCACGTCGAAGATCTCCTCGGGGAGGTCCACGGTGCCGTCGGCTTTACCGGCCGGGGTCTTCAGCTCGACGCTTGTCATTCGGAGTTACCACCCTTCGCGGCGCTGCGAACGAACAGCACGCCGCCCTTGGGACCGGGCACGGCGCCCTTGATCAGCAGCAGGCCGTCGTCGGCACGCACGGCGTGCACGGTCAGGTTCTGCGTGGTGACCCGGTCGTTGCCCATCCGGCCCGCCATGCGCAGGCCCTTGAAGACGCGGCCGGGGGTGGCACAGCCACCGATGGAACCCGGCTTGCGGTGCACGGCCTGGGCACCGTGGCTCGCGCCCTGGCCCTTGAAACCGTGGCGCTTCATGACGCCCGCGTAGCCCTTGCCCTTGCTGGTCCCGGTCACGTCGACCTCGACGCCGGCGGCGAACACCTCGGCGGTGATCTCCTGGCCGACCTCGTAGGTCTCGGCGTCGGTGGTGCGCAGCTCGGCGAGGAACCGGCGCGGCGTCACGCCCGCCTTGTCGAAGTGGCCGGTGCGCGGCTTGTTCACCTTGCGCGGGTCGACCGCGCCGAACGCCAGCTGCACGGCCGTGTAGCCGTCCTTGTCCTGGGTCCGAACCTGGGTGACCACGTTCGGACCGGCCTTCACGACGGTGACCGGGACAACCCGGTTCTGTTCGTCGAAGACCTGGGTCATGCCGAGCTTGGTGCCCAGGATGCCCTTCATCTGCCTGTCAGACATGAGTCTCTTACTCTCCGCCGCTCGCCCGCCGCTACTACTGGATGTTGACGTCGACGCTCGCCGGCAGGTCGATGCGCATGAGCGCGTCGACCGTCTTCGGCGTCGGGTCGAGGATGTCGATCAGACGCTTGTGCGTGCGCATCTCGAAGTGCTCGCGCGAGTCCTTGTACTTGTGCGGCGAGCGGATGACGCAGTAAACGTTCTTCTCGGTGGGCAGCGGCACCGGCCCGACAACACGGGCGCCGGTGCGCGTGACCGTCTCCACGATCTTGCGCGCCGAGGTGTCGATCGCCTCGTGGTCGTAGGCCTTGAGCCGGATGCGGATCTTCTGTCCCGCCATGGTGGCTGCTCGTTCCTTGTCGTCTCGTGCCGCTATCTCACAAACCCCGCTGGGTGTTGCCACCCTGAGCCTGGGTTTCCGCAGTTCAACGGCCCTGTCCCCGGTCCACGCGGTCGGGCGTGTCGCGCCCGACGCACAGACGGATCCCGCGGGATCGTCGTCTTGCCTGGTCTTCCTCAACGTGAGGAGGCGCTGAGCCGGCAGCGCTTTTGCAAGCACTGCCCGTCTCACTGCCTTTGCCCGCTCGCCTCACCCGAAGGAAAGAGCTCCGCGGACCGTGGCCACTCGCACCGGAGCGGCCGGATCCTCGAAAGGATCGGCCGCCCCAGGACGAGCAACCTGAATAGTGTCGCACACGTGATTTGACGCCCCGAACCCGGGGGTGTATTGCCCCCGGTGGGGCGCCTAAATCACTTGTTGATCTTGGTAACCTGGCCCGCGCCGACGGTCCGGCCACCCTCGCGGATGGCGAAGCGCAGACCCTCGTCCATCGCGACCGGCTGGATCAGCGCGACCGTGATGTCGGTGTTGTCGCCCGGCATGACCATCTCGGTGCCCTCGGGGAGGGTCACGACGCCGGTCACGTCGGTGGTGCGGAAGTAGAACTGCGGGCGGTAGTTGTTGAAGAACGGGGTGTGACGGCCACCCTCGTCCTTCGACAGGATGTAGACCCGGCCCTCGAAGTCGGTGTGCGGGGTGGTGGTGCCCGGCTTCACGACGACCTGGCCGCGCTCGACGTCCTCGCGCTTGATGCCGCGGACCAGCAGGCCGACGTTGTCGCCCGCCTGGCCCGAGTCGAGCAGCTTGCGGAACATCTCGACACCGGTGACGGTGGTCTTGGTCGACTTCTCGCGGATACCCACGATCTCGACCTCTTCGTTGACGTTGATCTGGCCGCGCTCGACGCGACCGGTCACCACGGTGCCACGACCGGTGATGGTGAAGACGTCTTCGATCGGCATCAGGAACGGCTTGTCGAGCTCACGCACCGGGTCCGGCACGTTGTTGTCGACGGCGCTCATCAGCTCGAGAACGGCCTCGGACCACTTCTCGTCACCCTCGAGGGCCTTCAGGCCGGAAACGCGCACGACCGGCGCGTCGTCGCCCGGGAACTCCTGCGAGGACAGCAGCTCGCGGACCTCCAGCTCGACGAGCTCGAGGATCTCCTCGTCGTCGACCATGTCGGCCTTGTTCAGCGCGACCACGATGTAGGGCACGCCGACCTGGCGGGCGAGCAGCACGTGCTCGCGGGTCTGCGGCATCGGGCCGTCGGTGGCGGCCACGACCAGGATCGCACCGTCCATCTGGGCGGCACCGGTGATCATGTTCTTGATGTAGTCCGCGTGACCGGGGGCGTCCACGTGCGCGTAGTGACGCTTCTCGGTCTGGTACTCGACGTGCGAGATGTTGATCGTGATGCCGCGCTGCTTCTCTTCCGGCGCGTTGTCGATCTGGTCGAACGCCCGCGACTCGTTCAGCTCCGGGTACTTGTCGTGCAGCACCTTGGTGATGGCCGCGGTCAGAGTCGTCTTGCCGTGGTCAACGTGACCGATGGTGCCGATGTTGACGTGCGGCTTGGTCCGCTCGAATTTCGCCTTCGCCACTGGAATGTCCTCCTGGACTGATTTCGCTTTGTGCTCGTGGGGCGGCGTGGCTGCCGCCCCACGATTGTTCCTTCGTCGGTGCTGCGGACGTTCAGGAGAGTCCCTTAATGCCCGCGAGCGCTGGGGGGATTACTCCCCCGTCGCCTTCGCGATGATTTCCTTCGCGACGTTCGCGGGAACCTCGGCGTAGGAGTCGAACAACATGGAGTAGTTCGCCCGGCCCTGGGTGCGGGACCGCAGGTCGCCGACGTAGCCGAACATCTCCGACAGCGGGACCAGCGCCTTCACGACGCGGATGCCCGCCCGCTCCTCCATGGCCTGGATCTGACCACGGCGGGAGTTGAGGTCACCGATGACGTCACCCATGTAGTCCTCGGGCGTGGTCACCTCGACCGCCATCATCGGCTCCAGGATCACCGGGCCGGCCTTCTTCGCGGCTTCCTTCATCGCCATGGAACCGGCGATCTTGAACGCCATCTCCGAAGAGTCGACCTCGTGGTAGGCACCATCCAACAGGGTGAACTTCAACCCGACGAGCGGGTAGCCGGCCAGGACGCCGTACTGCATCGCGTCCTGCGCGCCCGCGTCCACCGACGGGATGTACTCCCGCGGCACGCGACCACCGGTCACCTTGTTGTCGAACTCGTAGAGCGCGCCGTCGGTGCGCTCGAGCGGCTCCAGCTTCACGATGACCTTCGCGAACTGGCCGGAACCACCGGTCTGCTTCTTGTGGACGTAGTCGAGCTTGTCGACCGTCTTCTTGATCGTCTCACGGTAGGCGACCTGCGGCTTACCGATGTTCGCCTCGACCTTGTAGTCGGACTTCATCCGGTTGACCAGCACCTCGAGGTGCAGCTCGCCCATGCCCGCGATGATCGTCTGGCCGGTGTCCTCGTCCAGCTTGACCTGGAACGTCGGGTCCTCTTCGGCCAGCTTCTGGATCGCCAGGGACAGCTTCTCCTGGTCGGCCTTCGTCTTCGGTTCGATCGCGACCCGGATGACCGGCTCGGGGAACGTCATCGACTCCAGCACGATCGGGTTCTGCGGGTCCGCCAGGGTGTCACCCGTGGTGGTGTCCTTCAGCCCGATGACCGCGTAGATGTGGCCGACCTGGGCGTCGTCGACCGGGTTCTCCTTATTGGAGTGCATCTGGAAGATCTTCCCGATGCGCTCCTTGCGCTCCTTGGTCGCGTTGATGACCTGCGCGCCGGCGGCGACCTTGCCCGAGTACACCCGGATGTAGGTCAGCTTGCCGAAGAACGGGTGCGCGGCGATCTTGAACGCGAGCGCGGCGAACGGCTCGTCGACCGACGCCTTGCGGGAGGCCACGGTCTCGCCGTCGGGCAGCAGGCCCTCGACGGCCGGGACGTCCAGCGGGGTCGGCAGGTAGTCGATGACCGCGTCGAGCATGGGCTGCACGCCCTTGTTCTTGAACGCGGAACCGGCCAGCACCGGGAAGACCTGGCTGGTGATGGTGAGCTTCCGGATGCCGGCCTTGATCTCGGCCTCCGTCAGCTCCTCACCCTCGAGGAACTTCTCCATCAGCGCGTCGTCCGCCTCGGCGACGGTCTCGACGAGCTTCTCGCGGTACTCCGCGGCCTTCTCGGCCAGGTCGGCCGGGATTTCCTCGACCGAGTAGTCCTCGCCCTTCTGGACCTCGCCGCGCCAGGTCAGCGCCTTCATGCGGACCAGGTCGACGACGCCTTCGAAGTCGTTCTCGGCGCCGATCGGCAGCTGGATGACCAGCGGGCGCACGCCGAGGCGGTCCACGATGGTCTTCACGGTGTAGTAGAAGTCCGCACCCAGCTTGTCCATCTTGTTGACGAAGCAGATGCGCGGGACGTCGTACTTGTCCGCCTGCCGCCAGACCTGCTCGGACTGCGGCTCGACGCCTTCCTTGCCGTCGAAGACGGCGACCGCACCGTCGAGCACCCGGAGGTTGCGCTCCACCTCGACGGTGAAGTCGACGTGGCCCGGGGTGTCGATGATGTTGATCTGGTGGTCGTCCCAGAAGGTGGTGGTGGCAGCCGAGGTGATGGTGATACCCCGCTTCTGCTCTTCCTCCATCCAGTCCATGGTGGCGGCGCCGTCGTGGACTTCACCGATCTTGTAGTTGACCCCGGTGTAGAACAGGATCCGCTCGGTGGTGGTCGTCTTGCCGGCGTCGATGTGGGCCATGATGCCGATGTTGCGGACCTTGTTCAGGTCGGTCAGCACTTCACGTGCCACGAGAGTGTTCCCCTGTTCTCAAGCTTGGGGCCCGGCATGGCTTGGTCGACAGCCGGGCGGTCATCACCAGCGGTAGTGCGCGAAGGCCCGGTTGGACTCGGCCATCTTGTGCGTGTCCTCGCGACGCTTCACCGAGGCACCGAGGCCGTTGGAAGCGTCCAGGAGCTCGTTCTGCAGGCGCTCGATCATCGTCTTCTCGCGGCGAGCCTGCGAGAAGGAGACCAGCCAGCGCAGCGCCAGCGTCGTGGAGCGGCCCGGCTTGACCTCGATCGGCACCTGGTAGGTGGCACCACCGACGCGGCGGCTCTTCACCTCGATGGTGGGCTTCACGTTGTCGAGGGCGCGCTTCAGCGTGACGACCGGGTCGGTGCCGGTCTTCTCGCGAGCGCCTTCGAGCGCGCCGTAGACGATGCGCTCGGCCAGGGACCGCTTCCCGTCCTTCAGCACCTTGTTCACCAGCTGGGTGACCAGCGGGGAGGCGTAGACGGGGTCGGAGATCAGCGGCCGCTTGGGGGCCGGACCCTTGCGGGGCATTAGCTCTTCTCCTTCTTCGCGCCGTACCGGCTGCGCGCCTGCTTGCGGTTCTTGACACCCTGCGTGTCGAGCGAACCGCGGATGATCTTGTAACGGACACCCGGAAGGTCCTTCACACGACCACCACGCACGAGCACCATCGAGTGCTCCTGCAGGTTGTGGCCCTCACCGGGGATGTAGGCGGTGACCTCGATGCCGCTGGTCAGCTTCACACGCGCGACCTTGCGAAGCGCCGAGTTCGGCTTCTTGGGGGTCGTGGTGTACACGCGAGTGCACACGCCACGCCGCTGCGGGCTCCCCTTGAGGGCCGCGGTCTTCTGCTTGGCAGCCTTGTCCTGGCGGCCCTTGCGGACCAGCTGCTGGATCGTGGGCAATGGACCAGCTTCCTGTCGTGATCTGCTTCTTCGTGTCTTCACCGGCCCCCGCGGTCGGGCGTGTCGGCCCGCGTCACGGTCTCGCGACCGGTAACTTCCCGGAGGGATTTCCGTCGGAACCCCGACCTGCCGAAGCCGGTGACCGGGTGCCTGAGCACCCCGTCCATGCGCACGGCACGCGGAGCGGCCCGACGCATGCCGGGCACGGTCTCCAAAGATACCCGCCCGGGTCCGGGAGGAACGCGGCGGGGGGTCTGTAGGTCGGCGAACCTCCAGCGTACCTCTCAACGCCCCTGGGCTGCGGGACATTCCACGCCTCGGGTCGCGGGGAGCTCAGGCTCACGGCGCGACGGGCGGTTCGGCGGGTGCGCGGCTTACTTCGGCGCGCGGCTGCCGACGGGGGCGCGGGTGCTGGGGCTCGAGCAGATTACTCGGCACGCGGCCGCCGGCTCGGTGGCGAGTGCTGGGGTTGAGCGGGGTGGCTTCCCTGGGCGCGGGTGCCGGCGGCGAGCGCCGGAGCAGCTCCTCGCACGCGGCCGCCCACTCGGTACATGGCTGCCGGGACCGGGCTGGTCAGGAAGCCGCGGCCCTCCAGCCAGCGAGCCGGTGCGCGGGCAGCTTCGCCGCTCCCCCGCGCCGAGACCCGGCGATGAGTGGCGGGCGGCTCGCCCAGCCCGCCGGTCGCCGAGCCAAGGCACGGCCGCCGGAGCCGCGGCCGCTACGAGCGGCGGCGGGCACCAGGCGGCGGGCGGCGGGCGCCACGAGCGGCGGCGGGCGGCGGGCGGCGCAGCTTCAGCAGCGCCGCCGACTCCGCCCGCTCCCTCAGTCCTCGTCCGGCTTGGCGTGGTCCGGCTTGCCCGGGTTCGGGTCCCGGGACAGGTCGATCAGGGGGTGCACGCCGGCGCCCTCCGGGGCCGCGTGATTGCCCCTCGACTTGGGTTCTTCGGCCGGGCCTCCGGCCCCTTCGGTGCTGGTCATCACACACTCCTCGCGCGTTGTCCCCTGCTTCCCTCTCGGGCCGAAACCTACCCATTACCCGGTCGGGTGATGCAGTGGGATCGGATCGGCCGTTCCGTACGTCACAGTGCGGCCGGAGGGTCACGATGGGTGCACCACGAAACGGAGAGGCGGGCGGATGTCGGGCGAGTTCGAGCAGCTGGTGGCCGAGTTCGAACGGTTCCAGGCGGGCATCCGCCACGCCGACGACCGGTTCGCCGGGCTGGGTGCGATGCGGCAGCAGCTGACCGAACTGCGGGCGAGCGCCGCGTCGGCGGACGGGGGTGTCACTGTCGTGACCGGGCCCGGGGGTGCCGTCCTGGACGTCAAGTTCACCGAAGCCGCGCTGGCCAAGGGGCCGCAAGCGCTGTCGGCCACGCTGCTCACGACGCTGCGGGAAGCCATCGGCGAGGCGGCGCGGCGGCAGGCGGTCATCGTCGAAGAGAACATGGGTGACGGCCTCGGCCTCGTCGACCAGGTCCTCGAGACGCAGGCCGTGGCGTTCGGAACCACCGTCGAAGAACTGCGGTCGAAGCTCACCGAAGCACCGCCGCGGCCCGAGGACTTCTCCGAGCAGCGCGTGCTCCGCCCGGCCGACCCGCCGCCGGCCCCACCCACGGCCGGCCCGTCGGCGGGCGACCGCTTCCTGCGGAACCTGTTCGACGAGGAGGACTGATGCCCGACGGAGCCGGCGGTTACCGGGTCGAGGTCGACGCGCTGCACAAGTACGCCGGCGAGCTCGGCAAGTACCGCGAACAGGGCACGAAGATCACCGAAAAGGTCGCCCAGGCCGACGTCGGCGACAAGTCGTGGGGCGTGGTCGGCCTCTTCACCAAGAGCGGCTACGACGACACCCTTCGCGAGCTGCAGGCGCTGCTGGCGTCCATCTCGGACGGCCTCGCCTCCGCGCAGGCCAAGCTGACCGACGCGGCGAACGTCTACCAAGGCGTCGAGGACGACCACAAGACCTCCTTCGGCCAGGTCGAGACCCTGCTCGACGGCCCCGGAAAGCACTGAGGGGAAGACCATGGCCGAGGTCGAAGACGTCGCGAGCGGCATCACCGTCAAGCCCGACGACCCGAAGACCGTGCTCGGGGTCAACGTCGGCAACGCCATCAAGGCGACGCCGTTCGCCGGCAGCGCGGTCACCGTCGGCAAAGACGCGGTCTCGGTGACGAAGGCCGTCTTCGCGCCGCAGCACGACGGCGCGGACACCACCCTCGCGCTCGGCACGATCGCCACCGACACCGCGAGCTTCATCCAGTCGAGCTCGAGCACCATCACCGACATCGCCACGGACCCGCTCGGCTGGCTGGTCGGGCAGGGGCTGAACTTCCTGGTCAACGCCGTCCAGCCGATCCAGGACGCGATCCACTTCGTCAGCGGCGACGGCCCCGCGCTGGGGGTCGCGGCGGAGAACTTCGGGGCGATCGCCACCGGGCTGGACAAGCTGGCCCAGAACTTCGCCGAGGTCGCCGACGAATCCCTCAAGGGCTGGGAGGGTGACGCGGGCAACGCGGCGAAGACGGCGCTGGGCGAGTTCGCGCACGGCATCGAGGGCGTCGCCGGGAAGTCCGGTGACCTGGCCCGGATGCTGCAGCTCAACAGCATGCTGATGAGCTTCGCCGAGGACCTGGTCAAGGCCATCCTCACCGAGTTCGTGACCTGGCTGATCCTGCTGTGGGTGCCTGCCCTGGCCGCCGCGGTGCCGACCTGCGGGGCTTCGCTGTCCGCCGCCGCTCCGGTGACCGAGGTCAAGGCGGCCCAGACGACCGCGAAGACCACTCAAAAGGTGAACAAGCTGCGCGAGCTCCTACAGAAGGTGCTCGACTGGCTCCGGAAGCTGCAGCAGAAGTTCGCCTCGACGACGCTGGGCAAGTCGCTCACGAAGATCGCCGAGGAGAACGAGGGCAAGGACCTCCTCCAGAAGGCCGCCGGCGACAAGGGCTTGATCGGCAAGCGCTGGGCGAAGGCTTTCGAAAACCCGGTGCTCGACGCCGCCGGGAAGGTCGACTACCGGAAGACGATGCTGAAGGCGGGCGCCACCGAAGCGCTGAAGAAGGGTGGCGAAGCGGCGGTGAAGGGCGTGCTCGGCTACAACCCGGCCAACCCCGGCGACAACCCCGCCAAGACGGTGAACGACCACCTCGGCAAGCTCACCAGCCACGTCAAGAACGCGAAGAAGGCGAGCGGCTACGACGGGACGGGCCGGGACCAGCCCGTCGAGGAAACCCGCGAGGACCTGGACTTCTGACGATGCAGACGCTCTTCACGATCGGCGTCCTGGTGGTCGTGGCCGCGGTGGCCGCCGCGATCTGGTGGCGGTCGCAGCGGACGGCCGCCGCGAGCCGCGAGGGTCACTGGTTCAAGGCCTTCGCGGCCGAGCGGGGTGGCACGTACGGCAGCGGTTCGCCGAGCTTCGGCGTGGTTCACCCGACCGGGCGACCGCTGTCGGGTGCGCCGGCGGACCCGTGGGTCGAGTTCCGCCTCGGCGGCCGGCCGGTGCTCGGGATCGACACGCGGGAGTCCTACCGGCACTTCGACGACCACATCCACTTCCGCGATCTCCACGTCACCCAGGTGCGCGTGCCGCCGGGCCCGGAGCTACGGATCGTCCCGGGCCGGCCGGTGTCCATGCCGACGCTCCCGCCGGACTCGGCGCTCGACGCCGAGCTGGCCCGCTGGCTGGCGGCGAACCCGCGGTTCGGGCAGCGGGAGGTCGTCGTCGAGAACGGCTCGGCGCGGACCTGGGGGCCGGGCTGCGCGACGCGGCAGAACCTCACCGCCGAGGCCGCCTACCTCGCCGAGCTGGCCGACCACCTGCCCGCGGCGCTGTGGACCCTCAGCGGCGGCGGGTCGTGAGGTGGGTCAAGCCCGCCGACAAGGCGAAGACGAGCCCGAGGCCGACGACGTAGGGCCCGGCCAGCAGGGCGAACCCCGCGCCGATGTTGGCGTCGGGCTGATCCGACGTCGCCCGGAAGCCGATCGCGCCCACCGACAGCAGGACCGCGCCCGCGATGATCAGGACGAGGGCGATCACCGTGAGGCGTTTGGTGACGGGCGTCATGCGTCCATGGTGCCCGGGATGGCGCGGATCCGCCGGACAGGCGCAGCCCCGGCGCCGGAACGCCGGGGCTGCTCGGTGGAGAGCCGGAACTCCCCTACTGCTGGTTGCGCAGCTTCGCGGCCAGCCGGTCGATCTCGGCGTCCAGGTCCGACTCCCGCCTCGCCCGGGCGGAGCGATCGGCCTCCTCGATGCTGTCGATCCGGGTCCGGAGGTTGTACTCCGTCCGCTGCAGCCAGACGTCGTTGTCCGCGGTGTCCTGCCGCTCCCGCAGCGTGACGTGCTTCTCGTGCAGCCGGCGGGCGACCTCGATCTGCCGGGCGACGAGCACGTCGTAGGCCGTCGAGCCGCTCATCAGCTTCGTCAGCACCGGCATGCAGTCGATCGCGATCAGCAGCAGCCGCACGAGCCACTGGGCCGCGAACACGAGCACGCTGCGGCCGGAGAGCCGCCCGAGCGCTTCGTCCTCGTCGAGGATGCCGATCACGCCCTGGTGCTCGCGCATCGACGTGACCTTCGCGGTGATGGCGTCGCTGACCTGCTGACCGGCGGTCTGCCGGGCGCTGCCCAGCTTCGCGGTCAACGCGTCGATGTTCGTGTTGGCCTCGGTCAGGTCGGCCTGCCGCTTCTCGAGCCGGTTGTCGGTGCGGAAGCGGTCGGCCACCTGCCGGTTCCGGTCGCATTCGGGACCGTCGCCCGCCACGCCGGTGAGCCCCTCGCCCCGCGCGCCGCTGCACTCCGCCCGCGCCAGCTTCTCCAGCTGGTCCCACTGCACGTAGAGGGCGTCGTACTCCGACTTCGCCGCGTCCCGGTTCTTGCTCGCCTTGTCCAGCTCCTGCTGCGCCGCGTCCGGCGAGTTCTTGATGGTCAGCCGGAAGTTCGCGCACTCCGGGGTGTCGAGCGCCGGGGCACCCTCCGGGTTGCAGGTGCGGTACTGGCTTTCGTAGGCGGACAGCTCGTTCTGCCTGCCGTCGAGGACTTCCTTGTGGATGGCGGGCTGGAAGATCCACAGCAGCAACGGTTCCGCGATCACGGCCCCCATCAGCAGCGAGATCACCAGCCGGGGCACGAACACCCGGGTCTTGCCCGCGCCGAGCATGCCGTGCGTGCTGGAGATCAGCCAGCCGTCGAAGCTGATGATGACGTAGGCCCACAGCGCACCGGCGGGCAGCAGGAAGATCCACGGCACGGCCGACAGATCGCTGAGCGCCACCAGCAGCGACAACCCGGCCAGCAGGCCGGTGTTGAAGATGATGGCGCCGAGCCGCGTGTAGCGCGGCCGCTCTTCCGGCACCCAGTCGAGGATCTCTTCGCGGATCCCGGCCAGTGCCCGCAGCCGCCTGCCGAGCCCGCGGTGTGGGTCCACCGGCCGGTAGGTCCCCAGCGGGACGTCGGGAGGAAGGGCGCCCCGGGTGGGCGCCTCGGTCTCAACTGACATCCTCTTCCCTCACCCCGGTGTCGTCGTCTTCGGTGTCTTCCGCCTCGGCCCGCGGCGCGGGCGAACCCTTGTCCCCGGCGGCCAGCTCCGACTTGCCGCCGCCCTCGAGCTGCTCCCGCGGCGCGGCTCCGGTCAGCTTGGTGATCAGCAGGTTCGGGTCCAGGTTCGTCATGTCGAGGTAGCCGTGCTTGCCGAGCTCCCGGATGACCTCGAGGGTGATCTCCTCCTTGCGCCGGGTCTCCGCGCGGGCCAGGCCGTGGTCTTCGCGCCGCCACTTGCGTTCCTCGCGGGACTGCTCGCGGCTCCACCGGCGCTGCTCGTTCCGGTGCTCGATTTCGTAGAGCCGCTCTTCGTGCCGGCGATCGAACGCGGCCTGCCGCTCGGTGCGCTCGACCTCGCCGCGGTAGCGGTTCTCGACGAGCAGCCGCTCGGCCATCTCGGACGCGTCCAGCGAGCCGGCCACGTACGCGTTCGCCAGCGCGCTGTCCGGGTTGTTCCGGATGATCTCGGCCAGCGCGGTCATCTCCTCGCGGTCCTGCCCGCGCTGGTGCCGGTCGAACGCCTTCCGGTCGGCCATGCGGTCGAGCTCGTACCGCTGCTCCTCGATCCCGACGACCCCGGAGTGGTGCACGCGGTCCCACTCCAGGCGCTGCTCGTGCGCCTGCCGTTCGGTGCTCAGCCGGTGGTCGTGCCCGCTCCGGTCGCGCTCGAGGTACTGGTCGTGGTGCTGGCGTTCCGCGGTCAGCGAATGGTCCAGGCGCTGCTGCGTCGTGTCCAGCTCGTACTGGTATTCGATGCTGCGGCGGGTGCCCATCAGCTGCCGGTACTCGTCCGGGGTCAGCACCTCGACGCTGCGCAGTTCCACGGCGATGCCGGAGATCACCGGCGGCTTGAGCGTGGTGAAGGCCTTCACCTGGGCGTTGACGTCCCGGCGGACTTCGTTGATCTGCAGGAGCCGGTACTCCAGGCCCAGCTCGAAGATCCGGTGGTGGCTCTTGAGGTAGGCCCGCAGCAGCGTTTGCGCGTCGCCCCGCCCTTCCCGGACGACGCTGACGGCGTTCGTCACGGTGCAGACGAACGTGACGCGCATGGTGAAGTCGTCGGCTTCGGCGGACGGGATCGCCAGCTCGACGATCACCTCGGCTTCGCGGGTCAGGTCCACCAGGCTGACGTGGGTGGCCCGGACGACCTGTTCCTCGTCCAGGCGCCGCTGGGCGCTGTCGAGGACGTATTCGCCGTCGACGCGGTAGACGAAGACCTGGTGCGCGTTCGGCCTCGGCAGTTCGCCGTGTTCGCGGTATTCCTTGCGCCAGAAGAACTTCCCCTTGGTCTGCGCGGGATCCAACGGGCGCTGTTCGACGATCGGGTAGGGCTCGGTCATGGCAGTGCGGCAGCCTCTCGGTGCAGGTGGGAGATCGCGGCGAGCAGGTGCTCGACCAGAGGGGAACTGTCTTTGCTGGTACGCGCCTCCAACGCGGCGAAGTCCGCGCGGAGGAGGTCGGCTTCGCCGGCGGGCAGGGCCACCGAAATGGCCAGCCCGAGCGAAGTCGCGACCGCGACGGGGTCGTCGCAGAGGTGCTTGAGGTCGTCGAGGGCGGAGCGCAGCACGGTCAGCGCCCGCTTGCGCGTCGGCCGGTTGCGGAGAACCGTGGCCCACAGCCGCCCTTGGACGGGCGCGGTCCGGTCCCCCACCCGGCAGAGGTGGGTGATGGCGGCGTGCCGTCCGGAGATCCGGTCGCGCGCGGCGAGCACGCTGAGGGTCGCCCGCGTGGCCGCCCGGATGTACTCCGGCTTGGTGCCCGGGTTGTCCAGCCGCCGCACTTTCCCGTCGAGCAGCGTCAAGACGACCCCGGCGTCCTCGGTGCGCCGGGTCAGCGTGACGAACAGGGCGGCGAGCGCGACGTGCGCGTCTCCGGTGACCGTGTGGCTCTGCAAGATGAGCTGCCAGAGTCGGTTGGCCGCTTCGTGCGGGTAACGGGCGCCGAGCTCGCCGCTCAGCGCGACCGCGCCCGTCCACCGTTCGGCCGGGGTGCCGCGCCCGGCCCACTGCGCCGCCAGCTGCAGCGCTTCCGGGGCGAGGGCTTCGTCGTAGCTCAGCAGCCACAGCACGTGGGTCGCGGTGGTCTGACCCGGCCAGCCGCGCTTCCCGTCGGCCCACGGCGCCAGGATGTCGTCGACCTCGTCGAAGGCGTACCGCGCGAGTTCGGCGAGCCCGGCGGCGACCCGCAGGCCCTCCTCCGGCATCACCTCGTCGAGCCACGCGGAGACGCCGTCCCAGAAGGGCGCTTCTTCGCGGGCCCACAGCTCGGCGAGCACGAACCGCCGGTAGCGCGGCTCCCGGAACCGGGGGCAGTGCCGGGCGACGCCGTCCGAGCCGGCCCGCTCGACCTTGATCAGGCTGTCGGGGGCGTAGAGCTTGAGCCGGTGTTGCCGCAGCAACTCCGGCTGCGGGCGCTCGCCGGGGTCCGGCTCGTCGCCCACGATCGACTCGGCGAGCTTCGCCTCCAGCTTTCCCAGCGCCGACTCGAAGGTCCGTTGCCGCGCCCCGTCGAGGAAGGCCAGTGCGGTGGCGGCCAGGAAGTCCCGCTCGTCGCGCTCTTCGTCGAACCACGTCCGGACCCGGTCGTGCAGGGACGCGTCCAACTTGGGCAGCGCCTGCTCGACCGTCAGCCCCTCGCCGAGATCGGCGGCGACGGCGACGAGGTCGGTCAGCTGCCCGCCGTCGGGCCAGGCACGCAGGACCCGTTCGACGACCTCGTCGACGTCGTCGAGGCCGGCGAGCCGGACGCGCAGCACCTGCCGCGGATCGGGCTGTTCCCACCGCACCTGGGCGACGGCGTCGACTTCACCGCACCCGGTCGGCGTGGTCGTGGTGACGACGAGGTGGGCCCCTTGGTCGCGGACGCGGTCGCGGACCGTCCGCCACGTGAAGTCGACGTCGGCGGCTCTCCGCTCCGCGATGCGGTCGGCGATGATGTAACCGCTTCCCGCCGCGTAGTCGCGTTCGGCCAGGCTCTTGAGCCGGTTCATCGGGGACAGCAGGTACAGCGGCCCGTCGGTGACCTCGCGCAGCAGCGCGATCGCCCCCGCCCGCTTCCCGGTTCCCCGGTCGCCGTGCAGGCCGACGACGTGGTCCTTGCGCAGCGCGCCGAGCGCGGTGTCGTAGCAGGCCGGTGTGACGTAGTGGCTCAGCTCGGCCAGGACATCGGTGTCGTCGAGCTTGCCGGCCGCGGCCTTGACGCGCGCCGGCCGCTGCGGGCCGATGCCGAACTGGGCGCCGTCGGCGTAGATCGGGCCGTTGAACTGGTTCACCGCACCCGCGAGCTGTTCGGTGTAGTCGTCGCCGGGCGCGGGCTCCGGCGTCTCGGCCGGCTTTTCCGCCGGTTCTTCCTCGCTCATGAGCCGTGCTTGATCCCGAAGACCGCGTTCGCCGCGTCGACGCTCCCGTTGACCACGGTGATCGCCTCGGCGCGGTAGTGCTGCCCGGCCGCGGCGGTCACCCGGGTGCCCGCCGGCTCGGCCGGCGGCGGATCGGCCGAGAGCCGGGCGCCGTGCACGTCGTGCCCCGGGACCCGGAGCCAGGCCACGTCGGTGAATTCCTTCTGCCGCACCACGACTTCCCGGAACTCCCCCGGTTTCAGCGAGGTGTGGCGCTGGGCCACGACGTCGGTGTAGATCTGCCGCGAAACGAGCACGGCCAGGTCGGCGTCCGGGAACGCGCGGAGGGCGCCGCGGACGGGTGCGCTGTCGACGAGGCGGCTCACGCCCACCACGCCCTGTCCCGTCCAGCCGTTCGCGCCGGGCATCGCGACGCCGTGGTGGATCGCGATCCGGATGCGCATCCGGGCGTCGGCCGCGAGGTCGTGGTTGTGGTCGGCGAGCGCCGCGACCAGCTCGCGGACGTAGTCGTCCACGACCACCGGTTCGGGGGTGCCGGGCGGGAGGATCGCCAGTTCGCCGTCACCGGCGCCCTGCCGGTGCCAGGTCGTCCGGTCCAGGCCGCACCGGACGGCGGCGGTGTCCGCCACGGCGAGCAGGCCGGACTGGATCGAAGCGTGCTGCCGGTCGTCCCGGCCGCCGTAGCCTTGCACGTCGAGGGAAATGAGCAGATGGCGGGAAAAATCGCTGCCGCGAGCCAAGGTCTTTGTCCTTTTCGGAGCCGTTAGGAGATGAGCGCAGAGTCTGCCTGCACTGCGTGACCAAGACTCCGGAAAATTCCGTGATCTGCACCGGTTCGTTAGCCAGGATCAGCGAACGTCGCTAGTCCGTTCAGGTCAAGAATGGTTACTGTCCGGTATCGGTACGCGATGTAGTTCTTCTCCTTCAATTGACGGACAGCCAATTGGATCGCGTCCCGGCCCGCACCGATCAGCTTGCCGAATTCCGGTTGCGAAAGCTCGATGTCGAGCCTCATCCCGGCCTCGGCCGGCGCACCGTGGTACTCGGCCAGTTCGAGCAGGACCCGGGCGAGCCGGACCGTCGTGTCGTACCCGGCGAAGTCGAGCCGGCGGCGGTTCGCCCAGTCGAGCCGGTCGGCGATCATGTGGCAGACCACCCGCCAGGCTTCTTCCCGGCGCCGCAGGAAGTGCCGGAACTGCTCCAGCGGAATCCGGTGCACCGTCATCGCCCGGCACGCCGTCACCGTGGCCGAGCGAGGACCTTCCCGCAGCACCCCCATCTCGCCGACGAGATCGCCGCTGATCCTGATGCCCAGCAGGCTTTCGGTGCCGTTCCGATCCGCCGCGGTGACCTTGACGCACGCCAGCCTGGGCTGTTTTCCGTGCCCGAGCAGGAAAACGTGCGTGCTGGGTTCGCCCTGGTGCAGCAGGACGGTCCCGGCGAGGCACGGTTTCGGGTTCCCCAGCCTCAGCAGCTCACCGCCCAGCGCACCCGGTAGCCGCGACATGACCGTGCCACCAGGCCATTCCGTGCCGTTTCCGCTCGCACCGTCGGCCGCCACGCCGCACCCTCCTCGACGAGTCCCGGAACGACCACCGTTCCGGTTCGTGCCCGCGAGCCCCCCTCGCGCACCCTAGACAAATACCCGCGACGAAGGCGGTTGTCGATGCCCGGGAAAGGGAACGGCCCGCATCGCGGGCCGCACCGGGAGAACGTGACGGAATTCGTGGGAACGAGGGGTGGAACGCCGGTTTCCGGAGGGACCCGGCTCAGAGTTTGGCGCCGCAATCGGAGCAGAACAGCGCTCCCGGCTTGTTGCTCTCACTGCCGCAGCCACCGCAGGCGACCTTCAAGGCCAGCGACGTCCCGCAGGACGAACAGAACTTGCCGCCATCCGCTTTCAGGCCGCAACCCGGGCAGCTGACCTTGGCCCGGGTGTCGAGGTCCAGGCCCGCCGTCCAGTCCTTGTCGCGGGCCTTGTCCCAGATCTGGTCGCGCTGGGCCGCGGCCTGGGCGCGCGAGATCTCCTCCGCGACGCTCGGCGAGCAGCGCAGGCACTGGCCGATCTCCTCGTTCCAGCACTGGTCCTGGCACATCCAGTCGCCGCAGCCGCGGCACTGGCGGAAGCTCGGCGTGATCTCCTCGACCGCCGCCGCCAGGGCCTTGTCCTTGGCCGGTGAGTTCGTCGCGCGGTCGTAGCGCCACTGGTCGGCCGAATTGCTCAGGTCGCGCAGCGTGCCGCCGAAGAACGAGCCCACCGCGCGAAGCACGCTTCGGCCGGTCTCGACGTTGTCGCGCTGGAAGGCGGAGCGGAAGCCGTTGCCGCAACGCTCGCAACGGAATTCGAACTGGTACCCCTGCGTGTTCGAGAGGTCCGAGAAGTTGTCCGTGAAGGGCACAGAGTCAGCCACGGCCCATCTTCGCCGCCCGGCGGCCGCCGCGGTGACGAGAGATTTGCCGACAACGGCCCGGCTACCGGCCGTCACGGGCGGCGGAGAACGCCAGCGGGAGCAGGGCCAGCACGCCGCCGACCACCGCGACCAGCCCGTACCCGCCGCCGGCGAACAGCGCCCCCGACCCCAGCCCGGCCAGCGCGGACGCCGACCAGACGACCGCGTCGACGGTGCCCTGCACCCCCCGGCGCGTCTCCGGCGCGAGGTCCCGGCTGAGCTGCGCGCTGCCGCCGACGAACACCAGGTTCCAGCCGTAGCCCAGGAGGAACAGCGCGATCGGCAGGCCGGACGTGTGCGCCGTCGGCGCCGCGAGCGCGGTCGCCGCCGCCAGCGCGAGGACGCCGAGGCCCGCGTTGACGGCGACGTGCGGACCCCAGCGGTCGGCGATCCGCCCGGACAGCGGCGCCAGCGCGAACATCCCGAACAGGTGCGCGCTCAGCACCCAGCCGACGACGCCGAGGCCGTGCCCGTGCGCCTGCAGTTGCAACGGCGTCATCGTCATCACCGCGCCCATCGTGAGCTGCGCGACCACCATCGCGACCAGCGGCCGCGCGAACCCGGCCGGCCGCACCGGGCCGGGGACGGCCGCGGTGAGCTCCCGCGGCGGGGGCACGTGCCGCGGGAGGAACGCCGCCGCCAGCGCCGCGCCCGCCGTGGCCAGGACCGCCACCGCGGCCGGGCCGGACAGCGACGGCCAGCCGAAGCCGGCCGCGGCGTCGGCCGCCGGAGCCATCAGGGCCGGCCCGGCGAGCGCGCCGACGGTCCCGCCCCAGACGACGGTCGCGAGCGCGCGCCCCCGGCGGTCCTCCGGGTACAGGTCCGCGGCCAGGTACCGCGAGAGCTGCGCCCCGCCGTTGCCCAGCCCGACCAGCAGGATGCCCAGCAGCAGCGGCACGACCGACGTCGCCAGCGCGCCCGCGAACGCCACCAGCGCGCCGGCCGCGGCGAGGCCGTAGCCACCGGCCAGCACCCGGCGGCTGCCCTGGACCGGCAGCAGCCTCCCGGCGCCGAGCGCGCCCGCCGCGGTGCCGAGCACGTTCGCCACGCTCGGCAGCCCGCTCCAGACCGCGCCGCTGCCGGCGGCGACGATCAGCGTGGCCGCCGTGCCGAGGCCGGCCGTGGCCGTGTTGAGCAACGCGACACCGGTGAACAGTGCCCCCATCGACCGGGTCCGCCCGGTCACCGTCGAAGTCCCCATGAGCAGCAACGTTAGGGAAATCCGGCCGCGGTTCGAAGGGCCGATGCACGGGATTTCGCTCGCCCCGGGCGCGCATCGGAAGGAAGATGAGGCCCATGACCTTCCGTTCGGAAAAGGCGCTGGACGACGTCGACTGGCGGCTGCTGGACCTGCTGCAGGCCGACGGCCGGCTGTCGTTCAAGGAGCTCGGGCGGCGGATCAACCTGTCGGCGCCGGCGGTGGCCGAGCGGGTGCGGCGGCTGGAGGAGACCGGGGTGATCACCGGCTACCGCGCCCAGGTCGACGCGCGGCGCGCGGGCCAGCCGCTGCAGGCGTTCGTCGAGATGCGGTGCGCGCTGAGCAGCTGCCTGCTGAAGACGTCGAAGTCCGAGGACTACCCGGAGGTCGTCGAGATCCACCGGCTGAGCGGCGACCACTGCACGATGCTGAAGATCCGGGCGGCGTCGCTCGAGCACTTCGAGGGGCTGCTGGAACGGCTGGGCAAGCACGGCGAACTGCGGTCGTCGGTGGTGCTGTCGACGCAGTTCGAAGGACGGCCGGTGCAGCCGCCGTCGGACGACTTCCTGCGCGCGACGACCTCGGAAGGCTGGTCCTGACCCCGACGGCGGCTGCGCGCCCGGGGCGAGCTGATAGACGAGAGGGATGCCGATCTTCACTCGCCGGGTGCGCGCTCTCGCCGTCACCCTCGCCGCGACGGCCGGTCTCGCCGTCCCCTCCCCCGCGCAGGCCGGCACTTCCGGGGCCTTCGTCGCACTCTCCGACGTCGCACCGTCGATCCTGCAGGACATCCGCTACGACACGCGGCACAACTTCGTCGGCCGCCGCATCGACGGGTACCGCCGGCCCATGTGCATCCTCACCCGGCAGGCCGCCGAAGGCCTGCGGCAGGCGCAGGCCCAGCTGCTCAAGCGCGGTTACACGCTCAAGGTCTACGACTGCTACCGGCCGCAGCGCGCCGTCGACCACTTCGTGCGGTGGGCCAAGGACCTCGCCGACGAGAAGATGAAGGCCGAGTTCTACCCGAACGTCGCCAAGGACCGGCTCTTCGCCGACGGGTACATCGCCGAGAAGTCCGGGCACAGCCGCGGCAGCACGATGGACCTCACCCTCGTGCGGATCCCGCCGCGGTTCCAGCGCCCGTACATCCCGGGCGAGCCGCTCGAGGCGTGCTTCGCGCCGCGGGACCAGCGGTTCCCCGACAACACCGTCGACATGGGCACCGGCTACGACTGCTTCGACCCGCTCGCCCACACCGACAACCCGGCGATCACCGGCGTCGCCCGGCAGCACCGCGACCTGCTGCGTTCGACGATGGCCGCGGCGGGCTTCCGCAACCTGCCCGAGGAGTGGTGGCACTTCACGCTGAACGGCGAGCCGTTCCCGGACACCTACTTCGATTTCCCGGTGTCCCGGGGAAGCCTGCACTGACAAGGAAAAGCGCCCCGCGGTCCACTGTGGACCGCGGGGCGCTCTGCTCGTGGTTTACGCCGAGCGGCGTCGGCGGGCGCCGAACACCAGGCCGCCGCCGAGGGCGAGCGCCAGCAGCGCGAGCGCGCCGAGGCCGAACGCGTCGACGCCGGTGCTGGCCAGCCCGGAAGCGCCGCTCTGGCCACCGCCGGAGCCGCCGGCCGCGGCGGTGGTCGTCGAGGTCGGAGCGGCGGCGGTGCAGTCGGCCGGGTTGGTGGGCACCGTCGGGAGCGGCGCGTCGCCCTCCTCGGCATCGACCCGCTGCGCGCGGCGATTCTCCGGCCCGCCCCAGACGCTGATCCACATCGGGTTCTCGTACTTGATCTTCCAGCCCGCCGGAGGCAGCAGGTACAGGTGGAACTCCGGCCCGGGTGCGACATCGAGGAACTCGAAGTGGCCCTTCGCGTCGGTGGTCCGCTCACCGACGACCGGGCAGTGCTGGTCGGACACCAGCACGACCTTGACCCCGGCGAGCCCCTGCTTCACGGCGCCCTGGTCGTCGAAGACGCCGATGTTGCCCTCGACGACGGCCTTGCCGCCCGGGACAGCCGCCTGCGTGTAGGTATCCGCGTGGTTTTCGCCGTCGACCTCGGAGTAGCCGAAGTCGCAGGCGGCCATGACGAATCCGCGGTTGAACGCAGCCTGCGGGACGGCCTCGGACACGTCGATCACGCGGGTCTCCCCGGGAGCGATCGTCACCCCGTTTCCGGCGAGGTCGCCCCAGCCGGGGGTCCTGCCGCTGAGCATGTAGGGGTCGCCGATGCGGTTGCAGGCGGCCACGATGCCGACGAGCGGGATCGGCCCGGAGTTGGACAGGGTCACGGTGACGTGCGCGAGATCGCCGACCTTGTAACTGTCCTGGGTGAACTTCATCGACGCCGTGAGTGCGCCGTTGAGCGGTGGTGCGCCGCGGAGATCCAGCTTCGTGCCCGCACCGATGCGGACGGTGTGCCACGGGAACAGCCAGCCGTTGACCACGTCGCCGCCGAGGTAGTAGTCCGCGGCCGGGACCTTGAAGGTGAGGTTGCCGTTCTCGTCGCTCGTCGCGGTGTAGCTGACGTCGCCGTGGACGTACCGGAGGGTGAGCTTGATCCCGGCCAGCTGCTCGCCCTTGTCGAAGGCGCCGTTGCCGTTCTTGTCGCCGTACACGACACCCGACGCCTCGCCGGGGGCCTGGACGACCTTCCTCGGCTCGTCGAAGGTGCCGATGCCGAAGCGGGAGTCGTCGAACACGACGCCCTTCACGCGCAGGGTGTTCTTGCTGATGTCCCGGACGTGCCCGGTCACCGTCAGCTCGTAGGTCTGCCCCGGCTCGAGCTTGATCCCCCGCCCGAGGGTCAGGTCACCCCAGCCCGGGTCCCACGCGACATCCAGGTCGGTTGGATCGTAGATTTCCTGGGAAACCCAGACGCCGGTCGCCGTGACGGTGCCGGTGTTCGTCAGCTTGAACTTGAAAGTGACGTCCTCGTTGGACGCGTACTCATCCTTGAGGCCGGTGATCAAGACGTCGACCTTCGCGCGTGGCGCGGGCTCGGCCTGCGGCTGCGCCGCCGGCTTGTTCTCCGGCTGGGTGGAACTCGGCGCCGTGCTCGGCTCCGGTGCTTCCGAACCCGCCGGTGCCTCCGATGTGGACGGCGCTTCGGACGTCGCCGGTGCGGTGGCGGTCGGTGTCGGCTCGTCCGCGGCCGCCGGGCCGGCGAACACGCTGGTCAGCACGGCCGCGGCCGTCAGCGCGGCGAAACCGCGCGCGAGAGATCTCGCGCTTCTGGATATGTTCACGAACAGTCACCCCTGATTACCCGTTGGAAACGCGCAAAGCCCCCGAACCGCGTGAACCGGCTCACTCTAGCGAAAGTCCGGACAGGTGAACACCTGATGGGGTGACGAAAGGAGGAAAGGCCCCCGCCGGAAACCCGGCAGGGGCCTTTCCTGTGACTCAGCTTCAGCGGAAGTCGCGGCCGAAGTCGTAGTCGTCCAGCGGAACCGCGGCACCGGTACCCGTACCGAACACGTCCGGGGTGTAGTAGCCGTCGTCGTAGGACGGGATCGCGTACGCCGCGACCCGGGCCTCCTCGGTCGGCTGCACCTGGATGTTGCGGTACTTGTTGATGCCCGTACCGGCCGGGATCAGCTTACCGATGATCACGTTCTCCTTGAGGCCCACGAGCTTGTCCGAGCGGCCGTTGATCGCCGCGTCGGTCAGGACTCGCGTGGTCTCCTGGAACGACGCCGCCGACAGCCACGAGTCCGTGGTGAGCGACGCCTTCGTGATGCCCATCAGCACCGGACGGCCCGAAGCCGGCTCGCCGCCTTCGGCGACCGCGGCCCGGTTCGTCGCCTCGAACTTGGTCCGCTCGGGCAGCTCGCCCGGCAGGAAGTCCGTGGCCCCGGAGTCGATGATCGTCACCCGGCGCAGCATCTGCCGGACGATGACCTCGATGTGCTTGTCGTGGATCGACACACCCTGCGCCCGGTACACCTTCTGGACCTCGTCCACCAGGTGGATCTGCGCCTCGCGCGGCCCCATGACCCGCAGCACCTCGTGCGGGTCCGGGGTGCCCTCGAGCAGCTGCTGACCGACGTGCACGTGGTCACCGTCGCCCAGCGGGCCGTTCGGGGTGTTCGCGAGCCGCTGCCGCTTGGACAGCTTGTCGAAGACGATCTCCTCGCCCCCGTCGTCCGGGATGAGGGTGATCTTCCAGAACCGCTCGCTCTCCTCGATCCGCACGCGGCCGTCGACGTCGGCGATGGGCGCCTTGCCCTTCGGGACGCGGGCCTCGAACAGCTCCTGGACACGCGGCAGACCGGTCGTGATGTCGTCACCGGCCACACCACCCTGGTGGAACGTACGCATCGTCAGCTGCGTACCCGGCTCACCGATCGACTGGGCCGCGACGATACCCACGGCCTCGCCGACGTCGACCAGCAGACCGGTCGCCATCGAGCGGCCGTAGCAGGTCGCGCAGATGCCGACGACCGACTCGCAGGTCAGCACCGAGCGGACCTTGACCTTCGAGATGCCGCTGGAGATCAGCTTGTCGATGGCCGGGTCGCCGATGTCGTCAGCGGCGTTCAGCACGACGTTGCCCTTGGCGTCCACCGCGTCCGTCGCGAGGTTCCGCGCGTACACGGAGGTCTCGACGTGCTGGTCGCGCAGGACCTTGCCGTCGCCGATGTCCTCGCCGATCGGCATCATGATGCCGCGGGTGGTGCCGCAGTCGGTCTCGCGGACGATGACGTCCTGCGAGACGTCCACCAGACGCCGGGTCAGGTAACCCGAGTCGGCGGTCCGCAGCGCCGTGTCCGCCAGACCCTTACGGGCACCGTGCGTCGCGATGAAGTACTCCGCCACCGACAGGCCTTCACGGAAGTTGGCCTTGATCGGACGCGGGATGTACTCACCCTTCGGGTTCGACACCAGGCCACGCATGCCGGCCAGCGACCGGACCTGCGTCATGTTGCCCGCCGCGCCCGACTTCACGATCACCGCGATCGGGTTGTCGTCCGGCAGCGCCGTCTCCATGATCTTGTGGACCTCTTCGGTGGCCTGCGTCCACACCTTGACGAGCTCGTTGTTGCGCTCGGCGTGCGACAGCTGACCGCGCTGGTAGCGCTTCTCCACCTGGGACGCCTTGCCCTCGTACTCGTCGAGGATGGCGGCCTTGCCCACCGGGGTGAGCACGTCCGAGATGGCGACGGTGACGCCCGAGCGGGTCGCCCAGTAGAACCCGGCGTCCTTCAGGCGGTCCAGGGTCTGCGCGACCTGGGTCATCGAGTACCGCTCGGCGAGGTCGTTCACGATCGCGGCCTGCCGCTTCTTCGGCATCGGCTCGTTGATGAACGGGTAGTCCGCCGGCAGCAGCTCGTTGAACAGCACGCGGCCCAGGGTGGTCTCGGCCAGCCAGGCCTTGCCCGGCTCCCAGCCCTTCTCCGCGAGCCGCGCCTCGTCGGCCTTCGCCGGCTGACGGTCGGTGATGCGGATCTTGACCGGAGCGTGCAGGCTCAGCGCCTTGCGGTCGTAGGCCATGATCGCCTCGGCCGGCGACGAGTACGCGTTGCCCGCGCCCTCGGCCGTCTCGGTGAGGCGGGTCAGGTGGAACAGGCCCGTGACCATGTCCAGCCGCGGCATGGCGAGCGGACGGCCCGACGCCGGCGACAGGATGTTGTTCGCCGACAGCATCAGGATCCGGGCCTCGGCCTGCGCCTCGGCCGACAGCGGCAGGTGCACCGCCATCTGGTCACCGTCGAAGTCCGCGTTGAACGCCTCGCAGACCAGCGGGTGCAGCTGGATGGCCTTGCCTTCGACCAGCTGCGGCTCGAAGGCCTGGATGCCGAGGCGGTGCAGCGTCGGCGCGCGGTTCAGCATCACCGGGTGGCCGGTGATGACCTCTTCCAGCACGTCCCACACCTGCGGCCGCGAGCGCTCCACCATCCGCTTGGCGGACTTGATGTTCTGCGCGTGGTTCAGGTCGACCAGCCGCTTCATGACGAACGGCTTGAACAGCTCGAGCGCCATGTCCTTCGGCAGACCGCACTGGTGCAGCTTCAGCTGCGGGCCGACGATGATGACCGAACGGCCCGAGTAGTCGACGCGCTTGCCGAGCAGGTTCTGGCGGAACCGGCCCTGCTTGCCCTTGAGCAGGTCGGACAGCGACTTCAGCGGCCGGTTGCCCGGGCCGGTGACCGGACGCCCGCGGCGGCCGTTGTCGAACAGCGCGTCGACGGCCTCCTGCAGCATCCGCTTCTCGTTGTTGACGATGATCTCGGGCGCGCCGAGGTCGATCAGCCGCTTGAGGCGGTTGTTCCGGTTGATCACCCGGCGGTACAGGTCGTTCAGGTCGGAGGTCGCGAAGCGGCCACCGTCCAGCTGCACCATCGGGCGCAGGTCCGGCGGGATCACCGGGACGGCGTCGAGCACCATGCCGCGCGGGTCGTTGCCGGTGGCCTGGAAGGCCGCGACGACCTTGAGCCGCTTCAGCGCGCGGAGCTTCTTCTGCCCCTTGCCGTTGCGGATGGTGTCGCGCAGGTTGTCGGCCTCCGCGGAGACGTCGAACTCGGTGGCCAGCTTTTGGATGGCCTCCGCGCCCATGCCGCCGGTGAAGTACTCGCCGTAGCGGTCGACGAGCTCGCGGTAGAGCAGCTCGTCGGCGATCAGCTGGCGGGTGTCGAGCTTCGTGAAGGTCGTCCAGACCTCCTCGAGGCGGTCCAGCTCGCGGCCGGCGCGGTCGCGCAGCTGGCGCATCTCGCGCTCGCCGCCCTCCTTGACCTTGCGGCGGACGTCGGACTTGGCGCCCTCCGCCTCCAGCGCGGCCAAGTCGGCTTCGAGCTTCTGCGCGCGGGCCTCGATGTCGGCGTCACGCTTGGTCTCGAGGTTCTTGCGCTCGACGCCGATCTCGTTCTCGAGGGTCGGCAGGTCGTTGTGGCGCAGCTCCGTGTTCACGCCCGTGATGACGTAAGCAGCGAAGTAGATGATCTTCTCGAGGTCCTTCGGCGCCAGGTCCAGCAGGTAGCCGAGGCGCGAGGGAACACCCTTGAAGTACCAGATGTGGGTGACCGGGGCGGCCAGCTCGATGTGGCCCATCCGCTCGCGGCGCACCTTCGCGCGGGTCACCTCGACGCCGCAGCGCTCACAGATGATGCCCTTGAAGCGAACGCGCTTGTACTTGCCGCAGTAGCACTCCCAGTCCCGGGTCGGGCCGAAGATCTTCTCGCAGAAGAGGCCGTCCTTCTCGGGCTTGAGCGTCCGGTAGTTGATGGTCTCCGGCTTCTTGACCTCGCCGTAGGACCACTGACGGATGTCGTCGGCGGTGGCGAGGCCAATCCGGAGCTCATCGAAAAAGTTGACGTCCAGCACGTCTAGATCCCCTTGGGGTTGTTTCGGCTAGAGGGGGTTGGCGGGCGAGCCGGGGCCCACGGGAGGTAGGCCCCGGCTCAGCTCGCGATCAGTGCACGACGTCGTCCACCGAGGGCGACTCGTTGCGGGACAGGTTGATGCCGAGGTTGGCCGCGGCGCGCTCGAGGTCCTCGTCGTCGGAGTCGCGCATCTCGATCGAGGAGCCGTCGCTGGAGAGCACCTCGACGTTGAGGCACAGCGACTGGAGCTCCTTGAGGAGCACCTTGAACGACTCCGGGATGCCCGGCTCGGGGATGTTCTCCCCCTTGACGATGGCCTCGTACACCTTGACGCGGCCGACCACGTCGTCCGACTTGATCGTCAGCAGCTCCTGCAGCGTGTAGGCGGCGCCGTACGCCTGCATCGCCCAGCACTCCATCTCACCGAAGCGCTGGCCACCGAACTGCGCCTTACCACCCAGCGGCTGCTGCGTGATCATCGAGTACGGACCGGTGGAGCGGGCGTGGATCTTGTCGTCGACCAGGTGGTGCAGCTTCAGGATGTACATGTAGCCGACCGCGACCGGGTACGGGTACGGCTCGCCGGAACGGCCGTCGAACAGGTTGGCCTTCCCGTTCTCCTTCACCATCCGCTCGCCGTCGCGGTTCGGCTTCGTGCTGCTGAGCAGACCGGTGAGCTCGTCTTCCTTGGCGCCGTCGAACACCGGGGTGGCGGTGTTCGTGCCGGGCTCGACGTCACGGAGCTCGGGCGACAGGTTCTTCGCCCAGTCCGGGTTGCCCTCGATCGTCCAGCCCTGCGAAGCCAGCCAGCCCAGGTGCAGCTCGAGGATCTGGCCGATGTTCATCCGTCGCGGGACACCGTGGGTGTTCAGGATGATGTCGACCGGGGTGCCGTCCTCCATGAACGGCATGTCCTCGACCGGCAGGATCTTGCCGATGACACCCTTGTTCCCGTGCCGGCCGGCGAGCTTGTCGCCCGGCTGGATCTTGCGCTTCTGGGCCACGTAGACGCGGACCAGCTCGTTGACACCCGGGGGCAGCTCGTCGTCGTCCTCGCGCGAGAACACGCGGATGCCGATGACCTTGCCGGTCTCGCCGTGCGGCACCTTCAGGGAGGTGTCGCGGACCTCGCGGGCCTTCTCGCCGAAGATCGCGCGGAGCAGGCGCTCCTCCGGGGTCAGCTCGGTCTCGCCCTTCGGCGTGACCTTGCCGACCAGGATGTCGCCGTCGCGGACCTCGGCACCGATCCGGATGATGCCGCGCTCGTCGAGGTCGGCCAGGACCTCTTCGGAGACGTTCGGGATGTCCCGGGTGATCTCCTCGGCGCCCAGCTTCGTGTCGCGGGCGTCGATCTCGTGCTCCTCGATGTGGATCGACGTCAGCACGTCGTCCTGCACCAGGCGCTCCGAGAGGATGATCGCGTCCTCGTAGTTGTGGCCCTCCCACGGCATGACCGCGACCAGCAGGTTCTTGCCGAGCGCCACCTCACCGTTTTCGGTGGACGGGCCGTCGGCGATGACCTGGCCGGCTTCGATCCGGTCGCCCTCGTTGACGATCGGGCGGTGGTTGAAGCAGGTGCCGTGGTTCGAGCGGCGGAACTTGTAGAGGCTGTAGCTCTTCCGCGTGCCGTCGTCGTGCATGACCGTGATCAGGTCCGCCGACAGCTCCTCCACCACGCCCGACTGCTCGGCGACCAGCATGTCGCCGGAGTCGATCGCGGCCCGCAGCTCCACGCCGGTGCCGACGTACGGCGCCTGGCTGCGCAGCAGCGGCACGGCCTGACGCTGCATGTTCGCGCCCATCAGCGCGCGGTTCGCGTCGTCGTGCTCGAGGAACGGGATCATCGCCGTCGCGATCGAGACCATCTGCCGCGGCGAGACGTCCATGTAGTCGACGTCGAGCGGGTCGATCAGCTCGACCTCGCCGCCCTTCCGGCGGACCAGGACGCGGTCTTCGATGAAGGTGCCGTCGTCGGAGATCGGCGCGTTGGCCTGGGCCTTGACGAACCGGTCTTCTTCGTCCGCGGTCAGGTAGTCGATCTGGTCGGTGACCCGGCCCTCGACGACCTTGCGGTACGGCGTCTCGATGAAGCCGAACGGGTTGACCCGCGCGTACGAGCAGAGCGAGCCGATCAGGCCGATGTTCGGGCCTTCCGGCGTCTCGATCGGGCACATCCGGCCGTAGTGCGACGGGTGGACGTCGCGGACCTCCATGCCGGCGCGCTCACGCGACAGACCACCCGGGCCCAGCGCGTTGAGGCGGCGCTTGTGGGTCAGGCCGTCAATCGGGTTCGTCTGCTGCATGAACTGCGACAGCTGCGAGGTGCCGAAGAACTCCTTGATCGCCGCGCCGATCGGGCGGATGTTGATCAGGGTCTGCGGGGTGATCGCCTCGACGTCCTGCGTGGTCATGCGCTCGCGGACGACGCGCTCGGTGCGCGACAGGCCGACCCGGATCTGGTTCTGGATCAGCTCGCCGACGGTCCGGATCCGGCGGTTGCCGAAGTGGTCGATGTCGTCGGTCTCGACCGGGATCTCGGTGTTGTTCGCCGCGGTCATCTTGTCCTCGCCGGCGTGCAGCCGGACCAGGTACTCGATGATCGTGACGATGTCCTCTTCGGTCAGCGTGCCGTTCTCGATCGGGGTCGAGAGGCCCAGCTTCTTGTTGACCTTGTACCGGCCGACCTTGGCCAGGTCGTAGCGCTTCGCCTTGAAGAACAGGTTCTCCAGCAGGGTCTGCGCGCTCTCCTTCGTGGGCGGTTCGCCCGGGCGGAGCTTGCGGTAGATGTCGAGCAGCGCCTCGTCGGTGCCGGCGGTGTGGTCCTTCTCGAGGGTGGCGAGCAGCGTCTCCGAGAAGGAGAAGCGCTCGCGGATCGCCTCGGTGGTCCAGCCGAGCGCCTTCAGCAGCACGGTGACCGGCTGGCGGCGCTTGCGGTCGATGCGGACGCCGACGGTGTCGCGCTTGTCGACGTCGAACTCCAGCCAGGCACCGCGGCTCGGGATGACGCGGACGCTGAAGACGTCCTTGTCGCTCGTCTTGTCGATGTCCTTGGAGTAGTAGACGCCCGGCGAGCGGACCAGCTGGGACACCACGACACGCTCGGTGCCGTTGATGACGAAGGTGCCCTTGTCGGTCATCACCGGGAAGTCGCCCAGGAAGACCGTCTGGCTCTTGATCTCGCCCGTGTTGTTGTTGACGAACTCCGCCGTGACGAACAGCGGGGCCGCGTACGTCATGTCCTTGTCCTTGCACTCCTCGATCGAGGCCTTGACCTCGTCGAAGCGCGGAGCGGAGAAGGACAGGGACATCGAACCGGAGAAGTCTTCGATCGGGGAGATCTCGTTGAGGACCTCTTCGAGGCCGCCGACCGGGTTCTCTTCACCTTCCTCGACACGGCGCTGGAACCACGCTTCGTCCCCGGTGAACCACTGGAACGACTGGATCTGGACGTCGAGCAGGTTGGGGGTGTTCAGGGGTTCGCGAATCTTTGCGAAGGAAACCCGCTTGGGCGCGCCGGGGATTCCCGTGGCCTCCGAGCGAGATTCAGCCGAGGTGGTCGCAGCAGTGGCCTGGTTCGCGGGAGAGACTGCCAAGATGCGTCCTTCCGGGGACAATGAGCGGTGACGGCCGCCATAGCAACAGCTATGAGCGACTGTCAAGGGTGCCGTGTGCCCACTATCCTAACTACCGGCTCCGGGCAGCCTGAAAGAGGGCAGCGCAAAGAGACAGTCTAGCCCGAACGTCGCGGTCTGTCCAGGGGGCGCTCCCGATGGGGCCCAGCCTGCTTCGCAACGTCTTCAGGTATGCCTCCGGGCGAGCCGGAGGTCCCTCCCGCAAGGGCCCCGGTTTCGCCGTTGGGAGTAAGCGTGACCCCACCGGAGCTTCCAGTCAAGATGCCACACGGGGGTCCCGCCGGTTGGCGCAGCGTGGAAGAGGGTCAGCGGAGCGTGAGCGGCCGAATATCATTCCAGCTACCCGCCGGTAACGCCACCTTGCGGGGCTCTACCTGGGGTTTCATGGGGTTCGAGGGGTATGGCGCAGGCCACTCGGGCTGAGTGGATCCGGGCGTGTCGGGAGCGGAGATTTCGCGGATCGGGGACGGATCGGGGGCTTCGGAGGTCCGGTTCGGAGGCGCGAGAGAGCGCTTACGGCCGTCCGCGGCGGTGTGAACGCGTGAGGCTCGCGGGGCCGCACCCACCCCGCCCACGCCTCACCCGCGGCGGCGTGAGTGCATGAGGCTCTCGCGGCGGCACCCACCCCGCCCCTCGCGCCACCCATGGCGGCGCGAGCACGCCACAACGCGCGGCGAGCCCTCCAGGGCCCGCGCGGCGTACCGCAGCGGCGTGACCACCCTTCGTGCCCGCACGACTACCCGGACCCGCCGTGCGAGAGACGCGGAGACCGCCCGGTGGACCTACTTGGACGGCGAGGGGGACGCCGGCGCCGACGAGGGTGCCTGCGACGCCGCCGGGACCTTTGGGGCGTTGTAGGTGTCCATGTCGGTGATCTTCCACTTGTCGCCCTGGAGCTGGGCGTTCAGGTGGAGCTGGGCCGTGCCCGCCGTCGTCTTCTTCGTGTCCGTGCGGGTCGAGGTCTGGTCGACGAAGACCATCACCTTCGCCAGGTCGCCGTTGAGCATGATCACCGCCGCGCGCGTCACCTTGCACGTCACGATCATCTTCTGGGCCGGCGCCAGCCGCTTCACCTCGCCCATCAGCGAGTTGTACTTGTTCTTGACGTCGTCGTTGGCGAGCAGGTCGTTCGCCGCGTCCTCGGTCTTCTTGATGTTGTTGAAGTCGTAGGAGAACAGCGCCTCGGCCGCCTTCGACACCGCGTCCTTGACCTGCGCGGTCTTCGCGACGTCCAGCAGGGCCGTGTTGCTCGTCGCCGAGGAGACCTGCACCTCTTCGGACTTGAACCAGAACGCCAGCCCGCCCAGGACCAGCGCGACCAGCACCAGCGCACCCGCCACGAGGTAGGGCCTCGGCACCTTCGAGCCCGCGGGCTTCTCCGGCTCCGGAGCCGCGTCCGAGACCGGGACCTCGGATTCCTCGGTCGGCTTCGCGATCCCGGTGTCCCGCTTCTTCCGCCGCGGCGCCGGCCGCGCCGGGGCTTCCTCCTCGTCGGCCGCGGGCTCACCGGTGAGCGCGTCGACCTGCGGCTCCTCTTCGGCACCGGTGCCGGTCTCGACCGGCGCGAACACCTGCGTGTCCTCGGCGGGCGCCAGGTCGTCGAGCCGCCCGCTGGTGGACTCCACCGGCTCGGCGGCCGGCCGGGGTGCCGGACGCGGTGCCGGCCGCGGACGCGGCTTCGCGGGCGGCACGGCGGGCAGCTGACCGGTCCGCTCGGCGGCGGTCTCGTCCGTCGGGGGCTTGCGCAGCCCGGCCACGCGGGGACGCCGCGACGGCGACGGGGTGCTGCGCGGCGGCTGGCGGCGGGAGGGGGGCACTACGGGCTCCTTCTGGGTAACGCTACTGGCCGGCCGCGACGAGCGGGACGCTGTCGATGCCGGACAGCTTCCAATCATCGCCCACCCGGGTCATCGAGACTTCGAGGCGCAACGGCTTCGCGCTGCTCTTGTCCCCTTGGGTGACGGTGGTGGCGATCGCGGCGAGGAAGCTGGCCTTGCCTTCGTGGTCGTCCAGCTCCTCGACGGCGACGTCCTGCACGTCCGTCGTGACCTTCGTCTTGGCGTCGGAGAGCGCCTTGCGGAACGTCGGCGCCGACTGGTCGATCTGCTGCGCCATCTTGTCGTCCGACACGGCCTTCTGCCGGGCGAAGAAGCCGTCGAGGTCGTTGTAGTCGACCTCGGTGTAGGCCTTCAGCGCGTTGGTGCCCGCCTTGACCACGGCATCGCGCGACGCCGCCAGGCCGGCGTTGTCGTCGTTCGCGGCCACCCACCACTGGACGCCGAAGATCGCCGCCGCGATGAGGCCGGCCAGTGCCAGTGCCGCGGCGCCGAGCACCAGGGTCCGCGAGGGATCCTTCGACGGCACCCCGGAAGACTCTGCGGAGGGCTCCTCCTCCACTGCCGTGGCGGCCGGCTCGTCCGTGCTCATGACACTCCAGGGTAGGTAACGGTCGTCAAAATCGGCGTCAGGTCAGGCCGAGCAGCGAGCCCAGGCTGGTGAGGCTGACGCCGGGGCTGCCGACGATGCCCGGCACACCCCGGGTGTTCCGCTCCTCGGCCAGCTCTTCGGCCGGCCGGTTCGCGTTGGCCGAGACGTCGCTGTCCGACGGCGCGACCGGCACCCCGCCGTAGGGCGCGTTCTGCGCCCCGCGGACGTTGATCGGGCTGCCCTTCGGTTCGGCACAGTACGCGTCTTCCTTCGCCGGCTTCGCGGAAAGGTCGTTCCCGGTGCGGAACTTCGAATACGGGAGGTACCCCTTGGTGCAGGCCGGCGGGTTGAACAGGTTGAGCACCAGGCCGAGATGCGCGGTGCCGTCGCCGGGCGCCACGCTGCTCGCCGCCCCGGCCAGCGCCGGGTAGGTGACCAGGCCCTGCTCGATCCCGTCGAGGCGGGTCACCGTCAGGTTGGCCGTGGTGAGCAGGTTCGCCGTCAGCGCGCCCAGGCCCGGGCCGGACTCCTGCAGCACCTGGCTGATCTGCGACGCCACCTGCGGCGTGACGCCGATGAGCTTGCGCAGGTCGCCGTCGGAGTTCTTCAGCGTGCCGGTGAGCTCGTTGAGGCTCTTGCTGAACGAGGCGAAGTTCGCCGCCTCGGCGTTCTGCGTGTCCAGCACCTGGCCGCCGGCGTCCAGCAGCTGGATCGTCTGCGGCAGGTACTGCTGCGCCGTCGTGGTGAAGCTGCGCGCGGTGTCCAGCAGCTTCTGCAGGTCGCCGCCGGTGCCGCGGAAGGCGTCGTAGGACTCGTCGACGACCGTGCGCAGCGAGTCCACCGGGACCGACGCGGCGAGCGAGTCGAGGTCGCCGATCAGCCGGTCGGTGCTCACCGGGGTGGTCGTCTTCGACGCCGGGATGACCGAGCCCGACGCCAGGTACGGGCCCTTGTCGGCCTTCGGCTTGAGGTCGACGTACTGCTCGCCGACCGCCGACCGGTTGGCGACGACGGCGTCGAGGTCCGCGGGCACCTTCGGCGCCGACGGGTCGATGTTCAGGTCGGCCTCGAGCCCGGTCTGGGTGAGCCGCATTTCGCCGACCCGGCCGATGTTGTAGCCGCGGTAGGTCACCTCGGCGTTGGTGAAGATGCCGCCCGACTCGTTGAGCTGCAGCTTCACCGTGTAGCCGTCGTTGCCGAACACGCTGCCGAGCCCGGCGAACCGGATCAGCGCGTAGACGATCGCGACGACCGAGATCACCACGAAGGCGATCAGCTGGATCTTCGTCCGGCGGATCAGCATCAGCCCGCACCTCCCGGCAGGAGCCCGAAGAGGTTGCCCAGGCCCGGCTTCGACTGCTGTTGCCCGGTGCCGGGGATCGGCAGCGGCGGCGGCTGGTTGGCCGGTGTGCCCTGGACCCCGCCGGTCAGGCCGGCCAGCGGCAGCTGCCCCGACAGGGCGTTCTGCCGGCTGTTGCCCAGGTTCTCGACGACGGTCTTCAGGTTCAGGTCCACCTTCGCGAACAGGTTGAAGTAGTCGCCCTTGACGCCGTTGACGGCCTGGTCGCTGAACGGGAACGTCAGCAGGATCTCCAGCGCCTTCGGCAGGTCGTTGCCCGCCTCGCCGAGCTTCTGCAGCGTCGGCGTCAGCGCCTTGAGGTCGGCGACGAGGTCCTTCTGCGACTTGTTGACCGTGTCGGTGGCGACGCCGGAGAGGTTGTCCAGCGCCTGCAGCATGGTGACCAGCTGGCCGCGCTGCTGCTCCAGCACGCCGAGCCCGGGCCCGAGGTTGTCGACCGCGCCGACCAGCTTGTCCTTCTGGTCGTTGAGGGTCGAGGAGAGCCGGTTCAGCCCGTCGATGGCCCGGGTGATGTTCTTCGACTGCCGGTCGAGGTTCGTCACCAGCTGGTTCGCGTTGTCCAGCAACGCCTTGATGTCCGGCTCGCGGCCGGACGTGGCGTTGTTGAGCTCCTTGGTGATGGTGTTCAGCTGGTCGACGCCCCCGCCGTTGAGCAGCAGGGACAGCGCCCCGAGCAGCTCTTCGACCTCGACGCTGCGGTTCGTGCGGGCCAGCGGGATGGTCGCGTTGTCGGCGAGCTTGCCGTGGGCCTGGTCGGCGCCGGGCGAGGCCAGTTCGACGTACTTCTCACCGAGCAGGCTGGACTGCTTGACGTTGGCGATCGCGTTGGCCGGCAGCTTGATGCCGCCGTTGACCCGCAGCGTGACCAGCGCGTGCCAGCCGTCCTTGGTGAGCCCGACGTTCTCGACCCGGCCGACCGGCACCTCGTCGACCTTCACCCCGGCCTGCGGGGTCAGGTCGAGCACGTCCCGGAACTCGACGTTCACCGTGTACGGGTGGTCGCCGAGGTCGGCGCCACCGGGCAGCGGCAGGTCGTAGATGCCCTTGAAGGCACAGCCGGACAAAGCGAGCGCGGACACGGTCGCCAGCGCTCCGACGGTCAGGAGCTTCTTCACTGGCCACCTCCGTAAAGCTGCCCGGCGATGGGCAGCGGCAGCGGCGGCAGCTGACCGGACTGCAGGGCCTGCACGGTCTGCGCCACGGACGGCAGCGGGATCACCTTGTCGACCACGCCGGCGATGCTCTCGCAGGCGTTGCCGAGCACGTCCGGGATGCTGTTGGTGCCGACCTGCTTGAGCAGCCGGCAGATCATCACCAGCGGCGGCTGGGTCAGCTCGTTGAGGTTCGGCCGGGCGTCGAGCGTGCCCGCCGCGCCGTTGTAGGTGTTGACCAGGTTGCTCAGGCCGACCGGGGCGACGTCCAGGATCTCGGCGAGCGAGCTGCGCTGGTCGACGAGCACCTTGGTGATGCCGGCCAGCTTGTCCACATTGGACTTCAGCCGGTCGTGGTTCTGGTCGATGAACGCCTGCACCGCGGTGAGCGTCGTGCCCAGCTGCTGCACGGTCGCGGCCAGGTTGTCCTTTTCGGACGCCAGGTAGCCGCTGACGTCGGCGAGCCGGCCCTCGAAGGTGCGGACCTGCTTGTCGGAGTCGGCCAGCGTCTGCGAGAACTTGCCGAGGTTCTCCACGGTGGAGAACAGGTCGTCCTTGTTGCCCGACAGCGTGCCGGCCGCCTGGCCGAGCTTGGTGATCGTGTCGTGCAGGGCCTGGCCGTTGCCGTCGACGTTGGCCGCCGCGGTGTTCAGCAGGTTCGACAGCGACCCGGACTTGTTGGCGCCGTTCGGGCCGAGGGTCTCGCTGACCCGGGCCAGGCTGGACGCGAGCTGGTCGACCTCGAGGGGCACCTCGGTGCGGTCGAGGCCGATGACCGCGCCGTCGGAGATGCGCGGGCCGCCGGTGTAGGCCGGGGCCAGCTGGACGTAGCGGTCCGACACCAGCGACGGCGCCACGATGAGCGCCTTCGCGTCGGCCGGGACGGCGACCGAGCGGTCGTACTCGAAGTCGACCTTCACCTGGTTGCCCATGGGCTGGATCTTGGTGACCGTGCCCATGTCGACGCCGAGCATCCGCACGCTGTTGCCCTCGTACAGGCCGACGGCGCCGGCGAAGTACGCGGTCAGGTGGTTGCGGCCGGCGTCCTTGAGGGTCCACCAGATCCCGCCGGCGACGACGAGCGCGAGCACGATCGCGATGGTGAAGCCCCGGGTCAGGGCCATTCCGAAGCGGGTGTCACTCATTTCGTGTAGCACCCCTCTTCGTTGATCGGACCGAACGACGGCAGCAGCAGGCCGCAGATGTAGTTGTCGAACCACCGGCCGTTGCCGATGGTGTTGGTGAAGACGCGGATGAAGGGCGCGAACTTCTTGAGCCCCTCGGCCAGCGAGTCCTGGTTGCGCTGCAGCATCGACGTCAGCTGGTCGAGCTGGGTCAGCACCGGGTCGAGCTGCTTGTCGTTGTCGTCGATCAGGCCCTGCAGCTGCGTGGCCAGCTGGCGGGAGCCGTCCAGCAGCGCGGTGATCGCGTCCTCCCGCTTGGCCAGCTCGGCGAGCAGGTCGTTGCCGTCGGTCAGCAGCTTCTGCACCTCGGCGTCGCGGTCGACCAGCGTCTGCGACACCTCGCGGGTGTTGGCCAGCAGGTTCGACAGCTGCTGGTCACGCGAGGCGATCGTGTCCGACAGCTTCGACAGCCCCGACAGCGCGCCCTTCACGTCCTCCGGTGTGTTGGCGAAGGTCTGCGAGATCGTGTCGAAGCTCTGCGCCAGCTGCTTGGTGTCGATGTTGTCGACGGTCTGGGACAGCCCGCGGAAGGCGTCGAGCACGTCGTAGGGCGCCATCGTGCGGTCCCGCGGGATGCCGGTGCCCGGGTTCAGCGCGCCCTCGCCCTGCGGGTCCAGCGACAGGTACTTCTGCCCGAGCAGCGTCTTGATCTTGATCGCGGCACTGGTCCGGTCGCCCAGCCAGGCGTCCTTGACCTTGAACGACACCTTCACCGACGCGCCGTCGAGCGCGATGTCGCTGACCTTGCCGACCTTGACGCCGGCGATCCGGACGTCGTTGTCCTTCTGCAGCCCGGACGCCTCGCTGAACTCGGCGCTGTAGGTGGTGCCGCCGCCGATCACCGGCAGGTCGTCGGAGTTGAGCGCGGCGGTGAAGGCGAGCGCCAGCACGACGATCCCGACCAGCGCGATCGGCACGGGGTTGCGCTTCTGGAAGGACTTCATCCCTGGCACCTCGCCCGGTTCGCCGGAATCAGGGGCAGGGCGACGTCGTTGATCAGTGGCGGCAAGCTCACGCTCCCGGAGAACTCACAGGCGTAGAAGTTGAACCAGGAGCCGTAGTCCGCGGTGCGGGTCAGCGTGCTCACCTTGGTCGGCAGGAACTGGATGAAGTGCTCCAGCTCCGGCTCGTTCTTGTTCAGCGCGCTCGTCAGGTTCCCGAGCGCGCTGATGTCGTTCTTCAGCGGCTCGCGGACCTCGCCGAGCAGCCCGGACGTCGTCTGGGCCAGGTTGCCGAGGCTCTCGATCGCGTCGCCGATCGGCTTGCGGTCGGCGGCCAGCCCGGACACCAGCTGCTGCAGCTTCACGATCAGGTCGTTGAGCTGCGGGGTGTGCGCGTTGACCGTGTCGAGCACCGAGTTGAGGTTGTCGATGACCTCGCCGATCACCTGGTCCTTGTCGGCGATCGTGGTGGCCAGCGACGCCGTGTGCGACAGCAGGCTCTCCACGGTGCCGCCCTCGCCCTGCAGGACCTGGATGACCTCGTAGGACAGCTTGTTGACGTCCTCGGGGTTGAGCGCGGTGAACAGCGGCTTGAAGCCGTTGAACAGCTCGGTCAGGTCCAGCGCCGGCGTGGTCCGCTCCAGCGGGATGGTGCCGCCGGGCTGCAGGGTCTTGCCGGCGCTGTCGTCGCCCTCGCCGAGCGAGACGTACCGCTGGCCGACCAGGTTGCGGAACTTGATCTGCGCGGTCACCCCGGCGGGCAGCGTGCGGCCGGCGTCGACCTCGAACTCGACCTCGGCCTGGCGCTTGTCGACGATGTGCACGTCCTTGACCTGCCCGACCCGGACGCCGGCGATGCGGACGTCGTCGTTGGGCAGCAGCAGCGTCGCGTCGGTGAAGCGGGCCTTGTAGGCGTTGGTGCTGGTGGTGTTGATGTTGGCGATGCTGATCCCGAGGATCGTCGTGAACAGCACGGTGACCACCACGAAGATGCCGAGCTTGATCAGCGGCGCGAGCAGGCCCCTCACTTGACCGTCACCTCCGCACCCCGGTACAGCGGGCCGACGAGCAGCGAGCTCCAGCCCGGGACGTCGGCCGCGCTCATGCCCAGCTGCGGGCCGAGCAGGTCGGCCAGGAAGCCCTGCTCCGCCGTCGAATACGCCAGATCACCACCGCTGCCGCCGTTGCCGGCCGCGTCGGCCTTGAACTTGGCCGGGTTGAGGCCCTCGCCGACGCTCTTCGGCGCGGCCTGGTGCAGCGTGCCGTCCTTGAACGCGCCGTCCGGCGGCTCGGACGGGAACGGCTTCGGGATGTCCTTGATGTCGTAGCAGCGCGGGCCGCGCTTGTCGTCGAACCGCGGCTCTTCCTTGCCCGCCTGGTAGGGCGCGCGCGGCACGATGATCTCGATGGTCGCGTGCAGGCCGGGCTGGTTGGTGCCCTTGCCCAGCGCCTGGTCGATCAGCGGCACGTTCTTGGCCATCTGGGAGATCACGCAGGGGTACTCCGGCGCGTACTTCGCCAGCAGTTCGGCCGTCGGCCGGGCGGTGTCGACGAGGGAGATGATGTTGTCCTTGTTGTTCTGCAGGAACGTCTGCAGGTCCACCGAGGCCTGGGTCAGGGTGCCGTAGAGGTTCGACAGGTTCTGCCGCTCGTCGACCACGGTCCGGGTCGTCGTGCTCAGGTTGTCCAGGCTCTGCACCAGGTCCGGGGCCGCGTCCTTCAGGTGGTCGGAGAACTCCGCGAGCGCCTTGAGGTTGTGCTGCAGCTCCGGCTCGTGGGGGTTCAGCTCGCCGATGTAGGTGCCCAGTTGCGAGAGCGTGTCGCCGAGCTGGTCGCCGCGGCCGGACAGCGCCGTCGAGATCGCCGTGAGCGTCGCCGACAGCTTCTGCGGCTGCACCGCCTGCAGCACCGGCATCAGGTGGGAGAACGCCTGCTCCAGCTCGACCGCGCTCGACGTGCGGTCCTGCGGGATGACGTCCCCGCTGGCCAGGGTCTTCGCCGACGGGTCCTTCGGGATCTCCAGCGAGACGAACCGCTCGCCGAAGAGCGTCTTGGGCAGGAACCGCGCCGAGACGTTCTCCGGGATGAGCTTGGCGGACTCCGGCTGGAGCGCCAGGGTCAGCTCGGCGCCGTGGTCGGTGGCGACGATGTCCTGCACCGAGCCGACGATCAGCCCGCGCACCTTGACGTCGGACTGCTTGATCAGCTGGTTGCCGATCTTGTCGGCCTGCAGCTTGACCGTGACGACGGGTGTGAACGCCTTGTCGTAGAGCGCGATGGACAGCGCCACCCCGCCGACCATCACGGCGATGAGCAGCAGGCCGAGCAGCCTGCGTCGGAGCGTCCTCATCCCGCGATCCTTACCGTGACGTCGGTTCCCCAGATGGCGAACCCGATGAAGAAGTTCATGATCGACACCGTGACGATGGACAGCCGCACCGCCTTGCCGACCGCGACGCCGACACCGGCCGGGCCGCCGGTCGCCCGGTACCCGAAGTAGCAGTGCGACAGGATGATCAGGACGCTGAACAGCAGCACCTTGATGAACGAATAGAGCACGTCCTGCGGTGGCAGGAACAGGTCGAAGTAGTGGTCGTAGGTGCCGGCCGACTGGTGGTAGATGTAGATGACGACCAGTCTCGACGCGAGGTACGAGCTCAGCAGGCCGATGATGTAGAGCGGGATGACCGCGACGAACCCGGCGATGATCCGCGTCGTGACCAGGTACGGCAGGCTCGGCACGCCCATGACTTCCAGCGCGTCGATCTCCTCGGAGATCCGCATCGCGCCGAGCTGGGCGGTGAACCCGGCGCCGACGGTGGCGCTCAGGGCGAGCCCGGCGACCAGCGGGGCGATCTCGCGGGTGTTGAAGAAGGCGGTGAGGAAGCCGGTGAAGGCCGACGTGCCGATCGAGTTCAGCGCCGAGTAGCCCTGGAGGCCGACGAGCACACCGGTGAACAGCGTCAGGCCGACCATCACGCCGACCGTGCCGCCGATGACCGCCAGCGAGCCGGAGCCGAAGCTGACCTCGGCCAGCAGCCGGAGCACCTCTTTGGTGTAGCGGCGCAGCGTCCGCGGCGTCCACAGCAGCGCGCGGCCGTAGAACGACATCTGGTCACCCAAGGTGTCCAGCGTCTGGAGGGGTCGATTGGCGACGCGTTTCGCGCCCTGGAGGAACGTCATAGCGCTAGTCCAGCTTTCCGGGCACGATCTGCAGGTAGATCAGGGTGATCACGAAGTTCACGACGAACAGCAGCAGGAACGTGATGACCACCGACTGGTTCACCGCGTCCCCGACGCCCTTCGGGCCGCCGGAGGGGTTCAAGCCCCGGTAGGACGCGACGACGGCGGCGATGAACCCGAAGATCAGCGCCTTGAGCTCACCGACCCAGAGGTCGGGCAGCTGCGCGAGGGCGGAGAAGCTGGCCAGGTAGGCACCCGGCGTCCCGCCCTGCAGCACGACGTTGAAGAAGTAGCCGCCGAGCACGCCGATGACGCTGACCATGCCGTTGAGCAGGAGGGCGACCAGCATCATGGCCAGGGTGCGCGGCACGATCAGCCGCTGGACCGCGGAGACGCCGAGCACCTCCATGGCGGCGATCTCTTCGCGGATGGTCCGCGCGCCGATGTCGGCGCAGACGGCGGAGCCGCCCGCGCCCGCCACCAGCAGCGCGGTGACCAGCGGACTGGCCTGCTGCACGGTGGCGAGCACGGAGCCCGCGCCGGTGTAGGACTGCGCGCCCAGCTGGCGGGCGAGCGACCCGAACTGCAGCGAGATGACGGCGCCGAACGGGATGGCCACCAGGGCCGTCGGCAGGATCGTCACGCTCGCGATGAACCACGACTGCTGGATGAACTCCCGCAGCTGGAACGGGCGCTGGAACAGGCCGCGGACGATGTCCAGGCCGAGAGCGAACAGGTTCCCGGTCTCGCGGAGCATGCCGATCCCGGGAATCTTCGCCTGTGTTGCGGGAGAGCTCACCGGCCACCTGGCCCGTTGTTCGGTGGCATTCGGTGCGTGCCGGTTCTCGGCGGCTGGCCGCCGCCCGGGATGCGTGCCACCTGTTCGGCGGGCAGCTGCCCGTGGTGCTGGTTCGGGACACCGCCGTCACCCTGCGGGCGCGCGCCGACCTGCTGCGGCTGCCCGCGGTGCGGGCGCACGCCGTAGTGGCGCTGCTCTTCCGGGCTCAGCGACTCGATGATGCTTTCCTGCGCGGCCGGCGGCAGCCGGTGCATGATCTCCATGACCCGGTCCTTGCGGCGGACGGCACCCATCCGGGTGGGCACGCCCGGCGTCGGCTGCATCTGCGGCGGCACGCCGGAGACGTCCTCGACCCCGCCCGCGTGGTGGCCGGCTTCGAACATCGCCTGCTCGGCGGCCATCTGGGCGCTGTCCTTTTCCTCGGACATGCCGATCGGGCCCTGCATCTTGCCGTTGAGGAACTGCTTGACGACCGGCTCTTCGCTGGTCAGCAGCACCTCGCGCGGGCCGAACATGACCAGTTCCTTGCGGAAGAGCATGCCCAGGTTGTCCGGCACCGTGCGGGCCAGGTTGATGTTGTGGGTGACGATCAGGAACGTCGCGTCGATCTGCGCGTTGACGTCGAGGAACAGCTGCGAGATGTAGGTGGTGCGGACCGGGTCGAGGCCCGAGTCCGGCTCGTCGACCAGGATGATCTCCGGGTCGAGCACCAGCGCGCGGGCCAGGCCGGCGCGCTTGCGCATCCCGCCGGAGATCTCGCCCGGCAGCTTCTTGTCGGCGCCGTTCAGACCGGTCATGTCGAGCTTTTCGAGCACGATCCGGCGGATTTCCGTCTCGGACTTCTTCGTGTGCTCGCGCAGCGGGAAGGCGACGTTGTCGTAGAGGTTCATCGAGCCGAACAGCGCGCCGTCCTGGAAGAGGACACCGAAGAGCTTCCGGATCTCGTACAGCTTGTGCTCGGAGCAGGTGACGATGTCCACCCCGTTGATCATGCAGCGGCCGCGGTCGGGCTTGAGCAGCCCGATCATCGACTTCAGGAAGACCGACTTGCCGGTCCCCGATGGGCCGAGCATGGCCGACACTTCGCCCGGGGGGAGCGTCAACGTGACGTCCCGCCAGATGGCCTGCTTACCGAAGGACTTCGTCAGACCTTCGATGACCACCTCGGCACCCATCGCACCTCCAGGAGCTGTTCCGCGTCATTGCGCCCGCTGCCACACCCTGCCACCCACGCCGGCGGCGAGTGTGGGCCCGTGGCGCCCACGAACCCGCGTCAACCAGGTGCAACGAGCTGAGTGCGAACAGGTTACTCACCAGTTTTCTTTTCTGGCCAGCCCCGGGTTCATCGTCACCCCGCCGTGATCGCCAACTGGCAGCACGGTAGCCCAAACGGGGCAATGGCGCAGGTCCGGGCGGCCCCCGATCCACGATTTAGGGACCCCGGGGCGATCCGGACACCGCTCCTAGGGGTTGCGGCGGGCTCGCAGCTCAGGAAGTCGTAGACGCGGAAAGGGGCGGGCATCCGCAGTGGATGCCCGCCCCTTTCTCGAGGTGGTGCAGAGGCGCTTGCGCGCCCGGAATCACTTGATGGAGATCTTGGCGCCCGCAGCCTCGAGCTTCTCCTTGGCGGCCTCGGCGGCCTCCTTGTCGACCTTCTCGAGGAGGGCCTTGGGAGCGGCCTCGACCAGCTCCTTGGCCTCCTTCAGGCCCAGGCCCGAGACGACCTCGCGGACGACCTTGATGACCTGGATCTTCTTGTCACCGGCGCCCTCGAGGACGACGTCGAACTCGTCCTGCTCCTCGACCGGGGCGGCAGCGGCGGCGGCCGGGCCGGCGGCGACGGCGACCGGCGCGGCGGCGGTCACGTCGAAGACCTCTTCGAATTCCTTCACGAACTCGGACAGCTCGAGGAGGGTCAGCTCCTTGAAGGCGTCGATCAGCTCGGTGGTGCTCAGCTTCGCCATGATGGCTTCCTCTCAGAAAAACGAACTAGACGTTCGGGGTGGGGGTAGATCAGCTCTCGGCGGGTGCTTCGGCTGCTTCGGTACCGGCGGCGTTGCGCTGCTTCTCCTCCAGCGCGGCAGCCAGGCGGGCGACCTGGGACGCCGGCGCCTGGAACAGCGCGGCGGCCTGGGACAGCTTCGCCTTGAACGCGCCCGCCGCCTTGGCGAGCAGGACCTCACGGCTGTCGAGATCGGCGATCCGGTTGATCTCGTCCACGGACAGCGCACGGCCGTCCATGTAGCCGCCCTTGATCACAAGCGCGTTGTTGTCCTTCGCGAAGTCGCGAAGCGCCTTGGCGGCGTCGACCGCTTCACCCTCGACGAAGGCGATGGCGGTCGCGCCGACGAACAGGTCCTCGAGCCCCTGGACGCCAGCGTCCTCGGCGGCACGCTTGACGAGGGTGTTCTTCGCGACCCGGTACTTGGCACTGGTGCCGAGAGCGCGGCGCAGCTGGGACAGCTGGGACACGGAGAGGCCGGTGTACTGGGTAACGACGGTGGCCGAGCTGGTGCGGAAGCTCTCCGCGATCTCGGCGACGGCCGCCACCTTGTCGGGCTTCGCCATGGTCGCCTCCTCTCTTGGCTAGTGTTTCCACTGGCGTTCGAGGAGCCCCGAAACGACGAAACGCCCTCGCGCAGACAGGCGCGGGGCGTCATTCCGGCACAATGCCGGAGCCTCGTTCCTCCTGCGCGGGCCGCCCGGCGAGTGCGGGACCTTCGTTCCCCGTGTTGGGCGGGGAAAACCAGCGGTCTTCGGTAGAACCGAGGTCAAGTGTACGTGATGGGTTCGGAGGGGTGTGCGCACCCCCCGCGCTGACCTGCGTTTAGGACGCCTGGGGGTTCCCTGCGGTCGCTTGGAGGGCATCATGGTGACGTGGCGGAGCAGCGCGATGACGGAAAGCCGGGCTCGGAGATCGAACCCGCGGGCTCCAACGCGCCCACCGCGGGACAAGGCCGGCCGCCGCTCCCCCAGCCGTCCGGCGCGGGCGCGCAGCCGCCGGTGGACCCCGCGGAGGTGGAGCAGTTCCGCCAGTTCCAGCAGTTCCAGGACTACCTGCGCTTCAGCCAGGCCCAGCAGGGCAACCAGCCGGCCCCCGCGCCCGACACGGGCGTCGTCCAGGCGCCGCCGTCCCAGCCGGTTCCGCAGCAAGGTGGCCGGCCACCCGTGATCCCGCCGGACTATCAGCTGATCCCGGTCGAGCGCCGCCGCGCGCCGAAGTGGGTCACCTGGCTCGGCAAGAAGGTCCTGGCCTGGGTGCTGGCCTTCATCCTGCTCGCGGTCGCCGGCACGTGGCTGTACAACCACTTCTTCCCCAACGACGCGGGCAAGACCTCCGCCCAGCTCGCGCAGGAAGGCGGCGGGACGTACCACACGAACCACGTGTTCTCGACGAATCCGTACGAGGCGGTGCGGATGGTCTACCACAACGTCGCCCAGGGCCGGGTCGACGACGCCTGCGGCCGGTTCCGGAACGAGGGCCAGCTCGACATCCAGACCCGGTTCGCGCAGGACATCGCCCAGACGTTCCGCCAGAACGCCGCCCAGACCGACTGCAAGAAGGCCATCGAATTCCTCGCCACCCAGGTGACGAACAAGAACGACTACGCCGAATCCCTGCCGTCCAGCGTCTCGGCGCCCCTGCCCGGCGACACCGTGACGATCGATTCGTGCACCTTCCCCGTCACGGGTGGTCCGGCACTGGGTGTGTTCACGGTGTCGAAGGTCGAAAAGGGACAGTGGCTCATCACGGGCCACGAGATCGGGCCGGCGAAGTGCAGCAGCGCTCCGACCGCGACGCCGACCAGCCGCTAGCGCGGTTGCGGAGCCGACAGGAAAGACACCAGGGCCTCCGCGAACGCCGGTGACATCACCGCCGTCATATGGTCGCCCGGGATGCGGACCAGTCTTGCTCCCGCGATCGCCGCCGCCAGGCGCTCCGGCTCGGCGGCCAGCTGGTCCTGCTCTCCCGCCAGGACCAAGGTCGGCACCCCGATCGCCGAGAGGTTCAGGCGCCCCTCCCGTGACGCCGAAGCCACCGCCGCCAGCGCTCGGCGATCGCCGCCCACCGCGTCGGCCAGCAGGCGGAACGGCACCCCCGATGGCGGCACCAAGGACGGGTCCTCCGCCAGCAGCGCCGAAGCGATGTCCGCCGGCTTGACCACCCGCAGGTCCACGCCGCCGAAGTCGACGATGCCCGAGCCCACGCCGCCCGTGGCGACGCAGCGGATGCGCTTGTCCGCCGCCGTCACCGTCAGCGCGATGATCGCGCCCATCGAGTAGCCGACCATCGAGACCTCGTCGAGGGCCAGCTCGTCGAGCAGCGCCGAGACGTCCCGCGCCATCGCGTCCTCGGTGTAGCGGGACTCGTCGTGCGGCTTCTCGGAACGGCCGTGGCCGCGGGCATCCAGGGAAATCACCGTGAAGCCGGCCGAGCGCAGGGCCGCGACGGCCCCCGTGGAAATCCAGTTCGCGTTCGTGTCCGCGGCGAAACCGTGCTGCAGCAGCACCGGGCGGTGGGCGCCGTCGCCCTCCCACACCGTGTAGTGCAACCGGAGCCCGTCGAACGACGCGAAAGTCGGCATGCTGTCAATAAGACACGAAGAAAGGGCGCCCCCGCAGCAAGCGGGGACGCCCTTTCTGGTGATCTCAGACTCAGACCGCAGCTTCCTCGGAGAGGAGGTTGCGGGTCCGCAGCGGGTCGACCGGGATGCCCGGGCCCATCGTGGTGGTGAAGGTGACCTTCTTCAGGTAGCGGCCCTTCGCCGACGACGGCTTGGCGCGGAGGATCTCGTCCAGCGCCGCCGCGTAGTTCTCGACCAGCTTCTCGGTGTCGAAGGAAGCCTTGCCGATCACCAGGTGCAGGTTGGCCTGCTTGTCGACGCGGAAGTTGATCTTACCGCCCTTGATGTCCTTCACGGCCTTCTCGACCGCGGGGGTCACCGTGCCGGTCTTCGGGTTCGGCATCAGGCCACGCGGGCCGAGGATGCGGGCGATGCGGCCCACCTTGGCCATCTGGTCCGGCGTCGCGATCGCGGCGTCGAAGTCGAGCCAGCCACCCTGGATGCGCTCGATCAGTTCGTCGGTGCCGACCGCGTCCGCACCGGCGGCTTCGGCCTCGGCGGCCTTGTCGCCGACGGCGAAGACGATGACGCGGGCGGTCTTACCGGTGCCGTGCGGCAGGTTCACGGTGCCGCGGACCATCTGGTCGGCCTTGCGGGGGTCCACACCGAGACGCATCGCGACCTCGACGGTCGCGTCCATCTTGGTCTTGGAGGTCTCCTTCGCCAGCTTCGCAGCCTCGAGCGGCGCGTACAGCCGCGCCTTGTCGATGAGCTCCGCAGCCTGGCGGTAAGCCTTGCTGTGCTTGGTCATGCTTCTGTCCTTAACTTCGAATATGGATCAGTGTGGTGACGAGCCAGCACGCGGCTCTCCCACGGTGTTGTCTGCCTCGACTCCGTCGAGGCGGCGAGATCGCCCTCAAGCCGCTTCCTGCCCGCTCGATTTCGCTCGGCCCTGGGGGCCGATCGAAATCGCTCGGTCAGAAACCGGCGCGATCTCGCGTGCTGCAAACGTCAGGCGTCGACGACCGTGATGCCCATCGACCGAGCAGTGCCGGCGATGATCTTCGCGGCCTGGTCGATGTCGTGCGCGTTGAGGTCGGTCTCCTTGGTCTTGGCGATCTCGCGGACCTGGTCCCAGGTGACCTTGGCGACCTTGGTCTTGTGCGGCTCGCCGGAGCCCTTCTCGACACCAGCCGCCTTGAGCAGCAGGCGCGCGGCCGGCGGCGTCTTCAGCTTGAAGTCGAACGACCGGTCCTCGTACACGGAGATCTCGACCGGGACGACGTCCCCGCGCTGCGACTCGGTCGCGGCGTTGTAGGCCTTGCAGAACTCCATGATGTTGACGCCGTGCTGACCCAGCGCGGGGCCGACCGGCGGCGCGGGGTTGGCCGCACCCGCCTTGATCTGCAGCTTGATGATCGCCGCAAGCTTCTTCTTCTTGGGTGGCATTTCTTTTCCTGTCCTGTACTACGTTCCCCGCGTACCTGCCGTGGACACGGGGACTGCGGCCGAACGGGCGGCCGTCAGATCTTGGAGACCTGGTTGAACGACAGCTCGACCGGGGTCTCCCGGCCGAAGATCGACACCAGGACCTTCAGCTTCTGCCCGTCGATGTTGACCTCGGAGATCGTCGCCGGCAGCGTCGCGAACGGGCCGTCCATGACCGTGACCGATTCGCCGATCTCGAAGTCGACCTCGACGGCCGGGCCACCGAGCGGGGCCGCGGTCGCGGTGGACTCGCCCTTGCCCGCCTTCGCGGGGGCTTCGCTCTCGACCTTCGGGGCGAGGAACTTCAGCACCTCGTCCACGGTCAGCGGCGACGGCCGCGAGGTGGCGCCGACGAACCCGGTGACACCGGGCGTGTTGCGCACCGCGCTCCACGAGGCGTCGTTCAGGTCCATCCGGACCAGGATGTAGCCGGGCAGCACCTTGCGCTGCACCTGCTTGCGCTGGCCGTTCTTGATCTCGGTGACCTCTTCGGTCGGGACCTCGATCTGGAAGATGTAGTCCTCGACGTCCAGGGTCTGGGTCCGGGTCTCGAGGTTGGTCTTCACCTTGTTCTCGTACCCGGCGTAGGAGTGCACGACGTACCACTCGCCGGGCGCGGCGAGCAGCTCGGAGCGCAGCTTGGCGACCGGGTCCTCGTCATCCGCGGCGGGCTCGGCTTCGGCCTCGTCGGCCGAGGCTTCGTCAGCGCCTTCGCCGGCGGAAGCGGCGTCGCCGGCACCGGATTCGGCGTCGTCGACCTCGGAGTCCGACACGTCGACGGGCTCGAGGTGTGCGGACTCCTCGTCACCGAGTGCCGCGTGCACCTGCTCGTCGGAAAGCTCGGTCAGGTCGTGACCGGCTGCTGTGCCGTTGTCGGAGGTCACGTTCCGTCCTCTCAGTTGATCATTGCGGGCCAAGGCCGGGACCTGGGCCCCCATCGGCGCGCGCCGGAGCGCGTCAGCCGAAGATCTTGCCGATGCCCCACTTGAATGCCAGGTCGAGCACGCTCACGAGGCCCACCATGAACACCACGAAGGCGAGCACGACCACGGTGTAGGTGACCATCTGCTTGCGGTTGGGCCAGATGACCTTGCGCAGCTCCGCCCAGACCTCGCGGATGAAGCGCACCAGCCGCGCGAACACGGAGGCCTTCTTCGGCTTCTGGTCCCGCTTCGGAGTCGGAGCGCCCTTCGCGTCCGGGGCGGTCTTCTCCCCCGACTTCCCGGCCGGACGGGTCTTGTCGTCCGCACGTGCCGCGGACTTCCCCGCCGGGCGAGCGGTCGCACGGCGCTCACGCCGGGCAGCGGCTGTGACGGGACGGGACGGGCTCTCGGGCTTCTGCCCGGTGCCGTCCTGATCCTGCTCGCCGCCGCTGGCGTCGCTGTCGCTCACGACCACTCCTCCGCTCCACCAGTTCCGTTACGCAGGGGTGACAGGACTTGAACCTGCAACCTGCGGTTTTGGAGACCGCTGCTCTGCCAATTGAGCTACACCCCTGTGGAGCCCCGATCGCTCGGAGCCCCGGAGGACGCATTCCATCGTCCCCACCATCCAGGCGGGGATGACCGTAGTGCGTTCCAAGTCCCGAAGTCTACGGCAAGCCTCGCGAGAGGCCGCAACCGCGCCCCCCGATCGACCACCGCACCCCGGCCGGCCTGCGGGAAACTCCCCGCCGGCCACCTGATCATGCCAGGATGTCCGCCATGACGACCACCCCCCGTCCGGCGGGGGCTCCGATGCGGCTCGGCCTGGCACTCCCCCAGTACGGCGCCCTCGCCGACCCCGCCGCCGTGGCGCGCTTCGCGACGGCCGCGGAAGACCTCGGGTTCACCTCGCTCTGGGTGGGCGACCGGATCCTGACCCCGCTCGAGCCGTCGGACCTCTACCCGGGCGGCGGGACGCCGGAGCACCCGTACCCCCGGGAGTTCGAGACCTTCGCCGACCCGTTCACGACGCTGGCGGCCGCGGCCGCCGTGACCCGCACGGCCCGCCTGGGGATGAGCGCGCTGACCGGCCCGGTCTATTCCCCGGTACTGCTCGCCCGGGCGCTGACCTCGCTCGACCTGGCCAGCTCGGGACGGCTCGACGTCGGCTTCGGGCTCGGCTGGCTGCGCGAGGAGTACTTCGCCACCGGGGTGCCGTGGACGGGCCGGGGCCGGCGGCTCGAAGACCTGCTCGACGCGCTCGAGGCGCTCTGGACCGGCGACCCCGTGGAGCACGAAGGCCCGCAGTGGCGGATCGCGCCGTCGACGGTCGGCCTGCGCCCGGCACAGGACCCACGCCCGCCGGTGCTGCTCGGCGGGTTCTCGCCGCCGGCGCTGGCCCGGGTGGGGCGCCGCGCGGACGGCTGGCTCGCCGGCTGGATGCCGAAGGAGTACCTGACCGGCCTCTGGTCGGTCGCGCTCGACGCGGCCCGGAAGGCCGGACGCGACCCGGACGCCCTGCGCCGCGTGCTGCGGATCAACCCGCGGGCGGGCACCGCCGTCGAGACGGCCGCCGACGTCCGCCCCTGCCTCGACGTGGCCCGCGAGCTGGGCATCACCGAGGTGCTCGTCGACCTGCACTACGTCGCGAAGAACGTCGACCACGCGCTGGACCTCGCCGGCGAGCTGATCACGAACGCGGACTGACCTCATTCGTGTGACGCAGGTCTCGCGCAGCGCCTCATTGTTCTATTATAGTTAGAACTATGCTCGTTCAAATCGATCCGAGCTCCACCGTCCCGCTCTTCGAACAGGTGGCCGCCTCGCTGCGCCGGTCCCTCGCCGACGGCCGCCCGGCGCCCGGGCAGCAGCTGCCACCGGCCCGGGAACTGGCCGCGGCCCTCGAGATCAACGTCCACACCGTGCTGCGGGCGTATGCGCTGCTTCGCGACGAAGGCCTCATCGACCTGCGGCGACGCCGGGGCGCCGTCGTCATCGGCGGCGCGTCCTCCCGGGCGCGGCTGGCCGAACTGGCCGAGGACCTGGTCCGCGAGGCGAAACGCGCGGGCGTCGGCCTGGACGAACTCACCGGGGTGTTGAAGGAGAAGTACTCATGACCAAGCTGATCCGGGTCCTGTTCGCCACCGCCGTGCTGCCCGGCGCCGCGCTCGCCGTCGCGGGCGCGCTCGAGAACGGGTGGGCGCACCGGCTGCCCGACCCCGTCGCGACGCACTGGCGCAGCGCGCCGGACGGTCACAACGCACTCGGGGCGTTCACCGGCCTGACCTTGGGGGTCGGCGCCGTCGCCGTCCTGCTCCTGGCCACGACGGCGGTCAACGCGCTGCGCCGCGGCCGGCCGCTGCCGCGCCCGACCGTCGGGGTGGGCGCCGGGTTCGCCGCCCTGCCGGCCGCGGTCCTGCTCTCGGTGCTCGTGGCGAACCTCGACGTCCCGGACTGGCACGCGGCCCGCAGCGGCGTCGTCGTCGTGCCCTTCATGCTGGGCGCGGCGGTCCTCGGGGTGGTGGCGGCCCTCGTCGGCGGCCTCCCGGCGCCGGCCCGGCAGACCTCGGGGCAGCGGCCGACCATCGGTCTCCGGCCCGGGGAGCGCGCGTTCTGGTCGGGTCGCGCGGTGAACCCGGGGATGCTCTGGGCGCTGGCGCTGATCCCGGTGGCGATCGCCCTCCTGCCCACCGGGCTCCCCTGGCAGACCGGCGTGTGGATCGCCCTGGTCGGCTTGGTGGTGACGGCGCTGACCTACCGGCTGTCGGCGACCGTGGACGCCAAGGGCGTCACGATCCGCTTCGGCCTCCTGGGCGTCCCGTGGCGGCACCTGGCCCTCGCCGCCATCCGCGAAGCGACCACGCGCGAGCTCACGACGTTCGGCGACGGCGGGCTCGGTCTCCGCTTCAACCCGGTCACCGGCACCACGGCGTACAAGGTCCGCGGCGGCCCGGCGCTGGCCCTCGCGCTCGAGAACGGCCGGACCGTGCTGGTCAGCGTGGACGACCCGGAGACGGGCGCCGGTCTGGTCAACGACCTGCTCGCCCAGCGGATCACCCGGATTGACTAGGTCGGCGGGGCGGCGGGTTCGGTAGAAACGAAGAAGTGGCGAAAAAGAGCGGTGGCGGTGGCTGCCTGGTGGTCGTGCTCGTGGTCGGGCTCCTGGCCTTCGGGTACTACAAGTGGCACCACGGCTCGTCGTCGGCGCCCCCGGAGGGCGTCGACACCGGGGGTGGCTCCGGCCGCTACGTCGCCCTCGGGGATTCGTACACGTCCTCGCCGCGGACCGGACGCCAGGCCGGGACCCCGGCCGGCTGCGACCGCTCGGACGACAACTACCCGCACCTCGTCTCGGCGAAGCTGAAGCCGGCCCAGTTCGCCGACGTCAGCTGCAGCGGCGCAACGACGGATCACCTGAGCCAGGCGCAGAAGACGGGGAACGGGACGAACCCGCCGCAGCTGGACGCGGTGACGGCGGAGACGACGCTGGTGACGCTGGGCATCGGCGGCAACGACATCGGCTTCATCGGGTACGCGTCGGGCTGCGCGACGACGCACCAGGACGCCGCACCGTGCCGGGACCGCCTGACCGCCGGCGGCCACGACCAGCTGGCCGAGCGCATCGACGCCACGGCCCCGAAGGTCGGCGCGCTCCTCGACCGGATCCACAAGACGGCCCCGAAGGCGAAGGTGGTGGTGGTCGGCTACCCGACGGTGCTCCCGGACGGCACCGGCTGCTGGCCGTCCCTGCCGTTCGGCGCGGGCGACATCGAGTACTTCCGCGGTGCGCTGGGCAAGCTGAACAAGATGCTGGAGGACCAGGCGGACGCGCACCGGGCGGGCTACGCGGACACGGCCACCCCCGGCAAGGGCCACGACGTGTGTTCGGCGTCGGACAAGCGCTGGGTGGAGGGCGTGCTGCCCGCCTCGCCGGCCATCCCCCTCCACCCGAACGCGCGGGGGGAGCAGGGCATGGCCGACGCGGTGCTGGCGGTGCTCAAGCTGCCGTAGCTGCAGCCCTGCTCAGCGGCGGACGAGGGCCTGCGGCTTCCCCAGCACCGTCTTGCCGTCGAACTTCACCACGAGGTCGATCCGCGCGATGCCGTCGTCCTTGACGTCCGCGACCTTGCCGGTGATCTCCACCAGCGCGCCCTCGGGCGTGTTCGGCACCACCACCGGGCGGGTGAACCGGGCGCTGAAGTCGATCAGCCGGGCGGGGTCGCCGAGCCAGTCCGTGACCACCCGGCCCGCCACCGCCATGGTCAGCATCCCGTGCGCGATCACGTCCGGCAGGCCGACGTCCTTCGCGAACTTCTCGTTCCAGTGGATCGGGTTGAAGTCCAGCGCCGCCCCGGCGTAGCGGACCAGCTGCTCGCGGGTGATGCGGACCTCGAGGGCGGGCAGTTCGTCGCCGGTGACATACGGGGCTGGGGCTCCGCCACCCGGACCCCCGTAAGAAGGTGTGTTCACGCGGTCTCCCCTCGGACCACCAGCTGCGCGCGGGTGGAGCAGACCTTCTGGCCCGCGGCGTCGGTGACGTCGGCGCGCAGGTTGATGAAGTCGTTGCCCGCGCGGGTCATGATGGCGTCGATGTGGGTCGTCACCTCGAGCACGTCGCCGGCGTACACCGGGCGCGTGTGGGTGAAGCCCTGGTCGCCGTGCACCATCCGCGAATAGTCGAGGCCGAGCTCGGGGTCGGCGACGATCGCGTTGATCGAGGCGAGGTTGATGATCGTGAGGAAGGTCGGCGGGGCGATCACGTCCGGGTGACCGGCTTCGCGGGCCGCCTCCGGATCGCGGTAGACCGGGTTCGCGTCGCCGATCGCGTCGGCGAACTCCCGGATCTTCTCCCGGCTCACTTCGTAACTGCTCTGCGGCGGATAGCTCCGCCCGGTGAACGACTGGTCCAAGGGCACGGCGACGAGGCTACCAACAGCGAGAAGCCGCCCGGAGCAACTCCGGGCGGCTTCTTCGAGCTGGTTTGAACGCGCTACGTCGTCAGCGAGTTTCCTTGTGCGTCCGGTGCGTACCGCAGTTCGGGCAGAACTTCTTCATCTCCAGGCGATCCGGGTTGTTGCGCCGGTTCTTCTTGGTGATGTAGTTGCGGTGCTTGCACTCTTCGCACGCCAGCGTGATCTTGGGTCGCACGTCGGTGGCAGCCACAGCGTTTCCTTCTCTCTCAGGTCCCGGGGGCCAGCCCCGTCGTTACCGCGTAGCGGTGGCCGGACTTGAACCGGCGACACAGCGATTATGAGCCGCTTGCTCTGCCAACTGAGCTACACCGCCCTTACATGACCCAAGCCGCGACACGCAGGCGTGACGCGGCTGAGGTCGTGAGCCCCTTTACGGAATCGAACCGTAGACCTTCTCCTTACCATGGAGACGCTCTGCCGACTGAGCTAAAGGGGCCTGGCCTCTCGCGAGGACTTGAAAAGATTAGCAAGGGGCTTCACCCGCCCGTGCAACCGGGGTCCCCTTAGCACAAAACCTCAGGTCAGGAGGGTCAACACGGTCTCGGAGTGGCGTCCAGGCGAGCGCGCGGTGCGGGCCTGAAGCCACGCCTCCAGCCGGTCCTCCGGCAGCGGCCGCGAGATCAGGTAGCCCTGGGCGACGTCACACCCCATCGCCTCGAGCTGGTCGCGGGCCACGTCCTCCTCGACGCCCTCGGCCACCACCGTCAGCCCGAGCGAGTGCCCGAGCTCGACGATCGACCGCACGACCGCGAGGTCGCCGAGGTCGGTGCCCATCCCGAGGACGAAGCTCTTGTCGATCTTGACCTGGTCGACCGGCAGCTGCCGCAGGTAGGCCAGCGACGAGTAGCCCGTCCCGAAGTCGTCCACGGCGAGGGTGATGCCCAGGGAGTGCAGCTCGCGCAGGATCGGCAGCGCCTTCTGCGGGTCGGACATCACGCCGGACTCGGTCAGCTCGAACGTCAGCAGCTCCGGCGGGATGCCGTAGTGCTCCAGCTCGCGGGCCACCTTGTTCGGGAAGTCCTCGTCGGCGAGGTTGCGCACCGACAGGTTGACCGCGACCGAGATCCGCAGGCCCTCGTCGAGCCACTTGCGGCACCGCTTGAGGGCCTCGCCGAGCACGAAGCCCGTCAGCACGCCGATCAAACCGGCCGCTTCGATGGCCGGGACGAACTCGTCCGGACCGAGCCGGCCGAACTCCGGGTGCACCCAGCGGACCAGCGCCTCGACGCCCTGCACCTGCCGGTTCGGCAGGGTGATCTTCGGCTGGTAATGGACGCTGACCTGGCCGTCCTCGAGGGGCTGCCGGAACTGCGTCACCATCTGGAAGCGGCGGAGGAAGATCTGGCCCATGCTCGGCACGTAACCGCGGACCTCTTCGCCGCCCTTGGTCGCGCGGACGGCGACGTCGGCGCGCTGCAGCAGGCCTTCGATGTCGACCACGTCGCCGGGCTCTTCGGCGGAGGTCGTCGCGTAGCCGATCATCGCGTTCGCCTCGACCGACAGCCGGTCGACCGGGTACGGCGCCGACAGCTCTTCGCGCAGCCGTTCCGCCGCCCGGTGGGCGTCCTCCGGCGGGAGGCCGACGAGCAGGGCCGCGAAGGACGCGCCTTCGAGCCGGGCGAGCGGGACGTCGGGGCCGAGCGCGTCGCGGATGCGGCGGCCGGCCGCGACGACCATCCGGTCGGCCCAGGCGTAGCCGAGCGCGTCGCTGACGGTCGAGAAGACGTCGAGGTCGATCCGCAGCACCACGGCGTTGGCGAAGTCCCGCAACGGTTCCTTCGCCACCTGCCGGAAGCCCGGCCGGTTGAGGTGCCCGGTGAGCGGGTCGTGGTAGGCGTCGTGGCGCAGCGTCGCCAGCAGGCGCCGGTTGTCCAGCGACGTCGCGAGGTGGCTGGCCATCGTGCCGAGCAGCTGGACGTCGTACTTGCCGAACCCGCGCCAGCGGGACAGCCGGTCGTGCGCCTCGACGACGCCGAGCAGCCGGTTCGCGCTGCGCAGCGGGACGACGAGCGCCTCCTGCGCGCCGCGGTCGAGCAGCGCCGCGCGGACGTCGGGGTTGGCCTCGGTGATCCGGAAGTGCCGGACGTGCGCGCCGGGCAGCCGCAGCAGCGGGTCGTCGGCGGCAGGGTCGGCGGCCGGCAGGTCGTCGCCCGCGACCACGACCCGCATGGTGTCCTTCGGCTCGAGCCGGAGCCGCAGCACGACGCGGCCGGCGGCGAGCTGGTCCTTGATGCGCTCGGCGATCGTCGCCCATTCGCGGACGTCGACGCCGCCGACGAGCTCGTCGGCGCGGCTGGCCGGGCGGGCCGCGGCCTGCTGTCCCGAGCGGGCCACCATCAGGCTGACGTCGGAGAGCGCCTCCATGTCCCGCTGCTCGCGCAGCAGGTCGGAGTACGCCCAGTACAGCGCGGTGAGGCCGAGGAAGACGGCGAGCACCAGCGGCCACGCCTGGGGCGTGCTGGAGATGACGAGGTAGCCGGAGAGGCCGACGGACGCGTTGACGAAGCCGACGACCAGGATCCGCCCGGTGAGCCGGACGGCGGTGCTGACCCGCATGCGGCGCCGCAGCACGCGGACCGCGGCCAGGGCGAGCAGCGTGCTCACCAGCGGCGCGGTCAGGGTGCCGGCCAGCGCCGCGAGCCACGGGATCTTGTCGCCGGTCCCGGCGCCGACGAGGTACTTCACCAGCCCGGCGACCGCGAAGGCGCCGGTGATCTCGAGCAGGAACGCGCCCGCGTTGTAGAGGACGCGCCCGGCGACCTTGCGGGCGAGCAGCGTGCCGATGCCGGCGATCAGGTGCGCGGCCAGCACGACCTCGAACGGCGCGATGAAGAACCCGATGACGAGCGGGATCTCGGTGAAGGAGATCGTCCACGAGATGCCGCTGCGGACGTCGACGTTGATGCCGAGCTGTTCGGCGAGCAGGAAGGCGACCGCGAGCACGGGCCCGATCCACAGCAGCCGGTCGTTCCACTCGAACGGCAGCCACGAGCCGACCGCGAACGCGGCGACGAGTCCGAGGCTCAGGACGGCGAAGGTGTAGACGCGGAAGCGGCGTTCGTCCGTGCGGGCTTCGGCGGAGACGGGTGGTGTCCCGGAAGCGGCTCCCGGCCCGGGCTGCGCCTGCGCGACGGCGTCACCGTGGGCGTTGGTGTCCGGCATCCGACCTTCCCTCCCGGCTTGTCCACCGGTGCTGATCCGTGACTTCGGGTGTGGACAGGGGCCATACCGTACCCCGTAGGGCGTACCCGCGTCCCTTTCGAGACAGTAGGAGATCACCCCAGGGTTAACAATGCCTCGAACGCGCTGACCTGCGTGGACCAAGGGGTGACGGGCCGGATGACTGAACTCGGCCGGTTCCGTGCCCACCGGGGGCCGGGTCGCGCTTCAATGGCTCCATGCACAGCGATGTGATTGCCACCGAGCACGCGGCACGGCTCGCGGCGGTGGACTCCCTGCTCCCCGGATCGACTCCCTTCGAGGCCACGGAAAACGCGGTGGTCCTGGAGGTGGCGACGGGCGACTCCGCGGCGTCCGCGCTGGCCTCCCGCGTCCAGGTCGACCGCGACGCCCCGAACGCGCCGTGGCGCGCGCTGACCGAACACCGGCTCGACCTCCAGCTGGCCGGCCCGCAGCCGGCGGCCGCGCTGGACGCCCTCCTCACCCGATGGGATGAACATCTGCGCGCCGTCGCCGAGCCGGGTGACACCGAGACGGCGGCGATCGTCCCGCGCGCGAGCCGGGACGCCGCCGGCGCGCGCGAAATGCTGCACCACGGCTTCGCGCCGCTGCGGGTGGTCGCGGTCCGCCCGGCGCAGCGGCTGGTCCCGGCGACCCCGCTGGGGACGCCCGGGGTCAAGATCCGCCGCGCCGAGCCCGGCGACCTCGAAACGGCGGTGGAGCTCGGCATGGAGCTGCACTCCTACGACGCCCAGTACGGCACGGTGAACTGGCGCACCGGTGTCGAGGAGATCCTGGCCAAGGACCTCGCCGAGCAGCTGAAGCGGCCGGAGCCGCCGCTGTGGATCGCCGAGCTGTACGGCCGTCCGCTCGGCATGGTCAGCGTCCAGCACCCGGGCGACACCGGCTGGATCAGCGGCCGCGTCGCCGCTTCCCGCGTGGGTTACCTGTCCTCACTGGCGGTGGCGGAGGCCGCGCGGTCGTCCGGCGTCGGCACCGCGCTGGCGACGCACGCCCACCAGGTCCTCGACGAGGAAGGCGCCGACGTCGTCCTGCTGCACCACGCCGCGGCGAACCCGCTGTCGACGCCGTTCTGGTACGCGCAGGGGTACCGCCCGCTGTGGACGTACTGGCAGCGTCGACCGGCTGTTCGGTGAACTACTGGTGGATTACCGCCGGTGCGCTGGGCTTATAGGCTGGCCCCCGCCGCCAGCGAGGGGAGCCTGAAGTGACCGACCAGCGGGATTCCGCGCCGAGAGCGCCCGAAGGCGTCGACACCGAGAAGCCGTCCGCGGCCCGGATCTACGACTGGTACCTGGGCGGTACCCAGAACTGGGCCGTGGACCGCGAGTTCGGTCGGCGCATGGAGCAGCAGTGGCCGCTGGTGCGCCCGGGGTCGAAGCAGAACCGCGAGTTCATGAACCGCGCGGTGCGGGCGGCGCTGCGGGCCGGGATCCGGCAGTTCATCGACCTCGGGTCGGGGGTGCCGACGGCCGGGAACGTGCACGAGGTCGTCGAGGCCGAGCTGCCCGAGGACCACGACGCGAAGGTCGTCTACGTCGACTACGAGCCGGTCGCCGTCGCCCACGCGACGCTGATCCTCGAGGAGGAAATCGCGACCGACTGGGCCGGCATCGTCCAGGCCGACATGCGAGACGCGAAGTCCGTGCTGCGCGCCTCGGAAACGCAGCGCCTCATCGACTTCTCCCGGCCCGTCTGCCTGATCATGGCGGCGGTGCTGCACTTCGTCGGACCCGACGACGATCCGGACGGCCTGCTGGCGGCGTACCGGGACGCCCTCGCGCCCGGCAGCTGGCTGGCGATTTCGCAGATGAGCGAAGGCGACGGCGACGGCCCGTACCTGGACGGGCTGCGCTGGTTCGTCGAGCAGTACCGGAAGACGAGCAACCCGGTCTGGCTGCGCAACCGCGAGGAGATCGAGCCGCTCTTCGGGGACTGGCCGCTGCTGGAACCGGGCATCGTGCACCTGCCGGACTGGCGGCCGGACCGGAAAATCAACGCGCTCGAGGCGGAGGCCCGCCCCTTCGCGTGGTGCGCGGTGGCGGAGAAGCCCGCCTGACCTGCGGTTTCCTCGATCGCTGTGGGCGAACGCACCATCGGAAACAAACACACCCATCGGAGAGTTGAGCAAAGCAGACTCAACTACCCGAGGAGTGCACATGTCCGACACCCGCCTCCTGCCCGTGCTCCCGCTCGATGACGACGTCGTGCTGCCGGGCATGGTCGTCCCGCTCGACCTCACCGACACCGAGACGCGGGCCGCGGTGGAGTCCGCCCAGGCCAAGACGCCGAGCCAGGCGTCCTTCCCCGGCATCCGCTCGTCCGCCGCCACCAAGGCGGAGGTCCTGATCGTCCCGCGCGTCCACGGCGAGTACGCCGAGTTCGGCACCGTCGCCACGGTCGAGCGCATCGGCCGCGTGCCCGGCGGCAAGGCCGCCGTCCTGCTGCGCGGCACGGCCCGCGCGGTCGTCGGCCGGATCGCCGACGGCCCCGGCGCCGCCCGCTGGGTGCACGCCGAGGACGCCCCCGAGACCACCGACGAAAAGGCCGCGCAGCTCGCGGCCGAGTACAAGGCCGTCGTCATCTCGATCCTCCAGCAGCGCGGCGGCTGGCAGCTGATCGACGCCGTCCAGCAGGTCGAGGACGCCTCCGCGATCGCCGACCTGTCCGGCAACGCGCCCTACCTGTCCACCGAGCAGAAGCTCGAGCTGCTGTCCGCTTTGGACGTCGCTGCCCGCCTGGAGAAGGCCCTCGAGTGGAGCAAGGAGTACCTGGCCGAGCTCGAGGTGACCGACACGATCCGCAAGGACGTCACCGAAGGCATGGAGAAGCAGCAGAAGGAATTCCTGCTGCGCCGCCAGCTCGAGGCGATCCGCAAGGAGCTCGGCGAGCTCGACGGCACCGCGCAGGACGACGACTACCGCGCCCGCGTCGAGGCCGCCGAACTGCCGGACGCCGTCAAGAAGGCCGCACTGGCCGAAGTGGACAAGCTGGACCGCGCGTCCGAGCAGTCCCCGGAAGGCGGCTGGATCCGCACCTGGCTGGACACCGTCCTGGAGCTGCCCTGGAACGAGCGCACCGAGGACGTCTACGACATCGCGGCCGCGCGGGCGGTGCTGGACGCCGACCACGCCGGTCTCGACGACGTGAAGGAACGCATCATCGAGTACCTGGCCGTCCGGAAGCGCCGCGCCGAGGCACGCTTTACCGCCGAGGCGCCATCCAACACAGCGGAGTCGGGTCTCCGCCCGGTCGGAGGGCGGCACTCCGGCGCGGTGCTCGCCCTCGCGGGCCCTCCCGGGGTCGGCAAGACGTCGCTGGGTGAATCCGTCGCCAAGGCCATGGGCCGCAAGTTCGTCCGCGTCGCGCTGGGCGGCATCCGCGACGAGGCGGAGATCCGCGGGCACCGCCGCACCTACGTCGGCGCGCTGCCCGGCCGGATCGTCCGCGCCATCAAGGAAGCCGGCTCGATGAACCCGGTCGTGCTGCTCGACGAGATCGACAAGGTGGGCGCCGACTACCGCGGCGACCCGACCGCGGCGCTGCTCGAAGTGCTGGACCCGGAGCAGAACCACACGTTCCGCGACCACTACCTCGAGGTCGAGCTGGACCTGTCCGACGTCGTGTTCCTGGCGACGGCCAACGCGCTCGAGACCATCCCCGGCCCGCTGCTGGACCGCATGGAGCTCGTCACGCTGGACGGCTACACCGAGCACGAGAAGGTCACCATCGCCCGCGACCACCTGCTCCCCCGGGAGCTGGAGCGCGCGGGCCTGAGCGTTGCGGACGTCGTCCTGACGGACGCCGCGTTCAGCCGGATCGCCGCCGAGTACACCCGCGAGGCGGGCGTGCGCGACGCGAACCGGACGATCGCGAAGGTGCTGCGGAAGATCGCGACCAAGGTGGCGCTGGACGAGGTCTCGCTGCCGCTGACCGTGGACGCTCCTTCCCTGGAGACCTACCTGGGCCGCCCGCGGCACATCCCGGAGTCGTCGCTCCCGGCGTCGACGCAGCGCACGGCGACCCCGGGCGTGGCGACGGGCCTGGCGGTGACCGGCGCGGGCGGCGACGTCCTGTACATCGAGGCGTCGCTGGCGGACCAGGAGTCCGGCGCGTCCGGGCTGCAGCTGACCGGCCAGCTCGGCGACGTGATGAAGGAGTCGGTGCAGATCGCGCTGTCCTACCTCAGGTCGCACGGCGCGGAGCTGGAGCTGCCGGTGGGTGACCTGAAGAACCGCGGCATCCACGTCCACGTGCCGGCGGGCGCGGTCCCGAAGGACGGCCCTTCCGCCGGTGTCACGATGACGACGGCGCTGGCGTCGCTGCTCTCGGGCCGGGTGGTCCGGGCGGACGTGGCGATGACGGGCGAGGTGTCCCTGACCGGCCGCGTGCTCCCGATCGGCGGCGTCAAGCAGAAGCTGCTGGCGGCCCACCGGGCGGGGATGAAGACGGTGATCATCCCCCAGCGCAACGAGCCGGACCTGGACGACGTCCCGGCCGAGGTGCTGGCCCAGCTGGACGTCCACGCGGTGGCGAACGTCCGCGAGGTCCTCGACCTCGCCCTGACCCCGGCTTCGACGCCGGTTTCCCAGGCGGCGTAACCCCGAGCGCCGCCACGACGGCCGGTTTCCCTCTCCCCCAAGGGAAACCGGCCGTTGCCCTACTCTCCGACCTTCCGGGCGGCGACCAGGTAGCCCGTGCCCAGCCAGCGCTTCGCCCCGCGCGCGATCGTCGCTTCCGGACGCTTCCGCCACGAGCGGTCCCGGCGGCGGACCAGCCGGTCGACCGGCGGCACCGACGCGGTGACGTCGTAGGCGATGGCCTCCCCCGGCTGCAGACCGGCGCGCCACAGCAATTCCCGCAGGCGCCGCGGGGTCAGCGCGACGATCCCGGTGCGGCGGGCACCGTGCCGTCTCGACGGCGGAACGCCGACGACGCGTTCCAGCGCGCCGAGCGTGCGGCGGGCGGGCCAGAAGACGCCCCATTCGAAGAGCCGGTACGGGCTCTTGGGGTTGAGCATCGTCGTCACGACGAGCCCGCCGGGCCGGGTGACCCGGGCGACTTCGCGCAGAGCCTGCGCGGCCTCGGCGTACTCGAGGACGCCCATCGCGAGGACGACGTCGAACTGCCGGTCGGCGAACGGCATCTCCTCGATGTCGCCCACGGCGAGCTGCACGCCGGCGCCGGCGCGCGCCGCGACGGCGTCGATCATGGCCGGCGACTGGTCGCACGCGGTGAGGCGGAAGTCGCCGGGCCGGGTGTCGAGCAGGTGCCGCACCATCATCCCCGGCCCGCAGCCGACGTCGAGCAGGTCGCCACCGGGGCAGCCGGCCAGCACCTGGTCGATGGCGTAGCGCCGCGAATGGTGGTAGCGCGCGGTGGGGCCCCATCCGGCGTGGTCGTCCGCGTAGCCGGCGACGAGCGCGGGTTCGGCGTACTGCACCCGCACCAGCTCCTCGCGGACCGGTCGCGACGTCACGGGAATGGACATGTGTTCCTCCAGCGGCTCGGTGAAATTTCCGGCACCCCCATGCCGGGTCGAGTCGCTCAAGAAATGCGTTACGCGCATTCCGAAAACAGGTCGAAAGGCGGAGTCAGCCTTCCACCGAATCGCCGATCCAAGTCCTCCGACGTGCAGTTTTACCGGATAACTCGGCGATTTCGCCCATCCGACACATAGCGGCCACCAGCCAGGATGCGGCAGCTTGAAGACGAGAGAATCAATTCTCGTTCACCGGGAATGCAAGCGATGCCAGCTCTCGAATTGACCACACCGAATCGGGGAAGGGTTTAGCCCGTCCGGACGGCCCGGCACACCGGACGCGCTCAGGTTCCGGCCGGGCGGGTCAATCCGCACCGCGAGCCGCCGCGGCTGACACCGCACTAGCCCGCACATGCGAGGAGCCCCGTGATCAGGTGATCACGGGGCTCCTCGCTGGGTGGCGGGTGAGGGATTCGAACCCCCGTAGGCGTAAGCCAACTGGTTTACAGCCAGTCCCCTTTGGCCACTCGGGTAACCCGCCCAGGCCGGTCTCACCGGCCGGGGGAAAGCTTACCCAAGGGGTCGGAGCAGGGGTCAACCGGGATACCCCTCCCCCCGTGGGGGCTAGGCTGGGTGGTCCCTGACAAGCGAGTACGAGGTGTGAGGACACGTGGCGGATCCCTCTTTCGACGTCGTGAGCAAGGTCGACCGCCAGGAGGTGGACAACGCGCTCAACCAGGCGAGCAAGGAGCTGGGCACGCGGTTCGACTTCCGCGGCACCGGCACGACGATCAACTGGGCCGGCGAGGAGGCTCTCACGATCGAATCCGAGACCGAGGAGCGCGCGCTGGCCGCGGTCGAGGTGTTCAAGGAGAAGCTGATCAAGCGCAGCATCTCCCTGAAGGCCTTCGAAGCCGGCGAGCCGGCCCTGTCGGGCAAGATCTACAAGATCTCCGGCAAGATCCTGCAGGGCATCGCCTCGGACAAGGCGAAGCAGATCGCCAAGTTCATCCGCGACGAAGGCCCCAAGGGCGTCCAGGCCCAGATCCAGGGCGACCAGCTGCGGGTGTCGGGCAAGAAGAAGGACCAGCTGCAGGATGTCATCGCCCTGCTGAAGGGCAAGGACTTCGAGATCGCGCTGCAGTTCACGAATTACCGGTGACTTACCCGCGTTGACCTGCGGGTATCCGGTTTCGGGTGCCCGTGGGTACGACGTCGGTACCACCGAGCGCGGAGTCGAGTGACCCGCCGCGGGTGCCGCTCAGGACGGCGTCAGCGTCCAGCTCGCTTCGTAGCCCTCCACCTGCAGGTACGCCGGCCCGTGGACGTCGCGCTCCACCTGCAGGTCGCCGATCTGGTTGAGGAGGAGGTCGCGGTCCTTCGGGGACATCACCCACAGCGCGACGTTCCCCCGGGTCTTCGCCGTGAAGCGGATCCGCGTCACCCCCGCCGGGAGCTTCAGGACCGACTCGCTCTTGCCCGCCGCTTCCTTGCCGCTCTCCGCCGTCGGGATGCTTCGGTAGTCCGAGATCGTGGCCGTCCATGGGGCGTTCGCGTGGACCGTCACCCGCTTCACCGGGCGGTCCGGCTCCGTGTTCATCCACTTCGTGCCCTTGTACGCGCCGATGGCGTTGACCAGGCCGTGCTCGCCGCCGTCGGTGTCGACGATCACGTTGGACGTGCACTTCGGGCACTCGAACGTCAAGAAGCCCAGCTGGTCCGCCGGCCACGACGTCTGGAACTCGCCGCTCTCCGAGCCCGTGTGCGTCTCGGTCGGCACCTCGCGCGGTACCGGCGCTGCCGACGAAGTCGGCGTACGAGGAGGCAGAGCGGGCGCCGATTTCGTCACGATCTCGCCGTAGCCGGTCGCCGGCGCGCACGCCGATGCCATCACCAAGAGCAGCAGCACGCCGCCCAGCCGGAGCTTCATCTTTCCCCCTCGGGGCCACGCGGCCCTCCCGTGATCTTTCGACACGCAGAGCACGAGCGTTACCCGAACGCGTGAATGCGGCCCGTGGCCGCCGCCCGCGCGTGTTGTAATCGCGCCATCACCGTGTGGAGGGGGGCGAGTTGCGCCGTTCGCTGGTCTTCGTGCTGACGCTCGCCGCCGTCGCCTCGCTGCTGACGCCGGCCGGCGCGGCCGAGCGCAAGCTGCTCCTCCCCGGCTTCGGCGCCTACGCGCGCCTGATCCGCCTCGAACACTCCGCCGTCGGCCGCGGGCACATCGTCGCCACGCTGACCAGCGAAGACGCCGACGGCAAGTTCACGCCCGTGCTGGAGAGCACCGACGAAGGCGAGTCGTTCCACGAGATCGGGGCCATCCACGACCCCGATGGCCAGGCCGGCATGTGCTGCGGCACCGTCTACGAACTGCCGGAACGCGTCGGCAAGCTCCGCGCGGGCACCCTGCTGTGGGCCGCTTCCTACCGGCAGGACGCCGGGCCGCAGCGCCGCATCGGGATCCGCGTCTGGGCCAGCAAGGACGGCGGCCGTTCCTGGAGCTTCCTGTCCGAGGCCGCGCGGTCGCACAACATCGACGGCATCTGGGAGCCCGAGTTCACCGTCGACGCCGGCGGCACGCTCTGGCTCCACTTCGCCGACGAGACGCAGGCGCCGAAGTACGCGCAGGTGCTCAACCGGGTCGCATCGACCGACGGGGTGAGCTGGGGCACCAAGCAGCTCACCATGGCGATCCCGCCCGACCGCGTCCGGCCGGGCATGCCGATCATCCGGCGGCTGCCCGACGGCCGCTACTACTTCGCCTACGAGATCTGCAACTTCCGCGACCGCTACTGCGACCCGTACTTCAAGATCTCCGCCGACGGCGCCAACTGGGGCGACCCGGCCGACCCCGGCACCCGCGTCGAGACCGCCACCGGCAACTACTTCCAGCACGCGCAGACGATCACCCTGTTCCCCGGCGGCCCGAACGGGGTGCGGATCGTCATGGTCGGGCAGATCTACACCGACGCGAAGGGCGTGCCGCAGCCGCAGAACGGCCAGGTGCTGCTCGCGAACGACGACTTCGGCAGCGGCCACTGGTACGAACTGCCCGCCCCGGTGCACGTCACCGGCATCTCCAACAACTTCTGCCCCAACTACTCCTCGACGCTGCTGCCGGTCGACGACGGCCGGAACGTGCTGGAGATCGCCACCGAGAACAACGCCGGCTGCAAGGCCTACTTCGGCAAACGATCCGCCTTCTAGCGGCAGCCCGTAGGGTGGGGAAGTCTCAGCCACGGAAAAGGGAGGCCGTTCATGAAGGGCATCGTGCTGGCCGGAGGCAGCGGGACACGTCTGCACCCGATCACCCAGGCGGTGTCCAAGCAGCTGCTGCCGGTCTACGACAAACCGATGGTCTACTACCCGATCTCGGTGCTGATGCTCGCCGGGATCCGCGAGATCCTCGTCATCTCCACCCCCACCGACCTGCCGATGTTCCGCAGGTTGCTGGGCAACGGCGACCAGTTCGGCCTCTCGTTCTCCTACGCCGAGCAGGCGAGCCCGAACGGGCTGGCCGAGGCCTTCGTGATCGGCGCGGACTTCATCGGCGACGACGACGTGGCGCTGGTCCTCGGCGACAACATCTTCTACGGCCAGGGCTTCTCCAGCCGCCTGCAGCAGGCCGTGCGCGAGCTCGACGGCTGCGTGCTGTTCGGCTACCCGGTCAAGGACCCCGAGCGCTACGGCGTCGGCGAGGTCGACGAGGCAGGCAAACTCCGCACCATCGAAGAAAAGCCGCTGAAGCCGCGCTCCAACAAGGCGATCACCGGCCTGTACTTCTACGACAACCACGTCGTCGACATCGCCCGCGGGCTGAAGCCGTCGAGGCGCGGTGAGCTCGAGATCACCGACGTCAACCTGACCTACGTGCGCGAGGACCGCGCCACGCTGGTCGAGCTCAGCCGCGGCTTCGCCTGGCTCGACACCGGCACGCACGACTCGCTGCTCGAAGCCGGCCAGTTCGTGCAGGTGCTGGAGCACCGCACCGGCGTGCGCATCGCGTGTCTCGAGGAGATCGCGCTGCGCATGGGCTTCATCGACGCCGACGAGTGCTACGCGCTCGGCGAGAAGCTGGCGAAGTCCGGCTACGGCGACTACGTGAAGGCAGTCGCCGTAGCGGCGGGAGCTTCGGCCTAGCGTTACGGGTAGACCCGCAACGCCGAGGTCTTGTCGTTCATGCTGCCGAGCCCGTAGCACGTGTAGCAGGTGATGCTGGCGCCGCCGGGGCCGGGCAGGTCGTACAGGATGCCGTGGCTGCAGGTCCCGACCGCCTCCCAGGAGGACAGGACGTTGTTCTGGACGATGGTGCTCCACGTCCAGACCCGGCCACCCGAGCAGCCGGGACTCGCCACGTCGAACCACCAGCAGGTGTTCTCGAAGTTGCTGTCCTTGCACCCGTAGCCGACGTGCACGTTGGCGGCCACCGAGTCCGGTGCGGCCAAGGCAGCGGGCCGGCACTCGGTCCGCGTCGCCGTGACGACGTTGACGTTTCCTCTCGTTTCGAACGCCGTCGCCTGGATCGCACAAGCCTGGCGGGCCGAACTGGCCGCCCCCGGACCGGCCGTGGTCGTCGCGGAGGCGGGTGCCACCAGCCCCACCGCCAGCAGCAGACCAGCGACCAAGCTCAAGAGCACAGCAAGCGGCCGACTTTTCACCATGGACTTCTCCCCGTCGTCGAGGTGTCGGAACCGGACGGCTCGATCCTCGCCGCGTTGCCGGTTTCCACCACACCTTTCGACCAGGTTCGAGGTCTGCGGGCTCACCACTGCCGGACCGGTGTCGGACGGCCGTTCAGCAACGCGACACCCATGTCCGTGAGGTGGTGCACCACCGAGGCACCGTGGCGACTGCTGGTGATGAGCCCGGCGTCGCGCAGGATTTTCGTGTGGTAGCTGATCGTCTGGGCCGAAATCCGCAGTTTTCCGGCGATGGCCCCGGTGGCGAGCGCGTCATTCCCGGCGAGGTCGAGAATCCGCGCTCTGGTGTCGCCGAGCAGGTCGCTGAGCGTTTCCGCGCTCGCCGTGCACCGGTCGCTCCCGGACAGCCACCGGGGATCGTGCCGGATCGGCAGGACCAGCACCGGCGGGAGATCGGGGTCGAACAGCGTCACCGGGCGGCGGACGCAGTAGAAGGACGGGATGAGCAGAAGTCCCCGGCCACCGAGGTGCACGTCGCGGTCGTGGGGGTACCGGGTCAGCAGCAGCGGTGGCTGCCAGTCGCAGCCGGAACCCAGCGACCGCAGCAGCGCCTCGCTGCCCCGGGTGGCCGCGATGCGCGCGTACTCGTGGCGCACCTCGGCCAGCCGTAGGTCGATCAGCTGCCGGAACGGGGCGATCGCGGCGTCGTAGTAGGCCCGCAACGCCCGGCAGACGTGCGCGACAGCGTCCTTGTCACCGGTGGCGAGCGATCGCACTCGCGGCGGCAGTACCCGCGTGTGGGCCAGCCGGGCGAACTGGACCGGAAACTGCGTTCTGGGAGTGCACCGCACCGCGTCGATGCCGACGGCGATCTCCCCCGTTCCGGTCACCGGGGTGAGGAAATCCGGGAAGTAGCGGGCCTTGGGGTTGACGACGTTGAGAAAGGCGACGACCACTTTCAGCTCGGGCGACAGGAACCCGGCCAGCCGCCGTCGCCAGGGGTCGAACACCAGATCCGGTTCCCCGGATTGCAGCAAGTGCAGGCTCAGCACCACTTCCCACATCCAGTCCGTGGCGGTGGCGAGCCGCAGCCTGCCCTGATCTTCTGACGTGAAATGAATGCGCAGCAACCCCTCGCTGTTCACCGGCTCCCCCTGAGCGATCCCGGCGCGACCCCCGTCGGCGCCTTGGCGTGAAGTGCACCGTCCAGTGGTGGGATCGCATCCGGGCAGCGAAGTGCTACTCAGCGCCTAGAAGAGCTGCTCGCGCAGTGTCGGTCCGGCGTACTCGGTGCGAAAGACCCCACGTTCCTGCAGGTGGGGCACGACTTTGTCGACGAACTCGTCGAGCCCGCCCGGGGTCAGGTGCGGCACGAGCACGAACCCGTCGGCCGCGTCCGACTGGACGTACTCGTCGATCGCGCCGGCCACCGTCGACGGCGTGCCGACGAACTGCTGGCGCGCGGTGACCTCGATCACCAGCTCGCGGATCGAGAGCTTCTTCTCCTCCGCGATGGCCCGCCACCGGCGCGCCGTTTCCAGCGGGTCCTTCTCGTGGCGGACGCGGCCCCAGGTCAGCGGCTCGGCGTCCGGGTCGGGGTCGACCTCGGGCAGCGGCCCGTCGACGTCGTACTCCGCCAGGTCGCGGCTCCACACCTGCTCGAGGAACTGGATCGCGGTGGCCGGGCGCACCTGCTGGAGCCGGATCTCGCGGGCGTTCTCCTCGGCTTCGGCGTCGGTGTCGCCGAGGACGAACGTCGCGGCCGGCATGATCAGCAGCTCGCCGTGCTCGCGGCCGTACGCGGCCAGGCGGCGCTTGACGTCGTGGAAGAACGCCTGGCCGTCTTCGAGGGTGCCGTGCCTGCTGAAGATGACGTCCGCGGCCTTCGCGGCGAACTCGCGGCCTTCGTCGGAGTCGCCGGCCTGGATGACGATCGGCTGTCCCTGCGGCGTCCGCGGCAAGGTGAACTCGCCGGCGATGTCGAACTGGGCTCCACTGTGGACGAATTTGCCCGGGTCGCGGGCGAAGACGCCGTTCTCCTTGTCCCCCACCAGGGTTCCGGGCGCCCAGCTGTCCCAAAGCTCGCGCACGGTGGCCAGGAACTCCTCGGCCCGCGCGTACCGGTCCTCCCGCTTGAGGAAACCGCCGCGCCGGAAGTTCTGCCCGGTGAAGGCGTCCGGTGACGTCACGACGTTCCACGCCGCGCGCCCGCCGGAGAGGTGGTCGATGCTCGCGACCTGGCGGGCCACCTCGTAGGGCTCGTTGAACGTCGACGACAGCGTCCCGGCCAGGCCGAGGTGCGTCGTGACGGCGGACAGCGCGGCCAGCACGGTGGTCGTGTTGGGCCGGCCGACGACGTCGGAGTCGAGGATCTTTCCCGCGTGCTCGCGCAGCCGCAGGCCTTCGGCGAGGAAGAGGAAGTCGAACTTGCCGCGCTCGGCCGTGCGGGCCAGGTGCTCGAACGACGCGAAGTCGATCTGGCTGCCCGAGGCCGGGTCGCTCCACACCGTCGTGTTGTTCACGCCGGGGAAGTGCGCGGCGAGCTTGATCTGCTTGGTCATCTCACGCCCCCTGGTACTGGTTGACGGCGACGCCGAGGCCGAGGTGCTCGCGCAGGGTGGTCCCCGCGTAGCCGCTCCGGAACGCGCCCGCGGCACGCAGGGCGGGCACGGCCTCGCCGGCGAGCAGGTCGAGGTCGTCGGGCAGGACGGCGGGCCGCAGGTGGAACCCGGCCACGCCGGTCTCGGCCGCCCAGCGCGGCAGCTCGGCGGCCAGCTGCGCGGGCGTGCCGGCGAACGACAGGCCCGCGGGTTCGAACGGGACCAGGGCGTCGAGCTCGCGCTGCCGGTCGCGGGCCCCCTGCCCGGTCTCGGCCAGCACGATCGACACCGTCGCCAGCACCTTCGCGCCCGGGAACCGGGCGGCCGTGGCGCGGACCGCGTCCAGGTGGTCCGCCCTGGTCACGACCACGTCGGCGGCGCTCGCGTGCGGCGAGTCGCCGTAGACCGCGGTCACCGGGTGGCCCTGCGGCGGCCGCGGGGTGATCGACGGTCCCTTCACGCTGAAGAACCGGCCCTCGAAGTCGACGTAGTGCAGCTTGTCGCGGTCGATGAACCGGCCGGTCGCCGCGTCGCGGACGATCGCGTCGTCCTCCCAGCTGTCCCACAGCCGGGTGCTGACGTCGAGGACCTCGGCCGTCTCGGCGTCGCCGTCCGCCGGCGAAGGAACCGGGCGGCGGCCGAAGTGCGCGGCTTCGGCGGCCGTCAGCGACGGCACGGCGAGGACGCCGGCACGGCCCCGGCTCGCGTAGTCCAGCGTCGCGACCGACGTCGAGACGTGGAACGGCTCGGTGTGCGTGGTGGTGACGGTCGGGACCAGGCCGATCCGGCTGGTCACCGGCGCGATCGCGGACAGCGTGAGCAGCGCGTCGAGCCGGCCGCGAACGACCCCTTCACCGCCGGGCTGCAGCGCGAGCGAGTCGTCGAGGGTGACGAAGTCGAACGAAGCCGCTTCGGCGAGCTTCGCGTACTTCAGGTAGTGGCCGGCGGTGAACAGGGCGGCGGGCTCGACCGCGGAAATCCGCCACGCGGCCGGGTGGTACCCGGCCCCGTCGATGGCGACGCCCAGGTGCAGCTGTGCGGAAACCATGCCTGCGCAACTCCGGCCGCGGGCCCGGGATTCCCGCTCCCACCAGCTGGGATCAGAACGGGCGGCGGGCCAGCTCTTCGAGCCGGGCGATGCGGTCGGCGATCGGCGGGTGGGTCGAGAACAGCTTGCTCAGGCCTTCGCCGGGGCGGAACGGGTTCGCGATCATCAGGTGCGACTGCGACACGAGCTGCGGCTCGGCGACCAGCGGCCGCGCCCGCGTACCGGCGTCCAGCTTCCGCAGCGCCGAGGCCAGGCCCAGCGGGTCACCGGTCAACTCGGCCCCGGACGCGTCGGCCTGGTACTCCCGCGATCGGCTGACACCCATCCGGATGATGGCCGCGGCGATCGGCCCGACGAAGATCAGCAGCAGGCTGAGCAGGGGATTGCCGTCGCGGTTGTTGCTGCCGAAGAACAGCGCGATGTTCGCGAGCACGCTGATCACGCTGGCCAGCGCGCCGGCCACGCACGAGATCAGGATGTCGCGGTTGTAGACGTGCGAGAGCTCGTGGCCGAGCACCGCCCGCAGCTCGCGCTCGTCGAGCAGGTCGAGGATGCCGGTGGTGCAGCACACCGCCGCGTGCCGCGGGCTGCGGCCGGTCGCGAACGCGTTGGGCGCGACCGTCGGGCTGATGTACAGCTGCGGCATCGGCTGCCGGGCGACCTGCGCGAGCTCGCGCACGATCCGGTACATCGCGGGCTGCTCGACCTCCGACACCGGCCGCGCCCGCATCGCGCGCAACGCCAGCTTGTCGGAGCTGAAGTAGGCGAACGCGTTCATCCCGAGGGCGATGACCAGGCCGATCAGCAGCGCACCCCGGCCGAAGAGCCCGCTGAGCGCGATGATGATCGCCGACAGCAGGCCGAGCAGCAATGCCGTCTTGAGTCCGTTCTGATGCCCGTGCACGCGCGCTCGCCTCCAACCGCTGTCCCGAGTGGGTTTACCCAGTGGAAACAACGCGATCGGGGGACGCGAAGTTCCTTCGGGTGGGGATGGCGCGGGTTACGCTCGGGCGGCGGGATGATCAGGAGCGGAGGCGCCGATGCGTGGTGGGCGGCTACCCCGGCGGACCCTGTTCGCGCTGGTCACGGCGGGTGCCGGGGCCTTCTTCCTGCCCGGGACGGCCCGCGCGGAGGACGTCCGGTCCCTCGACCTCGGCGGCGACCCGGCCGCGGTCGCGGTGAACCCGGTCACCGGGCTCGGGTACGTCACCGACGCCCAGGCCGGGACGGTGTCCGTGGTGGAGCCGCGCAGCGCGTCGGTCGTCGACGTGATCCACGTCGGCGGCGAGCCCGGCGACGTCGCGGCCGACCCGGAGGCCGGCCGGATCTACGTCGCGAACCCCCCGGCGGGCACCGTGGTGGTGCTCGACAGCCGGACCCACGACCTGGTGAGCGTGATCGGCGCGGGAGCCGGTGCCTCGGCGCTGGCGGTCGACGAGGAGGCCAACCGCGTCTACGCGGCCAGCGGCACCACCGGGACGCTCGCCGTGCTCGACGGCGTCAGCTGCACGCTGGCCGCGCTCGTGCCGAGCCCGCAGCAGGGGTTCGCCGGCATCGGCGTCGACCCCGGCCGCAAGCTGGCCTACTGCGCGAGCACCGCCACCGACTCGATCGAGGTGTTCTCGATCGACAGCGGGAAGTTCGTCGCTTCGGTGAAGGTCGGGCGCAACCCGACCGGGGTCGCGGTGCACCACGCGAGCGGCACGGTCTACGTCGCGAACTCCGGCATCCACCACATGTCCATTGTGGACGCCGTCACGCGCACCGAGCGCAAGACCGTGTTGCTGCGCAGCGAATCCTCCGCGCTAGCCGTGCACCAGGGCACGAACACGGTGTTCACCAACGGCGGCCAGAACGGGCTCACCCGCGTCGACGGCACGGCGGGCACGCTGAGCGGCGAGCTGTCGCTGGGCGTCAACCCCGGTGACGTCGCCGTCGACCAGCGGACGCGCACGGTGTGGGTCACCGATCCCCTGCACGGCCGGGTCTTCCTGGTCCGCGATTTCTGACCGGGCAGCTGGGGCAACTCCAGGTATACGGTCGGAAATCATGAAACTCGGACTGCAGATCCCCGACTTCACCTGGCCGAACGGGGCGTCCGCGCTGGGCGCCGACCTGGCCGCCGTCGTCCGCGCGGGCGACCAGGCGGGCTTCGACTCCATCGCCGTGATGGACCACTTCTTCCAGATCGGCGCCGTCGGCCCCGTCGAGAACGACATGCTCGAGGCGTACACGACCCTCGGCTTCATCGCCGCGCACACCGAGCGCGCCAAGCTGCTCACCGTGGTCACCGGCGTCCTCTACCGCCACCCCGGCCTGCTGGCCAAGGCCGTCACGACGCTGGACGTGCTCTCCGGCGGCCGCGCGATCCTCGGCATCGGCGCGGGCTGGAACGAGGAGGAGTCCCGCGGGCTGGGGTTCCCGTTCCCGTCCGTGGCCGAGCGCTTCGAGCTGCTGGAGGAGAACCTCCAGTACGTGCTGCAGATGTGGACCGACGGCGACGCGCCGTTCAAGAGCAAGCACTTCGACGCCGGACGGCTGCTCAACGTGCCCCAGGCCCTGCAGAAGCCGCGTCCGCTGATCATGATCGGGGGCGGCGGCGAGAAGAAGACCCTGAAGCTCGTCGCGAAGTACGCCGACGCGTGCAACCTCTTCAACGGGCCGGACCTGGAGCGCAAGCTCGACGTGCTGCGGCAGCACTGCGAGAACGAGGGCCGCGACTACGACTCGATCACCAAGACCGTCTACCACATCCTCGACGTCGGCGAGAACGGTGAGAAGTCCGACGAGCTGCTGGCCGAGCTGGAGCGGCTGAACGGGCTGGGCATCCAGGTCGCGCTCGGGATGGTGCCGCACGTGCACCGCCCGGCGGTCCTCGAGAAGTTCGCCACCGAGGTCGTCCCGGCCGCCGAAAAGCTCGTCTGAGCTGCTGCCGGAGCCCTCTCCGCCGGGTGGCGGGGAGAGCTCAGCCGTCTTTGGCGACCACCCGGGTCAGGGCCGCGACGCCGATCCCGGCCGCCGCCACGGCGATGCCCGCGACCAGCCAGCCGACCAGGGCGAGCACCACGCCAGTGACCGCGAAGAGAGCGAATTCCAGCAGGAAGCGGGCCGGTTCCGGGAGGCGGCGGCGCGCCCGCGGCGCGATGAACAGACCCCACAGCGCGGCCGCCGCCACCGGCAGCAGGACGGCATCGACGATGGCCAGCGCGACGCCGCTGCCGAGCTGGGTACCCGCCAGGGCCAGGCCGCCCAGGAGCGCCAGCTCGGTCAGGAAGCGGACCGTCAGCACCACGCCCGCGAACCCGCTCAGGCGGGGAGTCGGCTGGGAAGTCATCCGGCCAGCCTAGGAGCAGGTCCACTGTGGACGTTACGGGTTCGGTCGGGTACGGTTCGTGATTCCCGCCACAGTTAGGCCATTCAGGTTGCGGTTCCGAATCGGTCCACCAGCGGCTCCCGCGTCGCTGTAACGACCTTCCGGCGCCGGTCGACGTGTTAAACGCACATCGCGACCGCGAGCCAAGGAGCCTGGTAGATGACCACATGTCGACTCTGCGGTTCGACAAACACGGCCAGTGTCGTCGACCTCGGCGCGACTCCCCCGTGTGAGCGATTTTTGCCGGCGGAGCAGCTCGACGAGCCGGAAGCCACCTTCCCGCTCCACCTGAAGGTCTGCACCGACTGCTGGCTCGCGCAGATCCCGCCGCTGATCGACCCCGACGACACCTTCACCGAGTACGCGTACTTCTCGTCGTTCTCGACGTCGTGGGTCGAGCACGCGAAGCGGTTCGTCGACGGCGCGGTCGAGCGGCTCGGGCTGGGTGAGAAGTCGTTCGTCGTCGAGGTGGCGAGCAACGACGGGTACCTGCTCAAGCACGTCGTCGGGCACGGGATCCGGTGTCTGGGCGTGGAACCTTCGGTGAACGTCGGGCAAGCGGCGCGGGACGCCGGGGTGCCCACGCTGACCGCGTTCCTCTCCGAGGAAACCGGCCTGAAGGTGCGCGAGGAAAACGGGCCGGCCGATCTGGTGGCCGCGAACAACGTCTACGCGCACATCCCCGACGTCCTCGGCTTCACCAAGGGGCTGCGGGCGCTCGTCGCCGACGACGGCTGGGTCTCCATCGAGGTCCAGCACCTGCTCACGCTGATCGAGAAGAACCAGTACGACACGATCTACCACGAGCACTTCCAGTACTACACGGTCGAATCCGCGCGCCGGGCCCTCGCGACCGGCGGGCTGACCGTGGTCGACGTCGAACTGCTGCCGACGCACGGCGGGTCCATCCGGCTGTGGGCGCGGCCCGACGGGGTCGCGGGCGAGCCCAGCGAGCGGATGACCGACGTGCTGGAGCGCGAAAAGGCCGCCGGGCTGCACGAGCTGTCCGGGTACACCGAGTTCGCCGAGCGCGTCACCCGCGTGCGGCTGGACCTGCTGAAGTTCCTCATCGAGGCGCGCAACGACGGGAAGACCGTCGTCGGCTACGGCGCCCCGGGCAAGGGCAACACCCTGCTGAACCACTGCGGCATCCGGACGGACCTGCTGCAGTACACGGTCGATCGCAATCCGTACAAGCACGGCCGGTTCACCCCCGGCACGCGCATCCCGGTGCTGCCGCCGGAACGGATCGAAGCGGACCGGCCCGACTACGTGCTCGTCCTCCCGTGGAACCTCCGGGAGGAACTGACCGAACAGCTCTCCCACATCGGGGCCTGGGGCGGAAAGCTCGTGTTCCCGATTCCCCACTTGGAAATCGTCGAGGTGCAGTGAAGTGAAGGTCGTCCTCTTCTGCGGTGGTTACGGGATGCGGATGCGCAACGGCGCGGCCGACGACGTCCCGAAGCCGATGGCGATGGTCGGTCCGAGACCGCTCATCTGGCACGTGATGCGCTACTACGCGCATTTCGGCCACACCGAATTCATCCTGTGCCTCGGCTACGGCGCGGCGCACATCAAGAACTTCTTCCTGAACTACCAGGAAACCATTTCCAACGACTTCGTCCTCCGCAACGGGCAGGCGGAACTGCTGTCGACCGACATCGCGGACTGGACGATCACCTTCGTGCAGACCGGCATCGAGTCGCCGATCGGCGAGCGGCTGCGCCGGGTGCGCCCGTACCTCGACGGCGACGAAATGTTCCTCGCGAACTACGCCGACGTCCTGTCCGACGTCCCGCTGCCCGACATGATCGAGCGGTTCTCGAACTCCGACTCGGGCGCCTCGATGATGGTCGTGCCGCCGCAGTCGTCGTTCCACTGCGTGGAAATGGACGAGGGCGGCAAGGTCGGCTCGATCACCGCGGTGAGCGAAATGCCGCTGTGGGAGAACGGCGGCTACTTCGTGCTGCGGCAGGAAGTGTTCGACCACATCCCGGAGAACGGCGACCTGGTCGCCGACGGCTGCGGCGAGCTCGCCAAGCGCGGCCGCCTGCTGGCCTACCCGTACCGCGGCTTCTGGAAGCCGACGGACACGGTCAAGGAGCGCGCGGCCCTCGACAACGCCTACACCCACGGTGAGCGGCCCTGGGCGCTCTGGGAGCGCACGGCCGCGAGCATCGCGTGATCGGGCTCCGGCCGGACCGGCTCACCGGCGTCGTCGCCCTCGGCGCGCACTGCGACGACATCGCGATCGGCGCCGGCGGCACGCTGCTGACGCTGTGCGCGTCGCGGCCGGGCCTGAAGGTCGACGCGCTGGTCCTCTCCGGCGGCGGCACGCCCCGCGAGGACGAGGAGCGGGCGGCGCTGGCGGCGTTCTGCCCGGGCGCCGAGCTCGACGTCACGGTGCTGAAGCTGCCGGACGGGCGGTTCCCGGCGCACTGGGAAGAGGCCAAGAACGCCCTGGAGGAGCTGCGGCGGCGGACCGACCCGGACGTCATCCTGGCGCCCCGGACCGACGACGCCCACCAGGACCACCGGGGGCTGGCCAAGCTGGTTCCGACGGCGTTCCGCGACCACCTGGCGCTCGGCTACGAGATCGTCAAATGGGACGGCGACCTCGGCGCCCCATCGGTGTACCAGCCACTGTCCGACGAGCTCGCGGAGGAGAAGGTCCGGCTGCTGCAGGAGCACTACGCCTCGCAGCGGCAGCGGCCCTGGTACGACCGCGAGGCCTTCCTCGGGCTGGCCCGGATCCGCGGCATCGAAGCCGCCGCGAAGTACGCCGAAGCGTTTTTCGTCAAGAAACTCACTCTCGATCTGAAGGGCTGAATCCGATGCGGGTGTTGCTGACGGGGCACAAGGGCTACCTGGGGACGGTGATGGCCCCGGTGCTCGCCGCCGCCGGCCACGAAGTCACCGGCCTGGACTCCGGGCTGTTCGAGGACTGCCTGCTCGGGCCCGCCCCCGCCGACCCGGCCGGGCACGCCGTCGACCTGCGGGACGTGACCGCGGCCCACGTCTCCGGATTCGACGCGGTCATCCACCTGGCCGCGCTGTCGAACGACCCGCTGGGCTCGCTCGCGCCGGAGCTGACCTACGACATCAACCACCACGCGTCGGTGAAGCTCGCGAAGCTGGCCAAGGACGCCGGCGTCCAGCGGTACCTCTACGCGTCGACCTGCTCGGTGTACGGCGCCGGCGGCGACAACCTCGTCGACGAGGACGCGCCGCTGCGGCCGGTGACGCCGTACGCGGAGTCGAAGGTGCGTGTCGAAGCCGACGTCCACGAGCTCGCCGACGACGACTTCACGCCGGTCTACATGCGCAACGCGACCGCGTTCGGCTACTCGCCCCGGCTGCGCGGCGACATCGTGCTGAACAACCTGACCGCGCACGCCCACCTGTCCGGCGAGGTGCTGGTGCTCTCCGACGGCACGCCGTGGCGGCCCCTGGTGCACGCCCAGGACATCGCGCGCGCCTTCACGGCGGCCCTGACCGCGCCGAAGGAGGCCGTGCACAACAAGGCCTTCAACATCGGCACCGAGGAGAACAACGTCACCGTCGCCGAGATCGCGCAGGAGGTCGTCGAGGCCGTGCCGGGCTCGACGCTGAACATCACCGGCGAGGCGGGCGCCGACCCGCGCTCGTACCGGGTCGACTTCTCGCGCTTCCGCGCCGCGATCCCCGGCTTCGCCTGCGACTGGTCGGTCAAGGACGGCGCCGTCGAGCTCATCGAGGCCTACCGCAAGTTCGGGCTCACCCGGGAGTCGTTCCAGCAGCTGTTCACCCGGCTGGCCTGGCTCAAGAGCGAGGGCGAAGCCGGCCGCGTCGACTCCACCCTGCGGCGGAAGTAGTGGCGGGCCCGCAGCTGCGAACGGGGGCGGAGCTGCACGCCCTGGTCGAGCGGCTGTACCCGATCTGCCGCAGCATCACCGGCGACGGCGTGCGGCAGACCCTGGACATCATCGGCGAGCACATCGCGCTCGAGCGGCACGAGGTCCCGACCGGTACGCAGGTGCTGGACTGGACGATCCCGCAGGAGTGGAACATCCGGGACGCGTACGTCGCTTCGCCGTCGGGTGAGCGCGTCATCGACTTCCAGGAGCTGAACCTGCACGTCGTCGGGTACAGCGTCCCGGTGTCGCGGCGGATGCCGCTGAGCGAGCTGCGGGAACACCTCCACACGCTGCCCGAGCAGCCCTCGTGGGTGCCCTACCGGACCAGCTACTACGCCCCGGCCTGGGGATTCTGCCTCGCGCAGGAGAAGCTCGACGCGCTGCCCGACGGCGACTACGACGTCGTCATCGACTCGACCCTCGCCGACGGCTCGCTGACCTACGGCGAGCACGTCGTCCCGGGCCGCGTCACCGACGAGGTCATCGTGTCCTGCCACGTCTGCCACCCGTCGCTGGCGAACGACAACCTCGCCGGCATCGCGGTGGCCGTCTCGCTGGCCCAGCAGCTGGCCGCGGCCCAGCCGCACTACACGTACCGCTTCCTGTTCATGCCGGGCACGATCGGCTCGATCACCTGGCTGGCACGCAACGCCTCACGGATCGAGAAGGTCCGTCACGGGCTGGTGCTGGCGTGCGCCGGTGACCCGGGCTCGCTGACGTACAAGAAGTCCCGCCGCGACGACGCCGAGATCGACCGCGTGATGCAGCACGTGCTGCGCTCGCGGGAGCACCGCGTTGTCGACTTCTCGCCGTACGGCTACGACGAGCGCCAGTTCTGCTCGCCGGGCTTCAACCTCGGCGTCGGCTCGCTGACGCGCACGCCGTACGCGGGCTACCCCGAGTACCACACCTCCGCCGACAACCCGGGTTTCGTGTCACCCGCGGCCATGGAAGACACGCTCGGTGTTTTGAAGGACGCGTTCGGTGTCCTGGACCGCAACCGCCGGTACGTCAACCTCAGCCCGTACGGCGAGCCGCAGCTCGGCAAGCGCGGGCTGTACGACTCCCTCGGCGGCCGCAGCGACGCCAAGCAGGCCCAGATGGCGATGCTGTGGGTGCTCAACCTCTCCGACGGCGAGCACTCGCTCTTGGACATCGCCGAGCGCGCCGGGCTGCCCTTCGACATCGTCGACGTCGCGGCCCGTGCCCTGCACGACGCCGGTCTGGTCAAGGAGTGAACGACGTGGCCAACCATCGCCGTGTGCCACGCTCGATCTTCCGGTCGGGCGCGGCGCGCGCGATGGCCGGACGGTTGAGCTGGGGCCTCGGCGACCAGGCCGTGTCCAGCCTGACCAACTTCGCCGTCGGGCTGTACGTGGCCCGCTCGCTCGGCACGTTCGCGTTCGGCATTTTCAGCCTCGCCTGGGTCACCTACGGCGTGGTGCTCAACATCTCGCGCGGCCTCGCCACGGACCCGCTGATGGTGCGGTTCAGCGCCGTGCCGGAGGACCGGTGGCGGTCTGGCGTGGCGAGCGCGTCCGGCACCGCGATCGGCGTCGGCTGCGTGACCGGCGTGGTCAGTCTCCTGGCCGGGCTGGCCGCGGGCGGCCCGCTCGGCAACGCGTTCGTCGCGCTCGCCGTCGTCCTGCCGGGCTTGCTCCTCCAGGACGCCTGGCGCTTCGCGTTCTTCGCGCGCGGCGCGGGCAAGAAAGCGTTCGTCAACGACTGCGTGTGGGGCGTGGCGCTGCTCCCGGCGCTCTACGTCGCCGCGCAGATCCACACGGTGGTCGCGTTCGTGCTGGCCTGGGGCCTTTCCGGCGCGGTCGCGGCCCTGTACGGCGGGTTCCAGACCGGGATCCTCCCGCACCCGCGGGAGATGGCGGGCTGGCTCCGGACGCAGCGCGACCTCAGCGTCCGGTACCTCGTCGAGAACGTCAGCAACAGCGGCGCGTCGCAGCTGCGCGCGTACGGCCTCGGCGCCATCGCCGGGATCACCGCCGTCGGCGCGGTCCGCGGTGCCGAGCAGCTCCTCGGCCCGTTCCTGGCCCTGCTCATGGGGCTGTCCCTGGTCACCGTCGCCGAGGGCGCGCGGGTGCTTCAGCGGGCGCCGCACCGGCTGAAGCACTTCTGCGTGATCCTCGGTGGCGGGCAGGCCGCCGCCGCGCTGTGCTGGGGCGTCGGCCTGCTGCTCCTCGTACCCGACAGCGCCGGCCGCTGGGTGATGGGCTCGGTGTGGGACTCCTCGTCCCCGCTGATCCTCCCGGTCACCCTCGCCGTGGTCGGCGCGAGCTTCGCCACCGGCGCCGCGGCCGGGCTCCGGGCGTTGGGCGCCGCCAAGCGGAGCCTGCGATCGCAGCTGATCGCCTCCCTGTTCTACGTCACGTTCGGCATCACCGGCGCCTTCCTCGGTGGTGCGGCCGGGTCCGCGTGGGGCGTCGCGACCGCGACGCTCAGCGGATCCGTCGTCTGGTGGCTGCAACTGCGGATGGGGCTGCGCGACTACGTGCCGCCCGGGGCCGACGAGCCCACCGTGGTGTTCGAGCCGATCAAAGAGCCGATCAAGGAATGAGGACTCCATGACCACCGTCCCGCGGCTGAGCCTCGGCCTCCCGGTGTACAACGGCGAGGAGTACCTCGCCGAGTCACTGGACGCCCTGCTCGGCCAGACCTTCGAAGACTTCGAGCTGATCATCTCGGACAACGCCTCCACCGACGGCACCGACGAGATCTGCCGCCGCTACGCCGAGAAGGACTCGCGGATCCGCTACGTCCGCCAGCCGAAGAACATCGGCGCGACGCCGAACCACAACTTCGTGTTCGACGTCTCCCGCACCGAGCTGTTCAAGTGGGTCTCCCACGACGACCTCTACGCCCGCGACCTGCTCAAGCGGTGCGTCGAGGCCCTCGACGAGCGCCCGGACGTCATCCTCGCCCACTGCGACCAGGCGATCATCGACGGCGACGGCCGCATCGTCCAGCCGCTCCAGTACACGCTGGACACCGGCTCCCGGCACGCGCCGGACCGCTTCCGCAGCATCCTGTTCGAGCCGGGCGGCGACGACTTCTACGGCGTCATCCGCGCCGACGTCCTCCGCCGCGTCAAGCCGCTCGACAGCTACCACCACGCCGACCGCACGTACTCGGCGGAGATGGCCCTGCACGGCCCGTTCTACCAGGTGCCCGAGCTGCTCTACTTCCGCCGCGACCACCCCGGCCGCGCGGAACGGGCCAACCCGACCATCCGGAGCCGGTGCGCGAATCTGGACCCGCGGCGCGCGAACCGGCTCCGAAATCCCACCGTCCGCCTGCTCGGCGAGTACGTCTTCGGGTTCGCCGACCTGATCCGCCGTGCGCCGATCTCGGCCGCCGACAAGCGCGAGTGCTTCGGCCACCTCGGCGCCTGGCTGACCAACCGGGCCCGCTCCGGCCACGGCGAGCGCGTCGAGGACCGCGCGCCGACCGCCTCCGACGTCGCCACGGTCAACGAGATCGTGGCCGGCCGGGAAGGCAGGCTCGCGTGAAGCGTGCCCCGCGCGTCGGCGTGTTCGGCCTGCTCGGCTCGGGGAACCTCGGCAACGACGGTTCCCTCGAAGCCGTGCTCGGCTACCTGCGCACCGAGTACCCGGACGCCGTGCTCAGCGCCCTGGTCGGCGGCCCGGAGCTCGTCCGCGAGCGGTACGGCCTCGACGCGACGCCCCTGCACTGGAACCAGTCCGAGTACGAGACGGCGTCCGGCCTGCGCTCGGTCGTCCTCAAGGGCTTCGGCAAGCTGGTCGACATCGCGCGGACCGCGGCCTGGGTCCGGAAGCAGGACGTCGTCATCGTGCCCGGCATGGGCGTGCTCGAAGCGACGCTTCCGCTGCGTCCCTGGGGTTTTCCGTATTCCCTCTTCCTCCTCTCCGCCACCGGCCGCCTCTTCGGCACCAAGGTGGCGCTCGTCTGCGTGGGTGCGAACCACATCAGCGCCCGGGCGACGCGGACGCTGGTCCGCTGGGCCGGCCGGCTCGCCGCCTACCGCTCCTACCGCGACGACATCTCGCGCGACGCCATGCGCGCCATGGGCGTCGACACGAGTGCCGACCAGGTCTATCCCGACCTCGCGTTCTCCCTCCCCACCCCGGCCGCCGGCGGCGAGCCGGGCACCGTCGGTGTCGGCGTGATGGCCTACTACGGCGGCAACGACGACCGCGCCGAGGCCGACCGCATCTACCGCCACTACGTGGACACGATGAACCGTTTCGTCGCGTGGCTCGTTGACCAGGACAGACCCGTCCGGCTGTTCATCGGCGACCGGATCGACCGGCAGGTCGTCGACGAGATCATCGAGAAGACCGCTTCCCCGCTGGTGACGGCGGCTTCGGCGGAGACCCTGGACGAGCTGATGCACGAGATGGCCGCGGTGGACAGCGTGGTGGCCACGCGCTACCACAACGTGCTCTGCGCCCTGAAGGTCGCGAAGCCGACCGTGGCGATCGGCTACGCGCCGAAGAACGACGTCCTCATGGCGGAGATGGGCCTCGATGGCTTCACCCAGCGGGCGAAGACCGTCGGCTTCGACCGGCTCGTCGAACAATTCACCGAACTGGAGAACCGTTCGGCAGAACTTCGCCAGACGCTCCTGGAACGGAACGAGATGAACGCGCAACGGCTCAAGGACCAGTTCGCCGCTCTTTCGGCGGCCCTCTTCGGGGGTGGGCGATGAAGGCCATTCCGGTGCCCGAGATCGACGGCGCGTATCTGTTCGAACCCACCCCGCACACGGACCAGCGCGGCTTCTTCAGCCGGACGTTCGACCGCGACGTCGTCGCGTCGGTGGGCATCGACCCGGACGGCTTCGTCCAGGACAGCCTTTCCCGCTCCCGCAAGGGGGTCGTCCGCGGGATGCACCTGCGCGGCGGCGCCGGCGAGGCGAAGCTGGTGCGGTGTTCGCACGGCGCGATCTTCGACGTCGTGGTGGATCTCCGACCGGATTCGCCGACATTCCGGAATGTGAAAACCTTCGAACTTTCCGGTGAGACCCAGGTATCCGTGTACATCCCCGCGGGGTGCGCGCACGGATTCCAGTCACTCACGGATCCCTCCGATGTTTCGTACCGTATCGATCGGGCACACGATCCTGAAGAAGACATTACGATTTCGTACAAAGACCCTGAATTGGACATTTCGTGGCCACTGTCGGTCACAATGGTCAGTGACCGGGACGAACGGGCGCCGTCTCTCGGAGAGGCGTTGAAACCAACGAGGTGAACCACGACATGGGAACGAACCTGCCCCTCTCCACGAAGGCGGACGAGCGGCTGCACCGGGTCATCCCGGGTGGTGCGCACACCTACGCCAAGGGCTCGGACCAGTATCCCGAAGGGATGGCCCCGGTCATCTCGCACGGCCGCGGCGGCCACGTCTGGGACGTCGACGGCAACGAGTACGTCGAGTACGGCGCGGGGCTGAGAGCGGTCAGCCTCGGCCACGCCTACCCGCGGGTCGTCGAAGCGGTGCGCGGCGAGCTGGAGAAGGGCAGCAACTTCATCCGGCCGTCGATCATCGAGGCCGAGGCCGCCGAGCGGTTCCTCGAGAACGTGCCGACGGCCGACATGGTGAAGTTCACCAAGAACGGCTCGGACGCGACGACCGCCGCGGTCCGGCTGGCCCGCGCCGCCACCGGCCGCAGGCTCGTCGCCAAGTGCGCCGACCACGCCTTCTTCTCGACCGACGACTGGTTCATCGGCACCACGCCGATGAACGCGGGCATCCCGGACGAGACGACCGAAGCGGTCGTGTCCTTCCCGTACGGCGACCTGCAGGCCGCGGAGCAGCTGCTGCAGCGCCACGAGGGCGAGATCGCGTGCATGATCCTGGAGGCGGCCGCGGCGGTGGAACCGCCGCCGGGGTACCTGCAGGGCCTGCGCGAGCTCACCACCCGCCACGGCGTCGTCCTGATCTTCGACGAGATGATCACCGGCTTCCGGTGGTCCGCTCACGGCGCGCAGGGCCTCTACGGCGTCACGCCCGACCTCTCGACGTTCGGCAAGGCGCTCGGCAACGGCTTCGCCGTGTCGGCGCTGGCGGGCAAGCGGGAGCTGATGGAGATCGGCGGCCTGCGCACCGGCCGCGAGCGGGTGTTCCTGCTCTCGACCACGCACGGCGCGGAGACCCACTCGCTGGCCGCCGCGATGGCGGTCATGGACGTCTACCGGGACGAAGACGTCATCGGCCGCATGCACGCCCTCGGCGACCGGCTCGCCGCCGGCGTCCGCGAGGTGGCGGCCGGGATCGGCGTCGAGGACCACGTCGTCGTCCGCGGCCGGGCCAGCAACCTCGTCTTCGGCACGCTCGACGAGCAGGGCATCCCCTCGCAGCCGTACCGGACGCTGTTCCTGCGCGAGCTGATCAGCGGCGGGGTGCTCGGACCGTCCTTCGTGGTCAGTGCCGCGCTCACCGAGGCGGACATCGACAGGACCATCGACGTCGTCGCCCAGGCCTGCACGGTGTACCGCAAGGCCCTCGACGCGAACGACCCGGCGCCGTGGATGGGCGGGCGCCCGGTGCAGCCCGTGTTCCGCAAATACGCCTGATCCCCGCACGGGCGGGCCGGATTCACCCATTGGGTCCGATGAGGACACTTGAGGGTGACTGTTTTCCGGCCCGTTCGTGCGTAACTTCCTGCCATGGGCAGATCTCGTGCGGTACTCGTCGCTGCTTGCTCCCTCCTGATCGCCGTGGCTTGCCCGGCGGTCGCGGGCGCCGCCGACGGGCCCGGTCCGGTGTGCGGGCACCAACCCGCCGGATACGGGCAACCACCGTCCGGAGCCGTCACCGTCGAGCCGGCCGTCGACGGCGACCTCGCGGCCAAGACGGCGGCGAACCCGGCGGGCACGACCTTCTGGCTGCGGCCCGGCACCCACACACTCGGCAAGGACGAGTTCGGCCAGGTCGTCCCCAAGGACGGCGACGTCTACCTCGGCGCGCCCGGCTCGGTCGTCGACGGCCGCGGCGTCAACCGGGCGGCCTTCACCCAGCGGGCCCGCAACGTGGAGATCCGCGGCCTGACCATCCGCGGGTTCGCCGCCCTGCAGGACCAGGGCGTGGTCAACCACGACTCCGGCGACGGCTGGCTCATCGAGAACACCACCATCGAGGACAACGCGGGCGCGGCGCTGATGGCCGGCGCCGGCCAGGTCGTGCGGCACAGCTGCCTGCGCGACAACGGCCAGTACGGGCTCAACGCCTACCAGGAGGGCGACGGCATCACCGGGCTCGTGCTGGAGGGCAACGAGATCACCGGCAACAACACCGGCGACTGGGAGGCCAAGGTGCCGGGCTGCGGATGCAGCGGCGGCGCCAAGTTCTGGGCCGTGAACGGGGCCGACATCCGCGGCAACTGGGTCCACGGCAACCACGGCGCCGGGCTGTGGGCCGACACGAACAACAACGACTTCCTGGTCGAGGACAACCTGTTCGAGGCCAACGACGCCGAGGCGCTGTTCTACGAAACCAGCTACAACCTGGTGCTGCGCGGCAACACCTTCCGCGGCAACACCCTGGTCCAGGGCCGCGCGTTCGCGTCGCGCGGCGACAACTTCCCGGTGGCGACGGTGTACCTGTCGGAATCGGGCGGCGATCCGCGCGTGCGGGCCCGGACGTCGGCCGTCGACATCAGCGGGAACACGTTCGAGGACAACTGGGCCGGGATCACGTTGTGGGAGAACGCCGACCGCTTCTGCAACAGCCCGGCGAACACCTCGACGGGCTACTGCACCAAGGCGGCGGCGAAGTCTTCGTGCGCCGCGGGCGCGATCGAGCAGGCCCCGGCGTACGACGACTGCCGCTGGAAGACGCAGCGGGTGGAGGTCCACGGGAACACCTTCCGCTTCGACGCCGGCCGCCTCGGCTGCACGAGCCTGTGCGGGCGGATGGCCCTGCTGTCGAACTTCGGGACGTTCCCGGATTGGTCGCCCTACAAGGGAACGGTGGTCGAAGAGGCCATCACCTTCCGCCAAGCCAACCGGTGGCACGACAACTCCTACTCCGGGCCGTGGACTTTCGTGGCGCATGACACCTCCAAGACGGTCGACGCTGCGGGCTGGCAGGCAAAGCCCTACTCGCAGGACGAGTGCTCTTCGTTCGGCGGTGGGCCCGCCGGCTGCTGATCAAAGCTTGCCGGCGAGGTCCGACAGTTTTTGCTCGAACTCCCGTTGAACCTCTCGATTTCCCTTGGCACCAAAGGGAAAAGTCGCGAACTGAGAGTTTCGGACAGCGCCGGGTTCACCCTTTTCAGCGATGGCGTTCGCACGTTTGTTCGGTACCGTCGGAGACATGTCCCTCGCTCCCACCGCCCTCGAACGCGATGCGATCGACGTCGTCGTGTTCGACGCCATGGGCGTCCTCTACTCGAGCGCCGACGACGTCGGCGAGCTCCTCATCCCCTACCTCCGCGATCACGGCTCCGTGCTGGATCGTGGCGAAATCGCCCGGCGGTACAAGGAATGCCGCCTCGGTACCGGAGTGCGGCTCGCCTGCCTGAGCAACGACGTCAGCGAGTGGTCCAAGCTGCTTCGCGAGCGCTTCGGGCTCAGCGAGTACATCACCGACTGGTTCATCAGCGCAGACATCGGAGTGCGCAAGGCCCGCTCCCGAAGCGGTCTCCAAGCTCTGCGGTTCGGCACGCCTCGACTGTCCACAACGGACCAGCTGAGACAGGAGCTCAGACCATGGTGAAGCGCGCGCTCGGCTCCCCGCGAAGACGGCCGGCGGGCAACCGCCGGTTACAGAGGACGAGCAGCAGATCCTGGGCCGCACCCGTGAGTGGTGTGCCGGTGCCGTACGACCAGTCGAGGTCGTCGGCACGCAGGGAGACGCCGGTCAGCTCGGTTCCGAAGTACTTGACCTGCTTGGCTTTCATCGCGGCGAAGATGATTTCCAGGCGTTCCAGGGGTACCCGCCGCTCCAGCTGCAGGGCGGTCGTGATGTCCAGGCCGTGGATCACATCGTGGCTCAGAGCGCCTTCCGCACCCCCGCCCGGCGGCCGCCACGGGTGGTCGGCGTTGTCCCGCAGCGAGGCGATCAGCGCCTCGCGGGAAAGCTCGGCCGCCTCCCGGCGGCCGACGCGGTCGGCCATGGCGTTGAAGCGTCCGCCGGACTTCGCCAGTTCCCGCACGAACCGGCCGGTCGAGAACCGGAACGGCATGGTCATGTGGGCCACCACCTCGGCAACGCGCCAGCCGGCGCACAAGCTCGGCTTCACCCACGCGGACGGCGGCAGTTCTCCGAGGAGTGCGGCCAGTTCCCGCCGTTCGGCGGCGATCAGCTCCTGGATCATGGGGGTCTCCTTCACAGGCAGGTCACCCAACCGACGAACGAACCCACCGAGGACCGACACCACCCGGCAACCGGCCGGAGACGCCGTCTTCTCGCCCGGCGACCCGGTCACGACACCGGCAGACCGGCCCGGCCGATGCTCAGAGCCGGTCGGCGACGCGGTCCAGCACCCACGCGGTCCCCGGGACCGCCGCGAGCGCGGCGCAGAACCCGCCGGCAGCATCCGTCGGATAGTGCGCGCCCAAGGCCACCTCGGCCCACCCCATCGCGACGCCGGCGACCAAGGCCAGTCCCAGGGCGAGCGCCACCGCGGCCGCACGCCCGAGTGCCAGCCGGTCGGTGAGCAACAGGCCGATGACCAGCGCGAGCGCCGTCGCCATGGCCGTGTGCCCGCTCGGGTACGAGAGGAACTCGCCGTGGATGGTCCGGCCGACCAGCGGCTTCAGCACCGTGGTCACCGCCACCGTGACGACGACGCCGAGCACCGCCAGCACGGCGGTCCGGACCCGGTGGACCAGCCAGCACACCACCGAAAGGAGCGCGACCAGGATCACCGACCCCACCGGCTCGCCACCGAAGTCGAAGATCAGGGCGACGTACCGCCACGGCGCCTGGACGCCGTCGATCGACGGCAGGAGCGCGGCGTCGATTCCGGTCAGGCCCGAGTCGTGGAAGTGGAGGATGCCGAGCGCGACCAGCACCGCTGTCGCCAGGGCGGCCGACATCGCCAGCGGAGCGCGCAGCACGACCGGCAGGGCCGCGGGCGCCGTCCGGACCAGCTGCCTCACGCCTCGATCGCCGCCTCGTACCCGGCGATCAAGCGGTCCAGGCCGACAGCGGGCGTGAAGTCCTTCTCGTACCGGACGCGGGCCGCGTCGCCCATGTCGCCATTGCGGTCGCCGCCGACCGCGCGGAGGCGGTCCGCGAGCGAGGCCTCGTCGTTGGGCACGTGCAGGAGTCCCGTGACACCGTCGTCGACCAGCTCGGGGAACGCGCCGTGTGCGGCCGCGACCGTCGGTACGCCGGCGGCCATCGCCTCCACCACCACCAGGCCGAAGGCCTCCAGCCACGTCGACGGCGCGACCACCGCGATCGCGTCGGCGGTCAACGCACGGCACTCCGCCTTGTTCTGGAGGCCGACGTACGAGACGTCGGGGCGGCCGGCCGCCCAGGTCGCGACCTCGTCCTGCATCGGGCCGGTGCCCGCGATGACCAGCGGCACGCCCAGGGCACCGCCGAGACGCTCCCACGCCCGCATCAGCAGGCCGACCCCCTTCTCCTCGGTGACGCGGCCGAGGAACAGGACGTGCTTGCCGGCGCCGGTGCGGCGGACGCCGGGGTCGGTGACGAAGTTGTGCTTCACCGCCATCCGCTCGCCGGGCATCCCGGCCGACACCAGGAGGTCACGTTGAGCCGCCGAAATGCAGAAGAACCGGGAAACGCCCGTCCACCACCGGCGCCGGTTCGCGACCATGCTCGCCGCCATCGGGAGCGTGGCCGCGCTCGAACCGCGGTAGCAGCCGTGTTTCACCGCCGGCAGCGGTGAGCCGCCGACGCACTCGGTGCAGATGCGGCCGTCGCGGTGGAGCGTGCCGGGCGGGCAGACCATCGTGTAGTTGTGCAGCGTCGCGACCGCGGGGACCCCGGCGTCCGCGCACGCGGCGACCACCGACGGCGACAGCAGCGGGAACGTGTTGTGGATGTGCACGACGTCCGGGCGCCAGGCCCGCAGCCGGGCGGCGAGCTCCTTCCGCACCGCCGGGTTCCACGGCACCATCAGCGGCACCGCGGCCTTGCGGGGCAGCGGCATCGCCGCGATGTCGTCGCTGCGGCGTTCGAACAACGACACCTGGTGGCCGCCCTCGGCGAGCAGCGTCACCTCGGCGTCGACCACGTTGTTCTCGCCGCTCGGCTGCTCGGACCGGTACCGGTTGTGCACCACGAGCACCTTCACGCGCCTGCACCTCGCACGTCTGCCCCCTTCGCCGGGATGAATGCTTGTTCGTCGGACTGCGGCACCCCGCGGACCAGCAGCGACGCGGCGACCGCCAGGTGCAGCAGGTACGGCGACGCGTCGCCGAGCCCCGCTTCGGTGTAGGAGGCCGAAATGCAATAGGTGATCAGGAAGATCGCGCACGCGCGGGCCAGAGACGGTGGCCGCAGCACGGCCACCACGACCAACGTGAGGAGGAACCCCGCCACCAGTGCGATCCCGACGAACCCCTGCTCGTGGTAGATCGCGAGCCAGCTGTTGTCGATCGGGAGGCCGTCGTAGGACTTGTCGGTCAGCCCGACCCCGAAGATGTACTCCGCCATCGACCGCGGGGCCTCCAGCAGGGAGTCCCACACCTTGGCGCGGCCGGTCAGGCTGGAGAAGTTGTCCGCGCTCTGGCCGCGGAGGAACCACGTCTGCAACGCACCGGCGAGCACCACGCCCGCGACCCCGCCGATACCGACCGTCCACGCGAACACCTTCCGGGCGCGGGCACTGGTCAGCACCATCGACAGGAAGGCCACCGCGAGACCGGCGACGAGGCCGAGCGTCGCCGTGCGGGTGTGCGTGAGCAGCAGCAGCCCCAGCGCCGGCACCACGATCACCAGTGCGCTGCGCCAGGTCGTGCGGCGCCCGAACCAGAGGAGGAGCGTGAGCCCGGCGATGACGGCCGCGTACTGGCCGATCTGCGGCGGGGTCAGCGGCCAGATCGCGCCCGAAAGCCGGCCGCCGTACTCCTCCGGCATCGCGTTGCCGGGCGAGATCACCAGGCCGACCGCCACCGACGCAAGCACGACCGCGTACGTGCGAATGTGGTATCGGACGAAGTTGAACCCGCCGTCCCACCAGCGGGTCAGCAGCCAGAGGGTGGAGATGAACACCGTGAGCCGGAAGCAGCGGAACAACGCGCCGAGGCCCTCCTGCAGGTCGGCGCTGGAGAGGATGCTCGTCGCCAGCAGCGCCGTCAGCAGCAGCAGGTACGCGCTCGGGCGGATCCGCAGGTGCTTGTTCAGCGCCAGCGCGATCACGAACGCCGTCATCAGCGAACCCATGGTGACCAGCTGGCTGACCGACCGCGGGAGCGGGAGGACCGTCTTCGCGCCGGTCGAGCCGAGTGTGTTGAGGATCAGCAGCGCCCACGCCACGCCCGCCCACTTCGGCGTCGAGGACGCGGTTTCGGGTGCGGCGTCGCCGCGGAGGCCGGCCAATCCCGTCTGCCCTGTCTGCCCCGTCTGCGCCGTCATGTCAGCCCCCGCCCTGCGCGATGAAGGTGCTCCCGCTGTCCTGCGAGTACGGCGCGCCTTCCCATTCGCCGATCTCGAGGACGCGGTCGGCCGAGTAGGCGATGAAGGTCCACGGGCCGGCGTAGCTGTTGTCGTGCCAGCGGTTGTCCTGCTTGAACGTGATCGATTCCTGGACGTCGTCGCCGCGGTACGGCGACCAGTCCGGGTAGCTGCCGAAGTTGGACAGCAGGCCCATCCGGCCGCAGGAGGCCTGGCAGCCCACGACCGCCGGGTCGAGGACGAACTTGTTGTCGTGGATGTCGACGTGCTGGGTCTTCCAGCGGCAGTCGGCCAGGAGCGGGCCGCTGGTGATCGCCGGGTCCGCGCACTGCTTGACGGCCGGCACCAGCCGGGTGCAGTCGCCCGAGGACGTGTTGGCCGGGCTGTTGCAGAACCGGTCGGCGTTCTCCCACAGCGTGATCCCGGACCAGTTGTTCTCCAGGTAGTTGCGGGAGATCTCGATCTTCGCGGTGCGGGCCTTGATCCGCGGCTCACCGCCGGACTCGGAGATGTAGACCGCCGACGTCGGGAAGTTGTCGCTCTTGTCGGCGTACCGGCGGCCGTCGGCCCAGTTGTTCTTGCGGATCGTGTTGTCCCGGATGACGGCGTTGTAGCTGATCTCGTAGATCAGCGCGGCGCTGTCGTTGTTCTCGATGAGGTTGCCCTCGATGAGGAAGTCGTTGTTGTTCGTGTCGGCCCACAGCCCGGTGCCGTGGTTGTCGTGCACCCAGTTGCCGCGCACGTCGGCCCCGTCGACGTCCCAGAACTTGACCCCGCCGCTGCAGCCGCAGCCGTCGATCTTCGCTTCCCAGTCGCCGGTGTTGTTGCCGGCGATCTCGTTGCCCTCGACGACGAGAGCGGTGATCGGCGTGCCGCCGGAGTAGGCGTTCATCCCGTACTGGCCGTTGCGGCGCAGGCAGTTGCCGCGCACCTGCTGGCGCGCGCCCGCCATGAGGCCGGCACCGTCGTTGTCCTGGATGGTCGAGTGCTCGATCAGCCAGCCGTCGCCGGAGTCGTGGTTGACCACACCTTCGTCGCGCGGCGCGGCGAAGCCCTGCACGGTCACGTAGGTGATCTTGACATCGACCGCGTGGCCGGTGAAGGCGTACTGGTTGATCTTCCGGCCGTCGACGACCGCACCGGCGGCACCGATGTAGACGTCGCCGTCCTTGGGGGACACCTGGTCGTACTTGTCGTCGCCGAGGATGTGCTTGCCGGGCTTGAGCCAGAAGGTGGTGCCCGGCCCGGCCGAGCGCGTCTTCGCCGCCAGGTCCCCCGGCACGGCGGGATCGACGACGACGGCCCCCGCCGGCGCGGCGGCCGGTCCCGCGGGCTGCTTGTCACACACGGCGGCGACCGACCCGCTGGGGGCCGCGGTGGCCTGGGCCGGACCACCGTCGGTGTCGGGACCACCCGAGCACGCCGCGACCGTGAGCAGGACGCCGAGCAGCGGAGCTGCACGGCCGAGTCGGAAGCGGCGGGCTGTCACGGGCGGGTCCTAACTGAAGCGGAGCAGGGTGGTGAGGTGACCGGGCGACCCGGAGCCGACAAGGGTGGTGGCGGGTTCCTTCCGCCCGAACCCCGCGGAGTACCAGCCCAACGGGGGCTCGGCAGCACCACGGTGCACAGTCCAAGAGAGCCCGGCGGGCAGCTCCATGACGGCGGTGCGCACAACGCCGGCGAGCGAACCGGAAACCCGCCCGACAAGCGGATCGGCGGTCTGCGAACCGGCCCAGCCCTCGGCAGCCACGGAACCGCGCTCATTCCCGCCGGTCAGCGAACCGGTCCGGCCCTCCCGCTCGGCGGCGGTACCGCGTTCACTCCCGCCGCCGGCGATCCGGGAACCGGCCGCACGCCCACCATCGGCCGAAGAACCGGCCTGATCCCCGGCAGCGGCGGTACCGCGCTCGTCCCCGCCACCGGCTAGCGAACCGGTCCGGCCCTCGGCGGCAGCCGAATCAGCCGCACGACCGCCGCGGGCGACCGGGGAACCCGCACTCCTCCCCTCCCCCGCGAACGAATCGGCCCCATCCGGGGCGGCCGTCCAGCGGAGGCGGGCCGTGGTGCCGTCGAGCATGACCGTCACCGACGGGCCGAAGTGGAACGCCAAGCGCGCGGCGCCCGGCGAGCCCTCGCCCAGCACCTCGTCGACGATCTTCAGCACGTCGCCGTCCAGCTCGACCGTGCGGCGGTGGACCGCCGGGGCGTAGCCGTCGTGAGCGGCCGACCAGCGGGCCGGCCCGCTTTCCGGGGTGTGGACCTCCAAGACCTTCGTCACCGCGTGGCGGGTCCACAGGAACGGGCCACCCGAAATCGACTGGTCGCGGCCCGCGAGCTCGAGCGTGTTGTGGCCCAGCGTCGACCGGAAGTACGACCGCCACTGGGGCTCACCGTGGTAGCAGAACGTGCCCGGGTCGGCGAGGACATCCACTCCGTCGTGGCGGACCTCCAGCGACAGCGCGTCCGCGTGGGCGTGCGCCGCGATCGACAGGAATCCGTGGGGACCTCCGTCGCAGCGGACCCACAGCGGGCCCGACCGCAGGATCGTCATCCCCGCGTCGCGCAGGTGCGCCGGACGGCGGCCAGGGCGGACGCCAGAAGCCCGCGGCGTCCGCGAGACCAACGACGCCAGCAGGGGTGTCCGGACGTCGTCGCCCGGGATCGGCGGCCACCAGTCCAGGCGGCCGAACAGCGCCTCACCCGAACCCAGCAGGGAGGCCCAGCGGTCGGTCGACGCGCCGTCGACGATCAGGCCGAAGCCGTCGTCGGCGTCGCCCTGGCTGGGCGGCCGCAACCGGTTGTCCACAATGGACGCCAGGGTGTCGGTCATCCGGAGCAGGACGTCCCACGTCGAAGCCGGCACCGGGGTGCCCGCGGCGTCGGCTTCGATCGCCGCCGCCAAGCCGAGCTCCAGCACCAGGCCGTGGTACTCGGACGCCAGCTCCGCGTTGAGACCGGACGGGAACGTGTTGCGCCCCAGCTGGACGTCCAGCGAGCGCATCGCCGCGGTGCGCCAGCCCGCCGACTCCGGGAACCAGCCGAACGCGCACGCCGCGGCCAGCAGCCCGGCGTCCTCGGCGATCACGTGGTTGTTCGCCGACGAGCCGTGGCTGCGCAGCGTCGCGAGCCAGTTCTGGTGGTGCCACAGCTGGAGCTGGAAGTCCGGGTTCTCCTCGAACAGTTCCGCGGCGCCCGGCCAGCCGTCGAGCAGGCGGCGCGTCCAGACCCACGACAGGAGCCGGATGCCCAGCTCGATGCCGCTCACCCAGTGCGGCCCCCGCAACGGCGGATTCGCCGCCCACCACGACCGCAGGTGTTCCGCCGCGCGCGCGGCGTAGGCCGAAGAACCGGTCAGGGCATACGCCGCGGCCAGCACGGTGAGGTGCTGGTGGCGCGACGGCTCCCAGATCTGCTTGATGTCGCCGACCGTGTCTTCCGACCGGTACGGCACGTCGAACGCGTACACGTCCGAGGGCGCGCGGCGCCCGGTCTTCGGGTCGAGGAACCAGTCGGGCGCCTCGAAATCCGTACGCTCCACGCCGAAGTACTCCGCGCGGCCCGCCATCAGCTCGTCGGCCGTGGCGAGCAGCCGCTTGACCGCCTCGCCGGGCACCTTGCCCAGCGCCCCGGCGGGCAGCGCCGCGGTGAAGCGCGGGTGCGGAGGCCAGTCCGGCGGCGTCGGCAGCGCGGACCGCCACTGCCGCTGGACGACGGCGTGCCGCGCGCGCCCGGCGACCTCCGCCGGGCCCATCCGGGACAGCCGGCGCAGGTACCAGCCGGGACCCATCATGGGCGGGCACCTGCCTTCGGCAGCCATGCGGGCCGGATCGGCGCGGCGCTGGGCATGCCCGGACGCGGCGCGCTCAACCGGATCGGCGCCACGCTCCGCGTGCCCGAGCGCGGCGGCCGCAACCGGATCGGCGCGTCACTCGTCATGCGGGAGCACCCGCCTTTCGCGGCAGCTCGATCCGCACCGGCGCCGCGTTCGCGACGCTCGTCTGCGCGGCCAGGGTCGCCAGTGTCGTCGCGGCCAGGGAAGCGATCGAGATCGGCATCGGCGAGCCCGTCCGCACCGCCGAGAGGAACGCGTCGACCTCGGCGGCCTGGCCCTTGTCGCGGCCCTTCGGGATGCGGGAGCTGGCCCACTTCTTCCGCGAGTACACCGACGCGCGGACGAAGTCGTCGAACTTGAGGACCTTGCCGTCGGCGACGACGTCCAAGGTCTCCTTGGGGAAGCCCGATGCGCCGGTCTCGGCGTAGGTGATGACCGCCGTCGAGCCGTCGGCGTAGCCGAGGGTCACCTGGAGGTCTCCGGTGGCGTACACCGAGACCGGGTCGGCGTCGAGGAGCCAGCTCACCGTGTCGATGAAGTGCCCGCCCTCGCCGGCGAAGCGGGAACCTTCCGAATCCGTCTGGTTGTACCAGCTGCCGTGGTCGAGGCGGCCGGCGTTGACCAGGTACCGCACGCTCGCCGGGCCGACGCGCGGGCCGAACTGCTCGCGGGCCTCGTGCAGCAGCGGCGCGAACCGGCGGTTGAAGCCGACCTGCAGGCGGTCGTTGCCGGACTCCTCGATCGCGTCCAGGACCTTCTGCAGCTCCGAAGCCGACAGCGCCAGGGGCTTCTCGACGAACACCGCCTTGCCCGCCAGCAACGCCTGGCGGGTCAGCTCGGCGTGCGAGCTGTGCCGCGTCACCACGAACACCGCGTCGATCGACGAGTCGCCGAGGACGTTGTCGATGTCCGTCGACGCCGCCGCGAAGCCGAACTTGCGCCGCGCGTTGGCGCCGGACAGCGCCGACGTCGTCGCGACGTGCTCGAGCTGCACGTCGTCGCGCTCGACCAGGTGCGGCAGCAGCATCGAGGACGCATAGTTGCCGGCGCCGATGAAGCCCAGCCGCACCGGTTGCCCCGCCGGCAGCGCGGAGGGCGAAGACGAAACCAGCCCGACCCGCGCGGACGTGACCACGGGCTCCGTCCGGGCGACCGCGTCCGGGTAGCGGAACAGCACCGCGACGGCCTTCAGCTCGCCCTCGTTCAACGACTTGTACGTCGAAACCGCCTCCGAGAAGTCCGAGACGTGCGTGATCAGCGGCTCGACATCCAGCCGGTCGCGCGCGATCAGGTCGAGGACGCACTCCAGGTTGCGGCGCTCGGTCCAGCGGACCTGGCCGATCGGGTAGTCACGGCCTTCGAGCTCGTACGACGGGTCGTAGCGGCCCGGCCCGTAGGACCGCGAGAACCGGACGTCCAGTTCCTTCTCGTAGTAGGCGTTCCACGGCAGGTCGAGCTTGCACTTGCCGATGTCGATCACGCGGCCGCGGTCGCGGGACAGCTTCGCGGCCAGCTCCACCGGGTCGTTCGTGTTGCCGCCGGCGGCGAGGTACGTCTGGTCGACGCCCGCGCCGTGCGTCAGCTCGGCCACGGCCGTGTCCACGATGCCGGACGCCGGGTGCGCGCAGGTCAGCGCGCCGAGGCTCTCGGCCAGCTTGCAGCGCTCCGGGTCGGGGTCGACGCCGACGACGCGCACGCCGGACGACGCCAGCAGCTGCACGACCAGCTGGCCGATCAGGCCGAGGCCGATGACCAGGGCGACCTCGCCGATCTGCGGCTCGCCGCGGCGCACACCCTGCATGGCGATCGAGCCGACAGTGCCGAACGCGGCGTGCCGCGGGTCGACGCCGTCGGGCACGCGCGAGTAGAGGTTCTTCGGCACCCAGTTCAGCTCGGAGTGCAGCGCGTGCTCGTTGCCCGCGCAGGCCACCAGGTCACCGACCGAGACGTCGGTGATGCCGTCGCCGACCTGCTCGACGATGCCGCACAGCGAGTAGCCGAGCGGGGTGTAGGAGTCCAGTTTGGACGTCACCTTGCGGTAGGTCGCCGAAAGGCCGTTGGTGGCCACGCTCTGCATGACCTTCGCGACCTGGTCCGGGCGGGCTTTCGCCTTGCCCACCAGGGACATGCTGGCCTCGGACACCTTCATCATCTCGGTGCCGGTCGAGATCAGCGAGTACACCGTCCGCACCAGCACGCCACCCGGCTTGCAGGCGGGCTCGGGGACCTCGAGGAGCGCCAGTTCCCCGCTCTTGTAGTTCTGGACTACCTGCTTCACTTCGCTCCCGCTCCAGACATCGCGTTCCGGTACCAATACTCGAGGGTCAAGACGTGCCAGAGGTGCTTGCCGCGGTCTTCCTGACCGGCCGCGTCCTCGGCGACCATGCGCTGCAACGCCTCCCGCTGCAGGAATCCCGAAGAAACGAGCACGCCTTCGTTGACGACTTCGCGCACCAGCGGCGCCAGGTCGCGGCTCATCCAGGCCCGCAGCGGCGCGCTGAACAGGCCTTTCGGCCGGTGCACGATCTCGCTCGGCAGGATGTTCAGCGCCGCGTTCTTCAGCGCGACCTTGCCGGCGCGGCCGACGATCTTCTTGTTCCCCGGGATCTTGAACGCGGCCCGCACGACCTCGACGTCGACGAACGGCGTCCGCACCTCGGTGGACGCGGCCATCGTCGACCGGTCGGTGTAGGTCAGGTTCAGCCCGGGCAGGAACATCCGCGAGTCGGCCAGGCACATGCGGTTGACGAAGTCGTCGAGCGCCTGGTCGTTGTACGTGTCCGCGTGCTCGGTCAGGACGTCCTCGACCGCGGGCGCGAAGTCCGGGTTCACCAGCGAAAGCAGCTCGGCCTGGTCGTACATCGTGTAGCTGCGCCGGAACGCCGTCTCCTCGGGCAGGCCCGCGAACGACAGGAACCGCTTGGCGAACCGCACCGACCGGTACCCGCGCTTGGCCGACGCCACCGGCAGGCGGTCCACAAGGGACTCGACCGGGCGCCGGACCGCGCCCGGCACCTTGTGGTAGCGCAGCGCGATCAGGTTCGCGAGGTGCTTGCGGTACCCCGCGAACAGCTCGTCGGCGCCCATCCCGGACAACATGACCTTGACGCCGGCCTCGCGCGCGGCCGAGCAGATCAGGAACGAGTTGATCGCCGCCGGGTCGCCGATCGGCTCGTCGAGGTGGTAGGTCATCTTCGGCAGCAGGTCGAGCACCTGCGGCGCGATCTCGATCTCGTGCAGGTCGACGCCGAACTGCTGCGCGACGATCCGGGCGTACTTGAGGTCGTCCGGCATGGCCTCGAACTTCGCGTCCTCGGCGCGGAACCCGATGGTGTAGGCGGAAATCCCGGGCTGCGACCGCGCGGCCAGCGCGGTCAGGTAACTGGAGTCCAGCCCGCCCGAGAGGAACGTCGCCACCGGGACGTCCGAGAGCAGGTGCTTGGCCGTCGACTCGGCGATCACGGCGTGCAGGTCGACCTCGCCGTCGAAGGCCGCGCCCTCTTCGGCGACCTCCCGCAGCGACCAGAACCGGCCGCGGTCGACCTGGCCGTCCGGGCGGCAGCGCAGCCACGTGCCCGGCTGCAGCTTCTCCGCGCCCTGGTAAGCGCACCGGCTGTCCGGCACCCAGTAGTAGAGCAGCGACGCGATCAGCGCCGCGTTGTCGATCTGCAGGGACCCGCCGAGCTCGCCGGCCAGCGCCTTCAGCTCGGAGGCGAAGGCGACCCCGCCGTTCCGCTGCACGAAGAACAGCGGCTTGATGCCCAGCTGGTCGCGGACCAGGAACAGCTCGCCGGTGCCCTCTTCGAACAGGGCGAAGGCGAACATCCCGCGCAGCTTGGGCAGGCAGTCCGTGCCCCAGCGCCGCCACGCCTGCAGCAGCACCTCGGTGTCGGACGTCCCGCGGAAGCGCACCCCGGCCGCGGAAAGCTCGGCCCGCAGCTCAGGCGCGTTGTAGAGCTCGCCGTTGTAGCTCAGCGCGAGCCCGTCCAGGACCATCGGCTGGGCGCCGGTCTCGGACAGGTCGATGATCGAGAGCCGCCGGTGTCCCAAGTGGACTTCACCGGGGCCGGCGCGGTGCTCGTAGCGGCCGGAGCCGTCCGGGCCGCGGTGGGCCAGCGTCTTGGTCAGCCGGTCGGTGAGCGGCCCGCCGTCCGGCCAGAGGTAGGTGCCTGCGATGCCGCACATGGAGTGCGTCCCCTTCGGTCGCGGCGCGGGTCAGGAGACCTCCGCGCTCTTTTCGGGCTCGAGGTCGGCGTCGAGTTCGCCCTGGTGAGTGGGTTCGCCGTGGTCGCGCTTGAACGGCGTCGGCCGCTTCGGGGGCTTGACCGGGGCGAACTTCTTCGTCGGCGCGTTCAGGTGGTCCGGCACGCTCACGCTGCCGGGTGGCGGCAGGGGCGACGCCGGTGGCCTCGGGGTGGCCAGCGCGGGCGGGAGCACCTGCCGGACCGGGGTGAACCGGCGCGTCGGCTGCTCGGTCGTGGCGACGCGCTCGGCGACGCGGGCGACCAGCTCGTCCAGGCGGTCTTCGCGCTCGGCCAGGGCCGGCTGCGCCGCGGCAGCGGGGCGACCACGGCCGCGCAGGGCCGTGTGCAGGCCGTCCCACAGCGTGCCGTCGGACTTGTCGCGCGGGTCCGGGTCGACCAGCACGATGCCGATGATCGGGATCTCCTGGTCGGCCAGCTGCCGCGCGACCGTGTGCAGCCACAGCGTGTTCGCGTGCCCGGCCTTCACGACCAGCACGGTCTCCTTGCCGAGGTGCTCCAGGTCGGTCCACGCCGTGCCCGGCGACACCGTGCCGACGCCGACGCGGCGCTCGTCCGGCGGGCCGGCCGGGTCGCCGGCGCCGACCACGGAGACGTCGCTCTTGGTCTCCTGCACGAGCTTGCGGACGTCCTCGCCCGGCAGGTCGTCGACGACGCTCGCGGCGCCCTCGGCGGCCAGCTCCGCGGCGATGTCCAGGCCGAGCGCGGCGGCGACCTTCGGGGCGCCGAGCTCCAGCAGCGACACCCCGCGCGGCTCCTGCTTGATCAAGCGGACCAGCGTCGTGGCGACGTGCTTGCGTTCGGAGACCGCGCGCGAGCGCCGCCACAGCCGGGCGGGCCCGCGCGGCTTCGACGGCAGCTGCGCGATCACGGACGCGCCGAGGTGCGTCGAGATTTCGCGGCGCAGCACCGGCCGGTCGCGCGAGACCGCGCCGACGGCGACGAGCGCGAGCCCGATGGCCAGGCCGAGGGCGAACCCGATGCCGGCGTTGGTCGCGGTGGTCTTGAGGAACGCCTTGGGCAGCGCGCGGGCCGCGTCGACGATCTGGGTGCCCGCGGTGACCTGCGGGCTGCCGATGCCGGCCTGCTGGGCGCGCGAGGTGAAGTCCGTGATCTGCGCGGTGAGCGCGGCCCGGCGGCTGTAGAGGTTTTCGAGGGTGGGCTGGCTGGCCTGGCGGCCCTTGCCCTCCTCGGCGACGATCTGCTGCTCGACCTTGCCCAGCTCGTCCTGGGCGTTCTTGCGCTGGTCGAGGATGGCCTGCGACTGGGCGGCCGCGGCCGCCTGGCTGCGCTTGACGTGGTCGGCGATGAACGTCTCGGCCAGCGCCTGGGCCCGCGCCACGGCCTCTTCGTTGCTCTTGGCCTTGACGGTGATCTGCAGGACGTTGTTGGTCAGCCCGAGGCCCGCGTAGTTCTTCATGAAGTCTTCGGGCGAATCGGTGCTGCCCAGCTTCTTCAGCGCGCCTTCGGCGATCGGGGCCGTCTGCAGCACGGCGACGTCGGTGCGCATCAGCGTGCCGCTGTCGGTCGGCGAGTCGTCCTGGTGGACCACGATGACCTTGGCGACCGCGGTCGGCGGCGCGGGCAGCACGAAGGCCAGCGCCGCGCCGGCGATGAGCCCGAGCAGCGCGGTGGCCAGCCAGACCCGCTTGCGGCGGCGGATCGCGACGAACAGCCGCTGCAGGTCGACGAGCGGGGCGGCCGGGGCCTGCGAGGGAGGAGTCGTCACGCCGAACCTGCCAGGGCTTTCTCGGGGGCTTCCGCCACGGGTCCGGGTTTCTCCGGCTCGAGCGGCCGGACGGCGTGGGTGAGGACGGCGCCGACGATCTCCTGGCCGCCGTCGGCGCAGGCCTCGGCGAGCTGGACGAGCTGCCACGCGGTGCGCGTCCCGGCGCCGAGCACGACCAAGACCCCGGAGCTCGCCGTGGCGTCCGGCACCGTCGGCCGGCCGGGCGAGAACTCGAAGACCCGCAGCGGCACCGACAGCCGGTCGGCCAGCTCGGCGAGCTGCGCGGCGGCCAGGCGGCCGGTCTCGTCGTCGTCGGCCACCAGCAGCAGGACGTCGGCGGGGCCGGTGGCCAGCCGGGCCAGCACCCGGCGGTAGCGGATGTCGCGGTTGACTTCGTCGGCCGAAGTGGCGACCGGCGGCAGCACCCACGGCCGGTCCCCGCCCAGCAGGTGGCGCACCTTGCCGAGGAAGCCGGTGGCCGGGGCGCGCTCGCCCGGCGGGGTGGTGACGTCGACGCCGGCGAGGATCGGCGCGCCGAGCGCGGACGCGATCTCCGGCTCGCCCCGCAGGCGCCGGTCGGTGCGGGCGGTGAACAGGTGGCCGAACACGCCGACGAGGAAGAACAGCACCGCGCCCCCGGCGACGAACTGCGTCATCGTCGGGGCCGCCGGCGACGTCGGCCGCTGGGACGGCCCGAGCACCACGGTGTTGCCGACGCCGGTCGCCAGGTCGGCCTGGTTCAGGTCGTTGATCGCCTGCTCCAGCGACGTCTTCAGGCCCTCGAGCTGGGTGCGGACCTGCACGCTCTCCACGGTCAGGCCGCCGCCGACGGTCTTGGCCAGGTCGCTGATCTTGTCCGTGGTCAGCTTGACCTGCTGGCGCAGCGACTCGCGCTGCTCCTGGGCGAGCTGCACCGAGGCGTCGGCGGAGTTGCTCGCCAGCTGCGTGGAGTACTTGACGTACTGCTGCGCGACCTGGTCGGCGAGCTGCTGGGCGTGCTCGGCGGTGTCGGCGGAGACGGTGATCGTCACGACGTTGCTCTGCGCCACCGACGCGCTGACCTGCTTCTTCAGGTCGATGCCGCTGGGCCGCCACGGCAGCACCGCGGCCGCCCGGTCGAGGACGACCGAAGCCGTTGCGATCTCGGCCTGGGTCAGCAGCTCGTCGGCCTGGCGCGGGCCCTGGAGCAACACGCCCGAGGTCGTCTTGTAGCCGGGTGAGAACAGGATCGACGCTCCGGCGCCGACCAGCGCGCCCAGGACGGCGAGGACGGCCAGCAGCCGCCACCGTCGTCTCAGGACCTGCCCGACCAGGGCCAGGCGCACCGTGTCGTCAGTCAACGGCGGGGTCTCCATTCCTGAGCCGGATACGCCGAACGGGTTCAGTTGATCGGCCGGTTACCCCAACCGTCGTCGGACCGGGAGCTTTGGTTACACGTTCGGTGAGTTCTTGACCGTACGGCGATCAGGACTTCACAGCGTGCTCATATGCGGCGAGCAAGTTCTTCGCCGAGTTGGCCCACGAGAGCGGACCGGCCACCCTGGCCTGGCCGAGCTTGCCCATCCGGATCCGCTCCTCCGGGTCGTCGAGCAGCCGGGACACCAGCGCCGCGAACTCCGTCTCGTCGTTCGCCGGGGCGTAGACGGCCGCGTCCCCCGCGGACACCCGCGCCTCCCGCAGCTCGAACGAGACGATCGGCTTGCTCATCGCCATGTACTCCATGACCTTGTTCATCGTGGAGACGTCGTTGAGCGGGTTCAGCGGGTCCGGCGACAGGCAGACGTCGGCGGTGGAGAGGTAGCGGACCAGGTCCTCGTCGGAGATCCGGCCGGTGAACTCGACCTGGTTGGCCAGCCCGAGCTTCGCCGACAAGGCGACCATGTCGTCGAACGCGTCGCCCGAGCCGACGAACACGGCGTGCCAGTCGGTGCGGCCGACCTCGTCACGCAGCTTCGCCAGCGCGCGCAGGGCGTAGTCGACGCCGTCCTGCGGGCCCATCACGCCGAGGTAGGCGAGCAGGTACGGCTTGCCCTTCTTCAGCTCGGGCTCGGCCGGCACCTCGTGGAACCGCTCGACGACCGGGGCGCTGCGCACCACGAAGACGTCCTCGGGCTTCTTGCCGCCGCGGATCCGGGCGACCTGCTTGTAGCTCTCGTTCGTCGAGATCACGACGTCGGCGGCGCGGTAGGTGGCGCGTTCGAGCGCGCAGACACCGCGGTAGAGGAGGTCCTGCCCGCGGTCGAACCGCGAGAGGTACAGCTCCGGGCACAGGTCGTGCTGGTCGAAGATGAACTTCGCGCCGTGGCGCTTGAGGTACTTCGCGACCAGGTAGAGCAGGTCCGGCGGGTTGCAGGCGTGCACGACGTCGACCGGCCCGATCTTGCGGGCCAGCCGCAGCGTGTGCCACAGCGCGCTGCCGTACTCCTGCAGGTAGCCGGCGGGCCCGCCGGTCGCCGCCTTCAGCGGGTAGCGGTAGATGTGGACGCCGTCGACGACGGCTTCGGCTTCGGTGTCGCGTTTCGTGCCCTGCGGGCAGATCACGTGGACTTCCCACCCGGCGTCGCGCAGGGTCGTGGACTCCTGCCAGACCCGCCGGTCGAAGGGGACGGAGAGGTTTTCGACGAGGATGAGCGCTTTACCAAGCAAGGCCGGCGTATCCCTCTTCAAGGCGACGCGTCGCGGCGTCGGGCAGGCGGACGAGGTCGATCAGCGCCCGGTCGCCACTGTGCGGCAGGGCCGCCAGCACGTCCGGGTCCTTGGTGCCGACGAGCAGGACTTCGGCGTGGTCCATGACTTCTTCGACGGTCCCGGCGAGCAGCTGGCCGAGGTGCGGCAGCCGGCCCTCGATGTACTCGCGGTTGGCGCCCATCAGCCGCGAGAGGCTGACGTTGACGTCGTAGATCTTCAGGTCGTACCCCTTGCCGAGCAGCTTCTCGGCCAGCTCGACCAGCGGCGACTCGCGCAGGTCGTCGGTGCCCGGCTTGAACGACAGCCCGAACAGCCCGACCTTGCGCTTGCCGGTGCGGGCGACCAGGTCGAACGCCCGCTGCAGGTGCTCGGCGTTCGACGCGAGCACGTGCGACAGGATCGGCACGCTGACGTCGGCGCGGTGCGCGGCGTAGACGAGCCCGCGCAGGTCCTTCGGCAGGCATGAGCCGCCGAAGGCGAACCCGGGCTTGAGGTAGGCCGGGCTGATGTTGAGCTTGGTGTCGGCGAGGAAGACGTCGATCACCTGGTGCGAGTCGAGGCCGAGCGCCCGGCAGATCGACCCGAGCTCGTTCGCGAAGCCGATCTTCAGGCCGTGGAAGGAGTTGTCGGCGTACTTCGTCATTTCCGCGACCGGGATCGGCACCCGGAAAACGGGGCCGGGCAGGCCTTCGTACAACGCCGCGACGGCGTCGCCGCTGGCCTCGTCGATCTCGCCGATCACCGTCTTCGGCGGGTCGAAGAAGTCGCGGACGCTGGTGCCCTCGCGCAGGAACTCCGGGTTCACCGCGACGCCGAAGTCGACGCCGGCCGTGCGGCCCGACGCCTTCTCCAGGATCGGGACCAGCAGGTCGAGGCAGGTGCCGGGCAGCATCGTGCTGCGGAAGACGACCGTGTGCCGCTCGGCCTTCTTGGCGATCGCCTCGCCGATCTCCTCGGCCACGCGCTCCAGGTAGACCGTGGAAAGGCTGCCGTTCGGCGCCGACGGCGTACCGACGCAGACCAGCGAGATCTCGCTGTCGGCGACGGCTTCGGCGACGTCGGTCGTGGCTCTCAGCGCGCCGCTCGCGACGACCTCGGCGGTCAGCTCGCCGATCCGCTCCTCGACCACCGGGGCATTGCCCTGCGTGATGAGGTCGATCTTCACCGGGTTGACGTCCACGCCGACCACCCGGTGTCCCTGCCCCGCCAGGCACGCGGCGGAGACACAGCCGACGTAACCGAGCCCGAAGACACTGATCTTCACGCCAAAACCTCCGCTATTCCGCGCGACCCTCAAGTTGGTCGGCGGGCGCCCCTGGATCGTTACCACGAGGGCGGCGAACGGGGGACGGCGTGAGACCACGGTGAGACGCAAGGGATTCAAGTGAGAATTGCGTCTCGATCCGGTACGCGGACCGGCGGCGGACCGTGGCCGGGAACCACGATTCGCCGCCGGGCGGAAAATAGGTGTCAGTTGTTGTTCACGAAGGTGGTCGCCAGGCTCTGGCCCTTGCTCACCGCGTTGGAGTGGTTCTCGATCGGCGAGACGGTCGAGTTCTTGAAGCAGATGTACGTGACGCCGGAGTCGGTGCCGCCGTTGGACGGGTCCGGGTTGATGCCGAGGTCCTTCGCCGTCGCGTAGGAGGCTTCGCCGATGATCTGCGTCGGCCCGGTGTCCCCGATGACGGCGTACTCGACCTTGCCGTTGTAGATCACCGCGCAGGAGCCGCCGCCCTTGAGGCCGGAGGAGGAGTACTTCCAGATGCTGCTGGAGCTCGGCACGACGATGTAGGGCAGCTTCGCGGCGTTGAGCGGCTTGCCGTCGGACTGGTGGAACGCCGTGTCGTCCTGGTAGCAGCAGTCGGTGTTCTCGTTGCACTGCGAGCTGCGCTGGCCGTCGCAGTCGATGTCCATGTCGGCTTTCCAGAAGACCGCGCCGTTGGCGTCGCAGATCGCGACCGTCTTGCTCGAAACGTCTTCGTCGGTCTTGTACTTGCCGTTCGAGACCTGCTTGCAGCCGGAGGTCTTGGCGAGCAACTGGGCCGCGGTGGGGGCGGCTTCGGCGGTGGCCGGTTGAGCGGCCGGGGCCGGCGACGCCGACGCGAGGGCCGACGGCATCACGGCCGACGCCAGCGCGAGGGTCGCGAGCAGGATCAGTTTCCGCATTCCTGGGGCTCCCTTTAGTTAGGAAACTTTCCTTACGGCGGCGGGGCATCAGGATGCACCCGGGCGCGGCGGCGTTCAAGACCTCCGGGTCCGGGAATTTCCCATCAGGTGGCCGGAGTTGACGAAAAGGCTGCTCACCGGGTTCAGAGCCCGCCGGAACCGGTTCTGGCGGTGTCCCGGTCGCCGGGACGCGCCGAGCGCCGAACGAGCCGGTTCGCGACGGCGAGGCGCCCTACCGGAGAGCGCGGTGGAACAAGCGGTTCGCCCAGTGCGCGGCCCGCCGCGAACCGGCGAGCACGCCGTCGAGCCAGTCGCCGTCGAGGTCGTGCGGGAGCTCGGTGCGGGCCTGCAGCCAGCCGTCGCGGCGGGCCGCGCCGCCGTCGCTCGAGTAGACGCGGGTGGCGCCCGCCTGCCGCAGCCGCGCGAGCACGCGCCGGTCGTAGGCGCCGAACGGCAGGGAGTACCGCCGCACCGGCCGGCCGCACAGGTCGCCGAGCAGCTTCGGGGCGTCCTTCAGCTCGCGGTCGGCGTGCCGGTCGTCGAGCCGCCGCCAGTCACGGGGTTCCCAGCCGTGCGAGCCGATCTCCATCCCGGCGCGCGTGAGCTCGCGCAGGCCGTCGCGGTCGAGGTAGCCACGCTGCCCGAGCCGGCCGGCGAGGGGGAAGAACTCCGCCGTCAGCCCACGGTCGGCCAGCCGCGGCAGCACGATCTCGACGTCGGATTCGTTGCCGTCGTCGAAGGTGAGGCGGACGTCTTCGCGCTCCGCGGCGACGTCGAGGACGCGTTCGAACTGCTCCACGGTCAGCCAGCGCTCGTCTTCCCCGGGGTCGAGCTGGCGGGCCGGCCGGCCCACCCCGTGCACGGCGAGGATCACCGTCACCACTCCCACCGCCTGCCACCGCGAGTAGTCGATTTGTTACTTCGATTAATCGCGATGGCAAACGGGGGAGTTACACTTTTTTGCCGTCAATTAGCCTTTGCGGATCTCCAGCGTGCAGCACTTCGGGCCGCCGCCGGCTTTCCGCAGCTCAGAGATGTCGACGTAGACCGGTTCGTACCCCCGAGCCGAGAGAAGTTCACCCAATCGGGTGGCCTCCACCGGGAGGACGACATTGCGGCCGTCGGAGACGCCGTTGAGGCCGAAACACTCCGCGTCTTCCTTCGTGGCGAGCACCGCGTCCGGGAACACCCGCTCCAGCACGCGGCGCGAGCCGGCGGAGAAGGCCTCGGGGTAGTAGACGATCTGAGCGCGGGTCGAGTCCGTCGCCTCGGCGAGCACGAACAGCGCGGTGTCGAGGTGGTAGTAGCGCGGGTCGACCAGCTGCAGCGAGACGACCGGGACGCCGAGGACCTCCTGCGCCTCGGCGTGCGCGGCCGGGTCGGTGCGGAAGCCGGTGCCGGCGAGCAGCAGGGCGCCGGTCCAGGCGAAGTCGCCTTCGGCCTCGTTGATCTTCTCCGGCATGGTGATGTCGCGGTAGCCGTGTTCGACGAACCAGCGGCGGAAGTGCTCGGCCTCGGCGGAGCGCTGCGGGGCGCGGAACCGCGAGCCGAGCACCCGGCCGTCGACGACGGTGCCGGAGTTGGCGGCGAAGACCATGTCGGGCAGGCCGGGCTGGGGCTCGATCTCCTCGACGGTGTGGCCGAGGCGGCGGTAGGTGTCGCGCAGCTCGGTCCACTGCGCGACGGCGACGTCGGCGCTGACCGGCTGGGTCGGGTCCATCCAGGGGTTGATCACGTAGTCCACCGCGAAGAAGCGCGGCGGGCACATCAGGTATCGGCGGGTGGTCGGTACGCGGGTGGCCAGTGATCCCTGCATGATTGCAGGGTAAGGGGCGCCTAATATCGCAATCAATCGCTGTTCGCTGCGCGTATCTGTGCTAGATGTTGCGTGTGAACACCATCGACCAGCGAATCGTTTCGTGTCTAGTGGCGAACGCGCGCTCGAGCTACGCGGAGATCGGCAAGGTGGTCGGCCTGTCGGCGCCGGCGGTGAAACGGCGGGTCGACCGGCTGCTCGAAACGGGCATCCTCCGGGGCTTCACGGCGGTCGTCGACCCGGAGGCGCTGGGCTGGGGAACCGAGGCGTTCGTCGAGGTCACGTGCCAGGGCAACATCACGCCGGCCCGGATCCGGGCACGGCTGGAGCCGCTGCCGGAGGTGGTGGCGGCGTACACGGTGTCGGGTGCGGCGGACGCGATCGTGCACCTGCGGGCGGCGGACATCCACCACCTGGAGACGGCGCTGGAGCGGCTGCGCGGGCTCGAGATCGTGGACCGGACGGTGTCGACCGTGGTGCTCTCGCGGCTGCTGGAACGGCCACCGACGCCGGAGCAGTGAGCGCGCGGGGCGGGTGGTCACGGCGGGTCGGGTAGTCACGGCGGGCCGGGTGGCCATGGCGGGCCGGGCGGCCGCGGCGGGCCGGGTGGCCGCGGCGGGGCAAGGCGGGACCCCGGAGCAGTGAGCCCGCGGTGGGTGGCCGCGGTGGGTGGCCGCAGCGGGATTGGGCGGGCCTCCGCCCCCCGGTCTCCAGCGTATCGGCGGGTACCGACAATCCGGCCGCTCAGGCCCGCAGCGCGCACGGATACTCCACAAACCTCTCCCCAAGCCGCGGCTTGGGGAGAAGCGCGAGCCGAGGCCGCAAAACTGTCGCCCCTCGCCGATACGCTGGTCGACGGGGGCGGAGGCCCGCCCTGCGTCCACCCACACCGCACCGTGCCACCCTGGGCCCATGACCGACAGCATCGTCAGCGAGCACTCCGGCGGCGTCGCCCTGCTGACCGTCGACGCTCCCGGCAGCCGGAACGCGCTGACGCTCGACCTCTCCGCGCAGCTCGCCGCCGCCGTCGAGGCCGCTGAACAGGACGAGTCCGTGCACGCCGTCGTCGTCACCGGGACGCCGCCCGCCTTCTGCGCCGGTGCCGACCTGTCCGCGCTCGCCGCGGCCGACGAGTCCGGCCTGCGGGCCATCTACGAAGGCTTCCTCGCCGTGGCGCGGTGCGCGCTGCCGACCATCGCCGCCGTCGGGGGTGCCGCCGTCGGGGCCGGGCTGAACCTCGCCCTCGCCGCCGACGTCCGGCTGGCCGGGCCGCGGGCGAAGTTCGTCGCCCGGTTCCTCGAACTCGGGCTGCACCCGGGCGGCGGGATGACCTGGATGACGCAGCGGCTCGCCGGCCCGCAGCAGGCCGCCGCCCTGACGTTGTTCGGACAACCCCTGGACGCCGAAGCCGCGGTGCGCGCCGGGCTGGCGCTGCGCGTGGTCGACGGCGGCCATGACGAACTGCTGACGGCCGCGCGTGAGCTGGCTCACCCCGCCGTCTCCGCACCGCGGGCCGCGCTGATCGCCACCAAGCGCAGTCTCCGCACCACCGCCGGCCTGGCCGAGCACAGTGCCGCCGTCGACGTCGAGATCCGGCCGCAACTGGCCTCGCTGGCGTCACCGGAGTTCGCCGAGCGGCTTTCCCTGGTGCGAGACCGGATCCGTTCTCGGTCGTGACCCGATCGGAGCGCTCTACCCTCCGGGAGACACGCATCACAACGCGGCGCAGCGGCTACCCGTTACCATCAGTTACAGGTATCTGACGGAGCTGCGAAGAGACATTGAAGAGCATCAATGAGGTCGTCCAACAGCCGGGACACCGCCAACATCGGTGTTGAGGGCGAGCTAACCTCGGGAGTAGACCTGGTGAACGCAGCCGCGGCACCGGCAGGCGAACGGGAAGCCGTACCGTCGGGAGAGAGGGAATCCCTGACCCATGAGCACGAGTGCGAACGGCAACGGCGCTGGTCACGGCTCGCTCGCCGCAACCAGGCCGACCGAGGTCAGCAAGCTGGACCGGGTGGTCATCCGGTTCGCCGGCGACTCCGGTGACGGCATGCAGCTGACCGGCGACCGCTTCACGTCCGAAGCCGCCGCGTTCGGCAACGACCTGTCGACGATGCCCAACTTCCCCGCCGAGATCCGCGCGCCACAGGGCACCATCCCCGGCGTCTCCAGCTTCCAGGTGCACTTCGCCGACTACGACATCCTCACCCCCGGCGACCGGCCGGACGTGCTGGTGGCGATGAACCCGGCCGCGCTGAAGGCGAACCTCGCCGACGTCCCGCACGGCGGCACGATCATCCTCAACACCGACGACTTCATCAAGCGCAACCTCACCAAGGTCGGCTACGCGAGCGACCCGCTGGAGGACGACACGCTCGAGGCGTACCAGGTGCACCGGGTCGCCATGTCGACCCTGACCCAGGGCGCGCTCGCGGAGACCGGCCTCGGCAAGAAGGACGCCGAGCGCTGCAAGAACATGTTCGCGCTCGGCCTGCTGTCGTGGATGTACCACCGGCCGACCGAGGGCACCGAGCGGTTCCTGCGCGAGAAGTTCGCGAAGAAGCCGGACATCGCCGAGGCGAACATCCTGGCCTTCCGCGCGGGCTGGAACTACGGCGAGACCACCGAGTCGTTCGCGACGACGTTCCAGGTCGCCCCGGCGAAGCTGAAGCAGGGCACCTACCGGCAGATCACCGGCAACACCGCGCTCGCCTACGGGCTGGTCGCCGCCGGGCAGCGGTCCGGGCTGCAGATCCTGCTCGGCACGTACCCGATCACCCCGGCGTCGGACATCCTCCACGAGCTGTCCAAGCACAAGAACTTCGGCATCATCACCTGCCAGGCCGAAGACGAGATCGCCGGCATCGGCGCCGCGCTCGGCGCGTCCTACGGCGGCGCGCTCGGCGTCACCTCGACGTCCGGGCCGGGTGTCGCGCTGAAGTCCGAAGCCGTCGGGCTCGGCGTGATGGTGGAGCTGCCGCTGGTCGTGATCGACGTCCAGCGCGGCGGCCCGTCCACCGGCCTGCCGACCAAGACCGAGCAGGCGGACCTGCTGCAGGCGATGTTCGGCCGCAACGGCGAATCGCCCGTCCCGATCGTCGCGCCGCTGTCGCCGGCGGACTGCTTCGACGCGGCCGTCGAGGCGACCCGGATCGCGCTGAAGTACCGCACCCCGGTGCTGCTGCTCTCGGACGGCGCGATCGCGAACGGCTCCGAGCCGTGGCTGATCCCGGACGTCGGCGACCTGCCCGACCTGCGGGTCGAGTTCGCGACCGAACCCAACGCGGACAACGACTCCGGCGAATTCTGGCCGTACGTCCGCGACCCCGAAACCCTCGCCCGCGCGTGGGCGGTTCCGGGCACCCCGGGGCTGCAGCACCGGATCGGCGGGCTGGAGAAGGCCGACAAGACCGGCCACATCTCCTACGACCCGGCCAACCACGACAAGATGGTCCGGCTGCGGCAGGCGAAGGTCGACGGCATCGACGTCCCCGACCTCGTCGTCGACGACCCGAGCGGCGGCAAGGCCCGCGTGCTCGCGCTCGGCTGGGGCAGCTCGTTCGGCCCGATCGGCGCGGCCTGCCGCCGCGTGCGCAAGCTCGGGCTGCCGATCGCGCAGGCGCACCTGCGGCACCTCAACCCGCTGCCGGCGAACCTCGGCGACATCTTGCGCAGCTACGACAAGGTCGTGGTGCCGGAGATGAACCTCGGCCAGCTGTCGATGCTGCTGCGGGCGAAGTTCCTGGTGGACATCCACTCGCACACCAAGGTCGCCGGAATGGCGTTCAAGGCCGAAGAGCTGCAGAACCTGTTCTCGGAGATCATCACCGGCGTTACTACGGAGGCGGCAGAATGACCGCAATCGACTTGGGGATACCCAACCTCGGCGGCCTGGACCTTGTGCCCACCACCGACGAGCCGCAGAAGGCCAAGGACTACAAGTCGGACCAGGAAGTCCGCTGGTGTCCCGGGTGCGGCGACTACGTCGTCCTGAACGCGGTCCAGTCCTTCCTGCCGACCCTCGGCCTCAAGCGCGAGAACATCGTGTTCATCTCGGGCATCGGCTGCTCGTCGCGGTTCCCGTACTACCTGAACACCTACGGCATGCACTCGATCCACGGCCGCGCGCCGTCGATCGCGACCGGGCTGGCCACCACGCGGCCGGACCTGTCGGTGTGGGTCGTCACCGGTGACGGCGACGCGCTGTCCATCGGCGGCAACCACCTGATCCACGCGTTGCGCCGCAACGTGAACATCAAGATCCTGCTGTTCAACAACCGGATCTACGGGCTGACCAAGGGCCAGTACTCCCCGACGTCCGGGCAGGGCATGGTCACCAAGTCGACCCCGATGGGTTCGGTGGACACGCCGTTCAACCCGCTGTCGCTGGCGATCGGCGCGGAGGCGTCGTTCGTGGGCCGGGCGATGGACTCCGACCGCAAGGGCCTGACCGAGGTCCTGCAGGCGGCGGCGCAGCACCGTGGCTCGGCGCTGGTCGAGATCTACCAGAACTGCCCGATCTTCAACGACGGTGCGTTCGACGTCCTTAAGGACGCCGACGAGGCCGCCGCCCGGCTGATCCCGTTGCGCGCCGGCGAGCCGATCCGCTTCGGCCCGAACCAGGAGTTCGGCGTCAAGCGCGGAGACTGGGGCGGCCTGGATGTCGCCAAGGTCGCGGACATCGGCGAAGACAACGTCGTGGTGCACGACCCGGCGATCACGGACACGTCGTACGCGTTCGCGCTGTCGCGCCTGGGCGACCAGAACCTCAACCACGTCCCGACGGGCATTCTCCGCCAGGTCGAGCGCCCGACGTACGACGACGGCGCCCGCGCCCAGGTCGAAGAGGCTCGTGCGGCCCGCAAGCCGGACCTGCAGGGCCTGCTGCGCGGCAAGGACACCTGGACGGTCGCGTAACCCCCGCTGCTCCCGAAGGCCGCCATGCCCGGTGCATGGCGGCCTTCGGCGTTTCGGGGTTGCCACGGTTGGGACACTTGTCCTAAGTTTTAGGCCATGCGACCTGAATCACCCTTCGTGTTCTTCGACGTCCGCACCGCCGACGCGGCGGGCAGCAAGCGGTTCTTCGCCGAGTTGCTGGGCTGGGAGGCGGACGGCCCGCTGCTGACGGCCGGCGGCGCGCCCTGGGGCGGCCTCACCGAGCTGGCCCCGGGCGACGACCGGGCCCCGCAGTGGCTGCCCTACGCGCCGGTGTCCGATGTGGACGCCGCCGCGGCGAAAGCGCTGGAGCTGGGCGGAACCCTCGTGCGCGAGCGCACCGACCTGCCGTTCGGCTCCCTGGTGGTGGTCACCGATCCCGGCGGCGCCGCGCTCGTGCTGTTCCAGGAACTCAGCTGAGCGGCCGGAACCCGACGCGTTCGGCGTCCTCCGCCGTCCGGAACCAGACCTCGGCGACCATCTTCGGGAACTGCGCCGATTCCTCGGTGCAGTACCGCAAAGCCGTGACGCTGGCCTTCACCGCGAAGCTGTCGCTGGGTGCCCCGCCGCCCGGGCGCGGCATCGCCGAACCGGGGCCGAACGGTCCCGGCGGGACCGAGTCGCCCGCCGCCTGACGGGCCGGGGGCGGCTCCGGCGCCACAACGCCGGTGGCCGCCGCCTGGTTCGGCTGCACCGACGGCTCGAACAGCGAGCCGCTGTGACCGCCGGACAGGTCGGGCTCGCGGCGCTCGACCGTGCGCATCGACGGCTGGATCGGCTGCGGCGCGTCGAACCCGCCGCGCACCGCTTCCCGCGGCTGACGCTTCGGCAGCACCTGCGTGGCTTCGGCGGGGGTCTCCGGCGGCACGTCCAGCTCACTTTCGGCGATGTCGCCGCCGAACGCGTACTGCGGCGGCTCGGCGTCGGGTTCCTCGTCGCGCACCGAACCGGGGTGCTCGCCGATGTAGCGCGTGCGCTCCACCGGCTCTTCGAACGCCGACCGCTCGGACGGCGGCTCGTGGTCGAACCAGTCCGGCGTCGCCTCACCGGACGGCGGCTGGAACAGCGAGCCCGGACCGGGGTCCAGCTGCTGCTCGAGCCGCGACAACGCCGGCGACTCGGGCTCCTCGTCGTCGTCGAACGAATTCCCGACCGGGGCCATGTACTGGGTAGCGGTGGCGCTGTCCGGCTCCGGCTCCGGTTCGTCTTCCGGGGTCAGGAACTGGGTGGCCGCGTTGCGGTACGGGTCGTCTTCCTCCGGCTCCGGCTCGGGCGCCCGGACGGGCTCCGGCTCCGGCGGCATCCGCGACGGCACCTGGGCGTCCAGCTCGGCGAAGTCCTCGTCGATGTCGTCGTGGACGTCGTCGCGGTGGATCGGCGGCGCGGCGACCAGCGTGCCGGGGTAGGACGTCTCCTGGCGGGACGGCTCCAGCTCCGGCCGCCGGAACACCTCGGCGCTGGCGCTCACCGCGGCCGCGTTCGCGGGGGTGCGCGCGGCGTCGGCGTGGGCCTGCGCCAGCGAGCTCTCCAGCCGGCGGACGCTCTTGCGGAGCGGCAGCACGAGCACCAGCCAGGTGAGGAGGACGCCGACGAAGAACGCGGCGAGGCTCCACAGCCAGACCTGTCCGAATATGGACATCTTTTCCTGCCCCTGTTAAGTGCTTAGCGCGTGCGCGCGACCAGGTAGTCGGCGACCGACTCGCACGCGTCCCGGGCGGGTGATGCGGGCAGCGCGGTGAGCTCGGCTCGCGCGCGCTGAGCGTAGTCGGAAAGGGTGACGCGTGCTCGATCGAGTCCGCTACTGACGCGGAGCAGCTCCAGCGCCTCCTGCACGAGCGCGTCGTCGGCGATCGGGCCGGACAGCAGCTCCACCAGGCGGGGGTCGGTGCCCGGGTCGGCCAGCGCGTACAGCATGGGCAGCGTCCGGACGCCTTCGCGCAGGTCCGTGCCCTGCGCCTTGCCGAGCTCGTCGGACGGCGACGCGATGTCGATGATGTCGTCGGAGATCTGGAAGGCGGTGCCGATGATGTCGCCGAACCGGCGCAGCGCCTGGATGTGTTCCTCGGCGGCGCCGGACATCATGCCGCCGAACCGGCCGGAGGTGGCGATCAGCGAGCCGGTCTTCTGCGCGATCACGGTGAGGTAGTGCGCGACGGCGTCGTCACCCGGTCCGGGGCCGACGGTCTCGCGCATCTGGCCGGTGACCAGCTCGCCGAAGGTCTCGGCGATGATCCGCGCGGCGTCCGTGCCGAGGTCGGCGACCAGGCGCGAAGCGTGCGCGAAGAGGAAGTCGCCGGTGAGGATGGCGATGGTGTTGTCCCAGCGGGCGTTGACGCTCTCGGCGCCCCGCCGCATGTCGGCCTCGTCCATGACGTCGTCGTGGTAGAGCGTGGCCAGGTGCACCAGCTCGACCGCGGCGGCGGCGATCACCACGTGGTCGTCCTGCTTCGGCCCGAACTGCGCCGACAGGAGGGTGAACAGCGGACGGAAGCGTTTGCCCCCGGCCTCGACCAGGTGCAACGCGGCGTCGTTGACGGCCTGGACGTCACTGCGGACGACCTCGCGCAGCAGCTTCTCGACCTCGGTCAGCCCGCCGGCGATCGAGCGCAGCAGGGTTTCGTCGGCGATCTGCAGCCCGACCGACGCCCGCAGGTCGTCGAGGGCGCCGCCCGGCGCAGCGGGGAGGGATCCCGCCCCGGGGGCTGGGGAAGGCACAGACACGTCGGCTCCGCTCTACTCGTGCACCGGTCGGTTGCCCCTTGAGCGTAGTGGCTACGCCGCGCGGTCGTTTACCCGCTGTCCTGCGGAAACGGTGACGAACATGACACCGCCCACGGTCACCCACCGGGTGGTTCGTGATCCTCGGAAGGGTGATCGGAGATTCCGGGCGCAACGGACGTCTCCACCGGGCGGATATTCAACCGAGGAGGAGCCGCCACCACGGCCGCTCCCCGGCGGCGAGGAGGACAGCGAGATGCGCAGCACGATCGTCACGGCTGTGGTGGTGACGGGCCTGGCCGCTTCTTCGCCTTCATCGGCTTCGCCACAACCGGGCGTGGCCGACATCGGCTCGGCTGCGTTCACAGCGGTCGAGGTACCACCTCAGGCTCCCTGCGCAATCGGCGGCCCGTCGAGCGCAACGGCCGAGCGGGTGTCGAAGCCGGGAATCACCTTCGGCGGCGGCACGTCGTCGTGCACGGACACGAAGGTGACGGCGACGGGCAAGGACTTCGAACTGACGGCGCTGCTGCGCGCGGGAGGGCCCCGGGTGAGGTTGTCGAGCTTCACGGTGACGTGCGAGAGGGCGCCGGGGCAGACGAGCGCAAACTGGAGCTACGGCGGGCTGTCGGGAATCGCGAACCCGCCGAGCCCGGTACCGGTGGGCTACGTGTCGCCGCTTCGGAAATCGGACGGAAAGGTCCTGGCGAACGCGGTGTTCAACATCCAGAACCTCCCGGGCGAAGGAAGTGTCGGCTTGACGATGCTGCGCATTGATTTCCTCCCCGAATCGGGTATCAGCGGAACGGTGGAATTGGGCCGGACCAGCTGTTCCCCGACCCCATAGACGTCACGAGGGCCGCGGCTTGGGAGAGCACCGAGAGGGCCGCCGCGGCCCTTGTGACCTTGCTTTTCCGTGGTGGGAACCCTGGTAGGGTGCGGAGCGTCGGATACGCAGGGTGCTCGGGGTGGAGCGCACTGCAAGCTAGGGGAGAGCTGATGACGACGGACGTGTGCCGTGGTTGAGGGACCGGTTTATGACCCGGGCGGGGATTGGCGGCTGCCTGGGCCGGACGGGGTTCCGGTTGCCGGGGCGTATGGGGGTGGGGGTGACGGGGGTGCGGGGTTCGAGTACGACGAGGAGACCCTGCGTGAGCTGATGCACGAGTGGAACGACCTGGCCCGTGAGTTTCAGGAGGACCGCGAGCAGGCTCGAGCCATCGCGACCACGCACGGTCCCGGCCTGGAGTACGCAAGTGCCGGCAACGCCGAAAAGATCCGCGCCTCGGGTGACGCGCTCGATACCGCCCTTCAACAACGGGTGGAGTATTGCCGAGCGATGGCGGAGAAGTTCGCAAAGGCGCTAGGCAAGTACGCTGCGACCGAGGAAACGCAGGTTTCCGAGATCAAGCAAACAGGAGGAACGCTGTGATCCGCCGCTCACTTGTACTGTTCGGCGCATCCCTCCTGTTCTTAACGGCGTGCTCAGACACAAAAGCCGGGACGGCTTCACCCGTGACCACTTCATCAACCCGGGCGAATGCCGTACCAGGTCCCGGCGTACCCAAGGTCGATACACCTCTGGACACCACCCGATTCAAGCGAACTCCGTGCGAATCCTTGGCCGTCGAAGAAGTCACGACACTTCTCGGCTCAGGCGCAACAGCTAAAGAGGAGCTGAGCGCACCGGGTGGCCCTACGTGCAACTGGCAACCGGCAGGAACCACCCAAGCGACTGTCGGCATCATCTTCAACAAGGTCAACCAGGCTGGCCTGACCGCGATTTACCAGCAGCAAGGGTCAACATTTCGTCTCTTTATGCCAGTGGCCCCGGTGGGGGGCCTGCCAGCCGTCGCGTACGGACTGAAGGATGAGCGTGCCACGAGCGGCCGATGTGCGATCGCTGTTGGAACCAGCGACCACGAGATGATCGATGTCTCCATCACTCAGTCCGAAGCGAATGTCGGCAACAGCGATCCCTGCGCAGCTGCACATGAAGTCGCCGAGAAGGTTGTTGAAAACATCAAGGGGGCGCAGTGATGGTCACCGAGTCACCGCTGACCGCAGCCGAAATCTACGCACAAATTACAGGGGGAGAAGGCTCTAGCTCTCTCTCCGACGCCCAACGTGACGCTGATCATCTGACCACTCGGATGGTGGAACGGGCTCAGCGGATCAGCGCTCTCCGGGCCAAGACCATGTCCGGCTGGCGTGGAGACGCCGGGGAGGCCGCCGCTGATGCCACTCGGCCTCTTGTGCAAGCCGCCGCTGATGATGCTGTTCATCTTCAGAATGCTCGGACTGCTGTTGGGGCTCAGATGGATGCCTTTGGTACTGCCAAGAACTCCGTCAAGCCTGTTGCCGCCCAGCCGCCGGTGTTGGGGGTTGATGATGTTTTGCACGCCATCAGTGACAAGGGTTGGGATTCCTACCACACCAAAGTTGCCGGGTGGCAAGCTGACAGCCAGGCCAATATCGACGCCTTCAGCGCCTACCACTCCGCCAGCTCCGCCAATGGCGGGCAAATGCCCGCCCAATACGCCCAGCTCGCCGACACCGGCGCTGCCGTCTCGATGAGCGGGAGCACCTCCACCGAACGGAAAGCCGAGCCCACCGATACCGGGGAATGGGCTCGGAATCCTCGGCAGACGCAGGTTCCCGCCCAGGATCGGCAGACCGTTCGGCCCGGGCAGACCCGAGGCACGGATGGGAACCGGACGCAGGCGGCAACCCAGCAAGACCAACAGCACCAGCAGCACCAACAGGACCCGCAAACCCAGCAGAACCAGCAGAACCAGGTCCGGCCCAGCACCACCAACCCCGAGAACACCCACGCCAACAACTACGTCCCCAAACCCTTCCTCCCCGCCGCTCAGGGCGGGTACGAGTTCGGGCCTACCGGGCAGCCCATCAGCAACCTGACCGGCACCGGCACCGGCACCGGCACGAACTTCCCCGGCGGGTTCGGGCCGGGGACCGGGCCGTACGCCGGCGTTGGCTACCAGCCCGGGACCGCAACTCCAGGAACCGGCACAGGAACCGGCACAGGGACCGGATCACGCCCCGGGACACCAGGACTCGGAAACCGGTTGAACCAGCCCGGCCCCGGAAGCAGCACCGGGGCACGACTCCCCGAAGAACGCCTCCCCGGCGCCAACCCCGCCCGCGGCTCGGCCGGCGCCCGGGGCGCCAACGGCCTGCCCATGGGCGGCCCCATGGCGGGCCGCGGCGGCAAAGAAGAAGACCGGGAAAAGAAAAAGGCTCCCTACCTGCAAAACCCCGACCCCGACGAAACCTTCGGCGGCTTCATCGAAAAGCCCATGCCGCCCGTCATCGGGGAAAACCGGAACAGAAAACCATAATGGCCGTCTTCTCGCTGACCACCCTGCTCACCGCCATGCGTTCCGTCGGGTGCGGTGATCCGCACCCCGTCCTGGCCAAAGGACTGCGCTACGTCCCGCCATCCGCCGCGAAACGGGTTGGCCGGGATGCCTTCGAAGAACTCAGCCCCTACGGGTTCGTCCAAGGTGACGGCTTCACGCCCGACTTCGAAGAGCGCCTGCGCCTCATCGGCCACCCCGCCCGGGAATACTTCGCCTACGCGCGGGACACCACCGAACAAATCGGTGTCCTCGTAGCCGTCAACCGCCGGGACAAGGTGTGCGTTGTCTGCCGGGACGACCAGGTCGAACTCACCGACGTCGGCACCCACCCCGCCGACGCGCTCGTCGCGGCCCTGCCCCGGTACCGGCCCGCGGACATCAAGCCCTTCTCGCTCCCCCAAGAAGACTTCCGGAACCAACCGGAGAGCGACGTCTTCGACGACGCCCCCGCCCGCAGCCGGGAAGCACAAGAACTCGACGCCCTCTTCCAGCAGCCGCACTACGGCGTTGGGCAGCTCCACACCGGAGACAAGACCGTCAGCTACCTCGATCTGGCCTCCGGGCGCGTCGGGATCGCCCTCGCCGACGGCTACATCAGCGTTCTGCCCGGTGAACCCAAAACACTGAGCCAGAAACTGAAATAGGGCCGCCACTCCCCCGGAAAACGGGAAAGTGGCGGCCCGAAAAAGAACCCTCAGAAAGCGAACCCGCCCGAACCGGCCCAGCCGAGCGCGAACGCCGGGACCAGGCCCAGCACCAGCGTCACCGCCGTGCCCAGGAAGATCGCCGTCCCGGTGCCGAAGCCCGGGACCGACACCGAGGGCCCGTCCGCCGCCGGCTCGGAGAAGTACATCAGGACGATCACGCGCAGGTAGAAGAACGCCGCCACCGCGCTGAACACCAGGGCGATCACCACCAGCGGGGCCATGCCGTCCGACAGCGCCGCCGAGAACACCACGAACTTCCCCACGAACCCGGACGTGAGCGGAATCCCGGCCAAGGCCAGCAGCAAGAACGTGAAGACCCCCGCCACCAGCGGCGACCGCTTGGCCAGCCCGGCCCACGCCGAGAGGTGCGTCGCCTCGCCCGAGGAATCCCGGACCAGGCTGATCACGCCGAACGCCGCCAGCGTCGTGAAGCCGTACGCCAGCAGGTAGAACAGCGTGCTCGACAACCCGTCCTTGGTCATCGCGATCGCACCGACCAGCAGGAAGCCCGCGTGGGCGATCGACGAGTACGCCACCATGCGCTTGACGTCGGTCTGCGTCAGGCCCAGCACCGCGCCGATCACCATCGAGATGATCGCCACGCCCCAGAGGACCCCGCGCCACTCCCACGAAGTCGACGAGAACGCCACCGACAGCACCCGCAGGATCCCGCCGAACGCCGCGACCTTCGTGCACGCCGCCATGAACGCCGTCACCGGCGTCGGCGCGCCCTGGTACACGTCCGGGGTCCACGTGTGGAACGGGCCGACCGAACCCTTGAACAGCAGGCCGACCACCAGCAGCCCCAGCCCGGCGAACAGCAGCGTGTCCGACCGGTCCGAACCCGCCGCCGCGGCCGCGATGTCGCCCAGCTTCACCGAGTTCGCGTAGCCGTACAGCAGCGCCAGGCCGTACAGGAAGAACGCCGAGGAGAACGCGCCCAGCAGGAAGTACTTGACCGCCGCTTCCTGGGACAGCAGGCGGCGGCGGCGCGCGAGGCCGCACATCAGGTACAGCGGCAGGGAAAGCACTTCCAGCGCGATGAACATCGTCAGCAGGTCGTTCGCCGCGCAGAACGCCATCATGCCGCCGAGCGCGAACAGCGTCAGCGGGAACACCTCGGTCTGCATGACCGTCGCCGTCTGGGCGCGGTCCTGGACCGTGCCGGGACGGATGCCGGCCTGGGCGACGAGCGCGCCGCCCGGCTCGACCACCCGATCCGAAATGAGCAGCACCGCGCCGACCGCCAGCGCCAGCAGCGTGCCCCAGAGGAACAGCGCCGGCCGGTCGATCGAGATCGCGCCGCTGAACGTCGTCACGCCGGCCGCCGGCGAGTCGGAGACCGCGTACTTGATCAGCCAGGCGCCCGCGGCGACGATCGCCAGCAAGCTCAGCCCGACCTGCACGCCGAACCGCGAGCGCTTCGAGGCGAACGCCTCGACCAGCACGCTGACGCAGGCCGCACCGAAGATGATCAGCACCGGCAGCACGGCGTTGTAGTCGACCGACGGCACCTGCACCGGCGGCTCCGGTGCCTGGGTCAGGAGGATGTCGAGCACTTTTACTTGCCTCCCTGGACCGCGGACAGCGTCTGCTGCACCGTCGGGGTGACTGTGTCGAGCACCGGCTTCGGGTAGAAGCCGAGAACGAGGATCAGCACGACCAGCGGCGCGAGGATCGCGATCTCCCGGCCGTTGAGGTCCGTGATGGCCTTCTTCGCGCCCAGTTCCGGCGCAATGGCCGTGCCCGGGCCCCCGCCGACACCCACCAGGGCGTCACCGCGGACCGGGCCCTGGAAGACCCGCTGGTAGAGCCACAGGACGTACGCCGCGGCCAGGACCATGCCCACCGTGGCGAGGATCGTGTACACCGGCTGGTCCACGAAGGACCCGATGAGCACCAGGAACTCCGAGACGAAGGAGTTGGTGCCCGGCAAGGACAACGTCGACAGACCCGCGAGGAGGAACAGGCCCGCGAGCAGCGGGGTCACCTTCGCCATGCCGCCGTAGTCCGAGATGCGGGACGACCCGCCGCGCGCGATCACCAGGCCGATCACCACGATCAGCATGCCGGTCGCGAGGCTGTGGTTCAGCATGTACGTCGCCGAGCCGACCATCGCCTGCTCGTTGAACGCGAAGATGCCCAGCGAGATGAAGCCGAAGTGGGCGATCGAGACGTAGGCGATGAACCGCTTCATGTCCCGCTGCCCCGCGGCGAGGATCGATCCGTAGAGGACGCCGATCACCGAGAGCACCAGCACCAGCGGCGCCAGGGTCCGACTCGCGTCCGGGAACATCGGCAGGCAGTAGCGCAGGAACCCGAACGTGCCGACCTTGTCCAGGACGCCGACCAGCAGGACGGCGACGCCGATCGGCGCCTCCCCCGCCGCGTCCGGCAGCCAGGTGTGGAACGGCACCAGCGGCGCCTTGATCGCGAAGGCCAGGAAGAACCCGAGGAACAGCCAGATCTGCGTGGACAGCGGCGCGTCGCGCACCACCGTCACCAGCGTGGCCCAGTCGAACGTGCCCTTGCCGAGCTTGTCCGCCGCCAGCGAGTACGCCCCGATCGCCGACGCCAGCATGATCAGGCCGCCGAGGAACGAGTAGAGGAAGAACTTCACCGCCGCGTACTGCCGGTTCGCGCCGCCGTAGCCGCCGATCAGGAAGTACATCGGGATCAGCATGATCTCGAACAGCACGTAGAACAGGAAGACGTCGGTCGCGGCGAACACGCCGATCGTGAGCGCCTCCTGCAGCAGGATCAGCGACAGGAACCCGCCCGCGCTGCGGCCCGGCGGCAGCTTGTCCAGCGTGCCGAGCCCGCCGACGACGATCGGCACCAGCAGCGCGATCACCGCGATCATGATCAGCGAGATGCCGTCGGTGCCGAACGCGATGTGCACGCCGAAGCTGGGGATCCAGTCGAAGCTCGACGTCATCTGCAGCCGCGCGCCCGAGGGCGAGTAGCTGAGCCAGAACGGGATCACCAGCAGGAACTCGAGGATCGAGAACCCGAGCGCGGCCAGCACCGCGGCGCGGTCGTTCCCCTTGAGGAACGCCAGCACCAGCGAGCCGGCGAGCGGCACCAGGATGAGGATGAGCAACCAGGTCATCAGGAGAACCTCACCAGCAGGAGAGCCGCCAGAAGCAGGAACGTGCCGCCCAGCATCGACAGCGCGTAGGACCGGACGAACCCGGTCTGGAGCCGCCGCAGCCGGCCGGACCCGCCGCCGAGACCGGCGGCCAGGCCGTTGACGGCGCCGTCGACGCCGCGGTTGTCGACGAACACCAGCGCCCGCGAGAGCCAGGTGCCCGGGCGGGCGACCAGCGTCTCGTTGAGCGTGTTGCCGTACAGGTCCTTGCGCGCCGCCCGGGTGACGAACGAGACCCGCTGGGGCTGCTCGACCGGGATGTCACGGCGGAAGATCAGGGCGGCGATCACCACACCCAGCACGGAGAACACGATCGCGGCGAGGGAGATGACCCAGGCGTCGAACGGCGCGTGGTGGGCTTCCTCCAGCTTGCCGACCGAGGGGGTCAGCCACTCGGAGAAGCGGTCACCCTGCCAGAAGAAGAAGCCGGCGCCGACCGAACCGACCGCCAGGACGGCCATCGGGATCCACATGACCGCCTTCGACTCGTGCGGGTGGAAGTCCCGGCCGTCGGAGGACTTGATGTCCTTCCAGCGCTCCTTGCCGAAGAACGTCATCATCATCAGGCGGGTCATGTAGAAGGCGGTGAGCCCGGCGCCGAGCAGCGCCGCGCCGCCCATCACCCAGCCGCGCCAGCCGCCCTGGCCGAACGCCGCTTCGATGATCGCGTCCTTGGTGAAGAAGCCCGACAGCGGCGGGATGCCGATCAGGGCCAGGTAGCCGAGGCCGAAGGTGATGAAGGTGATCGGCATGTGCTTGCGCAGCCCGCCGAACTTCCGCATGTCGACCTCGTCGTTCATGCCGTGCATGACCGAGCCGGCCCCGAGGAACAGCCCGGCCTTGAAGAAGCCGTGCGCGACCAGGTGCATGATGCCCAGCGCGTACGCGATGGGCCCGAGCCCGACGGCCAGCATCATGTAGCCGATCTGGCTGACCGTGGAGTACGCGAGGACCTTCTTGATGTCGTCGTACGCGCAGCCGATGATGCACCCGAGCAGCAGCGTCACCGTGCCGACCAGCGTGACGATCAGGCGGCCGTCCTCGGTGGCGTTGAAGATGTCCTTCGAGCGGGCCACCAGGTAGACACCCGCGGTCACCATCGTCGCCGCGTGGATGAGGGCCGACACCGGGGTCGGGCCCTCCATCGCGTCCGGGAGCCACGCCTGCAGCGGGAACTGGCCGGACTTACCGCAGGCACCCAGCAGGAGCAGGATCGCCATCGCGGTGATCGCGCCCGGCGAGAACTTGCCGTCGCCGACCGCCTGGAAGACCTGCGCGTAGCCGGTGGAGCCCGCGTACTTGAACATGATGAAGATCGCCAGCGCGAGCCCGACGTCCCCGACGCGGTTCATCAGGAACGCCTTCTTCGCCGCGGTCGCGGCGGACGGGCGGCCCTGGTACCAGCCGATGAGCAGGTAGGACGCGAGACCCACACCCTCCCAGCCGAGGTACAGCGTCACGAAGCTGTTGCCCAGCACCAGGATCAGCATCGAGGCGACGAAGAGGTTCAGGTACGCGAAGAAGCGGTACCGGCCCTCGTCGTCGGCCATGTAGCCGATCGAGTAGTAGTGGATCAGCATGCCGACGCCGGTGATGAGCAGCACGAACGTCAGCGACAGCGCGTCGATCCGCAGCCCGAAGTCCACCTGCAGCTGCCCGACCGGGATCCACGAGTACACCTTGACGTCGGTCGCCGTGCTCGTGTTCGCGCTGAAGAACAGGATCAGCCCGTAGATGAAAGCCAGGGTGACGGTGGCACAGCCGAGCAGATGCCCCCAAGCCTTCGCGCGCTTGCCCGCCAGCAGCAGGATCAGCGCGCCGAGGGCAGGGAGGGCCACCAGCAGCCACGATGATGCGGTCACTCGGTGTCTCCTAGTACTTCAGCAGGTTGGTGTCGTCGACCGAGGCCGAGCGCCGGGTGCGGAAGATGGCCATGATGATCGCCAGGCCGACCACGACCTCGGCGGCCGCGACGACCATGACGAAGAACGCCATGATCTGGCCGTCGAGCCCGCCGTTGATCCGGGCGAAGGTGACCAGCGACAGGTTCACGGCGTTGAGCATCAGCTCGATGCACATGAACACGACGATCGCGTTGCGCCGCACCAGCACGCCGACCGCGCCGAGCGCGAACAGCAGCGCCGACAGCAGCAGGTAGTACGTGGGGGTCATGCCTTCTCCCCTTCCGAGACTTCCGGGGCTTTCGAAGCACCCTCGGAGCCGACCAGCGCGTGCGCGTCCGCGTGCGGGCCCTCGTCCGCGACGAGCTTGCGTTCCTTCGCCAGCTCGATCGCCGAGGTCGACTCGATGATCGCCGACAGCGACTCCGGGGCGATCGAGCCGTCCGGCAGCAGCGCCGGGGTCGCCACGGAGTTGGCGGTGGCGAAGACACCCGGGCCGGGCAGCGGCGACGGCCGGTCGTGCTCACCGCGGAAGCGCAGCAGCACCAGTTCGCGCTGCGAAAGCTTGCCGCCCTTGCCGTGGCGGTCGGTGAAGGCCAGCACCATCGCGCCGATGGCGGCGGTGATGAGCAGCGCCGACGTCAGCTCGAACGGGAACAGGTAGTCGGTGAAGATCAGCCGACCCAGGCCCTTCGGGCCGCCGCCCGCCGGGGTGGCCGAGTCGAGCGGGATGGCCGGGGTGACGTTCTCCATGGCCCGGTAGATGCCGGTGGCCAGCAGCGCGGCGAGCCCGATGCCGAGCACCGTCGCGGCGAGCCGCTGTCCACGCAGGACTTCGACGACCGAGTCCGAACTCTCCCGGCCGACCAGCATCAGCACGAACAGGAACAGCATCATGATCGCGCCGGTGTAGACGATGATCTGCGTGAAGCCCAGGAACGGCGCCGACTGGATCATGTACAGCGCGCCCAGGCTCAGCATGGTCAGCACCAGCCACAGCGCCGAGTGGACGGCGTTGCGGGAGAAGATCATGCCAAGCGCGCCGAGCAGCGAGACCGGGCCGAGGACCCAGAACGCGATCGCTTCGCCGGTGGAGACACCCGCGGAAGCGTTCGGCGCCGCGGCCAAGAGGGCGGTGATCACTTGACGCCCTCCCCGCGTGCCAGTTCGGGGCCGTTCACGTAGTAGTCCTGCTCGTTCTCGCCGAGCCGCATCGGGTGCGGCGGCTGCTCCATGCCGGGCAGGAGCGGCGCGAGGAGGTCTTCCTTCGTGTAGATCAGCCGCTGACGGTCGTCGTCGGCCAGCTCGTAGAAGTTGATCATCGTCAGCGACCGGGTCGGGCACGCCTCGATGCAGAGGCCGCAGCCGATGCAGCGCAGGTAGTTGATCTGGTAGTCCGCGCCGTACCGCTCGCCCGGCGAGAACCGGGCTTCCTCGGTGTTGTCACCGCCCTCGACGAAGATCGCGTCCGCCGGGCACGCCCACGCGCACAGCTCGCAGCCGACACACTTCTCGAGGCCGTCCGGGTGGCGGTTCAGCTGGTGCCGGCCGTGGTAACGCGGGGCGGCGGGCGCGCCGGCCTCCGGGTACTCCTCGGTGGCGACCTTCTTGAACATCATCCCGAAGGTGACGCCGAAGCCCTTGACGGGATCAAGAAACCCCATCTTGTGCCCCTTCCTGTGCGGTACCGACGGCCGCCGGCTTGCGGCGGGCCGCCTTCGCCTCGGCCTTGGCCAAAGCCTTCTGACGCGGGGTGGTCTGCGGAACCTTGAGGTCCAGCGGCGGCACCGGGAACCCGCCGCCGGTCACCGGGACGCTCTCGCTCTCTTCTTCCCGGCCCGCGGCGCGGACGTAGAAGAACAGCGCGACGACGATGAAGATCGCGACCGCGGCGATGATGATGGACGCGGTGTTCCAGGTGATGACCTTCGCGAAGGTCACCATGATGATCCACACCAGGTTCAGCGGGACCAGGACCTTCCAGCCCAGGCGCATGAACTGGTCGTAGCGCAGGCGGGGCAGCGTGCCGCGCAGCCAGATGAACCCGAAGAGCAGGACGAACATCTTGGCGAAGAACCACAGCACCGGCCACCAGCCGGTGTTGAGCACGTTGTTCCCGATCAGCGACAGCGGCCACGGGGCCATCCAGCCGCCGAGGAACAGCGTCGTCGCGAACGCCGAGACGATCACCATGTTCACGTACTCGGCGAGGAAGAACATCGCGAACTTCATCGAGCTGTACTCGGTGTGGAAGCCGCCGACCAGCTCCGACTCGGCCTCGGGGAGGTCGAACGGGGCACGGTTGGTCTCGCCGACCATCGAGATCAGGTAGATCACGAAGCTGGGGACCAGGTAGAGGAACCACGCCGGCTGCTGCTTGGCGACGATGTCGGCCAGGTTCAGCGACCCGGCCTGCAGGATCACCGCGACGATCGACAGGCCCATCGCGATCTCGTAGGAGATCACCTGCGCCGCGCTGCGCATGCCGCCGAGCAGCGGGTACGGCGAGCCGGACGACCAGCCGGCGAGCACGATGCCGTAGACGCCGATCGAGGAGCAGGCCAGGATCACCAGCGCGCTGACCGGCAGGTCGAGCAGCTGGAGGACGGTCCGCTCGCCGAAGATCGACACGACCGGCCCGAACGGGATGGCCGACAGTGCGATCAGCGAGGGCACCACGCAGACGACCGGGGCGAGGAAGTACACCTTGCGGTCGGCGGTGTCCGGGATGATCTGTTCCTTGAACGGCAGCTTGATCGCGTCCGCCAGGGACTGCAGGTAACCGCCGGGGCCGACGCGGTTGGGGCCGGGCCGGTTCTGCATCCGGCCGACCGCCTTGCGCTCCCAGACGATCAGGAAGATCGTCAGGATCGGCCCGATCAGCAGGATGACCACGCACTTGAGCAGGATCAGCCACAACGGGTCGTCCGCGAGCAGTGCCGCCCGCGTCGCCGCGTCGGGGACGGTCCCGACGGCGGCTTCGGTCAGCAGCGGGGTCATTGCCCACCTCCAGCGAGGTTCACGACGGCGCCGTGTCCGGCACCGAGCGTCTTGGCCACGGCGGAGCCGTCGGAGTTGCCCGGCAGCCACACGACGCCGTCGGGCAGGTCCGCGATCTCCACCGGCAGCGTGATCGCACCGCGTTCGGTGCTCACCCGCACGGTGACGCCCAGGCCTTCCGCGGTCTTCGCGGACAACCGCGCGACCGGGGTGCGCTGGGTGCCCTTGAGGTGCGGCTCGCCGTCCTGCAGCGAACCGTTGTCGATCAGCTGGCGCCAGGTCGACAGGATCGCCTGGCCGGCGCCCGGCGTCGCGGGCGGCGCGACCTCGGCGGCGACGTGGCTCCAGCGCAGCGCCGAGGCCTGGCCCAGCTTCTCGAAGTCACCGCGCGCGGCGGCCGGGGTCTGCGTGAACAGGTCCGCGTCCATCTCGACGGCGAGGGTGTCGAGCACCCGGCAGTCCGGCAGGGCGCCGGTGCCTTCGAGGGTGACGTCGAACGGGCGGGTGCGGCCCTCCCAGTTGAGGTAGCTGCCCGCCTTCTCGTCCGACGCGGCCACCGGGAGCACGACGTCCGCGCGCTCGGTCACCGCGCTGTGCCGCAGTTCGAGGCTGACGACGAACCCGGCGGTGTCCAGCGCGCGCAGCGCGAGGTCCGGGTCCGGCAGGTCGTACGGGTCGACGCCACCGACGACCAGGCCACCGAGCTCACCGGCCGAAGCGGCCAGCAGGATGTCGGTGGTGTCGCGGCCCGGGGTGGCCGGGAGCGGGACGCCCCAGGCGTTTTCGACGGCGACGCGGGCGGCGTCGTCGCCGACCCGGCGGCCGCCGGGCAGGAGCGACGGCACGCAGCCGGTCTCCAGCGCACCCCGGTCGCCGGCGCGGCGCGGGATCCACGCGAGCCGGACGCCGGTGCGCTCGACCAGGTCGTGCAGGGCGGCGAACAGGCCGGGGATCGCGGCGGCGCGCTCGCCGACCAGGACGACCGCGCCTTCGCCGCGCAGGCCCTCGTCGAGGTCCGGCGCGTGCTTGGCGATGCCCTCGACGGCCGCGGCTTCCTGGCCGGGGACGCAGGCGAGCAGCTCGCCGAACGTCTTGCGCACCGACGACGTCGTCCACTGTCCCAAGTGGACGACCCGGGTCTTGTTCCGGCGGGCCGCTTTGCGCAGCCGCAGGAACACGATCGGGGCTTCGTCCTCGGGCTCGAAGGCGACGCACAGGACCGTGCGGGCCCGCTCGATCTCGCCGAAGGTGACGCCGGACTCCGGCGTCACGCCCACGACGTGCGAGGTGAGGAACGCGAGTTCCTCGGCCGAGTGCGGGCGGGCGCGGAAGTCGACGTCGTTCGTCTGCAGGGCGACGCGCGCGAACTTCGAGTACGCGTAGGCGTCCTCGACGGTCAGCCGGCCACCGGGCAGGACGCCGACGCCGCCGTTGGACCGGGCTTCGACGAGCCCGGCGGCCGCGGCGCGCAGCGCGTCGGTCCAGGACGCCTCCTCCAGCTCACCGGTCTCGCGGTTGCGGACCAGCGGACGCCGGATGCGGTCGTCGGCGCCGGTGTAGCGGAAGGCGAAGCGGCCCTTGTCGCAGATCCACTCTTCGTTGACTTCGGGGTCGTCACCGGCCAGCTTGCGCTGGACCTTGCCGCGCCGGAAGTCGGTGCGCTCGGCGCACCCGGACGAGCAGTGCTCGCACACGCTGGGCGCGGACACCAGGTCGAACGGGCGGGAGCGGAACCGGTAGGCGGCGCTGGTGAGGGCGCCGACCGGGCAGATCTGGATGACGTTGCCGGAGAAGTAGCTCTGGAACGGCTGGCCGGACGTCGTCCGCGACGCGAGGTCCAGGACGTCCGCCGTCTCCGCGGTGCCGATCTGCTGGTGGGCGCCGCGTTCGAGGAGCTCGATGAACGGGTCGCCGGCGATCTCGCTGGAGAACCGGGTGCAGCGCTGGCAGAGCACGCAGCGCTCGCGGTCCAGCAGCACCTGCGTCGAGATCGGCAGCGGCTTCGGGAACGTCCGCTTGGTGTCGACGAACCGGGAGTCCGTGCGGCCGTGGGCCAAGGCCTGGTTCTGCAGCGGGCACTCGCCGCCCTTGTCGCAGATCGGGCAGTCCAGCGGGTGGTTGATGAGCAGGAGCTCCATCACGCCCTGCTGGGCCTTGTCCGCGACCGGCGAGGTTAGCTGCGTCTTGACGACCATGCCGTCGGCGACGGTCATCGTGCAGGACGCCTGCGGCTTCGGCATCGGCCGGCCGCCCATTTCGACCTCGACCAGGCACTGGCGGCAGGCGCCGGCCGGGGAGAGGAGCGGGTGGTCGCAGAACCGCGGGATGACCGTGCCGAGGCGTTCGGCCGTGCGGATCAGGAGCTCACCCTTGGGGGCGATGACCTCTTCGCCGTCGATGACCAGCTTGACGTGGCCTTCGGGGACCGGCGTCTCCTGGGTCTCTGGCTTGTCGGGCGCGATCGTCATGCCTGCGCTCCCACGAGTTCGGGCTTGGTCTGTTCGTGCCGGTTCTTCTCGCACAGCGCGAGGAACTCGTCCCGGAAGTACTTGATGCCGCTGGTGATCGGCGACACCGCGCCGTCGCCGAGGGCGCAGAACGACCGGCCGAGGATGTTGTCGCAGACGTCGAGGAGGGTGTCGATGTCCTCCTCGGTGCCGTGGCCCTCGACCATCCGCTCGAGGATCTGCGCCAGCCAGTACGTGCCTTCACGGCACGGCGTGCACTTGCCGCAGGACTCGTGCTCGTAGAACTGCGTCCACTTCATCACGGCCCACGGCACCGACACGGTCTCGTTGAAGACCTGGACGGCGGTGGTGCCCAGCATCGACCCGGCTTCCGCCGCGCCTTCGAAGTCCAGGGGAACGTCGAGGTGCTCGGCGGTGAACATCGGGGTGGACGAGCCGCCCGGGGTCCAGAACTTGAGCGGGATGCCGTCCTTCATGCCGCCCGCCATGTCCAGCAGCTCGCGCAGCGTCGTGCCGAGCGGGCACTCGTACTGGCCGGGCTTCTCGACGTGACCGGAGATCGAGTAGATCTTCGGGCCGGGCGACTTCTCGCGGCCCATCTCGCGGAACCAGCTGGAGCCGCCGTTGACGATGAACGGCGCGCTCGCGATGGTCTCGACGTTGTTGACCGTGGTCGGCGCGGCGTAGAGCCCCGCGGCGGCCGGGAACGGCGGCTTGAGCCGCGGCTGGCCGCGACGGCCTTCCAGCGAGTCGAGCAGCGCCGTCTCTTCGCCGCAGATGTACGCGCCCGCGCCCGCGTGGACGGTGATCTTGAGGTCGAAGCCCGAGCCGAGGATGTTCTCGCCCAGGTAACCGGCCGCTTCGGCTTCGCGCACGGCCGCGTTGAGGCGGCGGATGCAGTGCAGCGCCTCGCCGCGGACGTAGATGAAGCAGTGGTTGGAGCGCATCGCGTACGAGGCGATGATGCAGCCCTCGATGAGCGAGTGCGGGTCCGCCATCATCAGCGGGATGTCCTTGCACGTGCCCGGCTCGCCCTCGTCGGCGTTGATCACCAGGTAGTGCGGCTTGTCGAAGTTCGGCGGCATGAACGACCACTTGATGCCGGCCGGGAAGCCCGCGCCGCCGCGGCCGCGCAGGCCCGAGTCCTTGACCAGCTGGACGAGCTGCTCCGGCGTCCCGGCCAGGGCCTTGCGGACGGCGGTGTAGCCCTCGAGTGCCTCGTACGTCCCGATCTGCCAGGAGTTCGGGGACAGCCAGCGCTTCGTGAGGACCGGAGTGATGGGGTCAGCCACTACTTCTTCTCCACTTCTGGCAACGGCACATCGGAAGCCACCGGGGCGACCCAGCCGCGGTCCTGCGCGAGCTTCGCGCCCCGCAGCGTCTCGACGGCCTGCGACGGGCCGTCGACGTCCTTGCGGTAGGTCCGCTCGTCCTCCGGGAAGAACCCGGCGAGCTGCAGCTCGGCGCCCTTGAAGTTCGTCAGCGGCGCACCGCGCGTCGGGGCCGGCTTCTTGCCCGCCTGCAGCGCGTCGACCAGCGCGACGGCCTTCTCCTCGGTCTGGTTGTCGAAGTACTCGTAGTTGACCTGGATGACCGGCGCGAGGTCGCAGGCCGCGAGGCACTCGGCGTGCTCGAGGGTGATCGAGCCCGGCTCGTTCGGCGTGCCCGCGGTCTCGTTGTGCCCCAGCGGCTGCTCCTCGGAACCGAGGTGCGTCTGGAGCTTCTTGTAGATCGCGTCGCCGCCCATGGCCGCGCACAGCGTGTTGGTGCAGACGCTCACGAGGTGCTCGCCGCACGGACGCCGCTTGTACATCGTGTAGAACGTCGCGACCGCGCTGACCTCGGCGTCGGACAGGTCGAGCTGCTTCGCGCAGAACGCGATGCCCTCCTGGCTGACGTACCCCTGCACCGACTGCACGAGGTGCAGCATCGGCAGCAGCGCCGAGCGGGACATCGGGTAGCGCGCGATCAGGTCCTGCGCCTTGGCGTGGATGTCCGCGTCGAAGATGTCTTCCGGCGGCGCCTCGGTGATGATCCCGGCGGCGATATCGGGGTCCGGCGCGATGGCGACGACGTCGGTGTCCGGGCCGGTTGCCGCGTGCGTTGCCGCGGCGTAGTTCGGGCCCGGCTCGGGAACAGCTGTGGTCATCGGTCCACTCCCCCCATGACGGGGTCGATCGAGGCGATGGCGGCGATCACGTCGGCGACCAGGCCGCCCTCGGCCATGGCGGGCATCGACTGCAGGTTCACGAAGCTCGGTTCGCGCACGTGGACCCGCAGCGGCCGGGTGCCGCCGTCGGACACCAGGTGCACGCCCAGCTCGCCGCGCGGCGACTCGACGGAGGTGTAGACCTGCCCGGCCGGCACCTTGAAGCCCTCGGTGACCAGCTTGAAGTGGTGGATCAGGGACTCCATCGACTGGCCCATGATCTTCTTGACGTGCTCGAGCGAGTTGCCCATGCCGTCGCTGCCGATGGACAGCTGCGCCGGCCAGGCGACCTTCTTGTCCTCGACCATGACCGGGCCCGGCTCGAGCTTCTCCAGGCACTGCTCGATGATCTTGAGGCTCTCGTGCATCTCGTGCACCCGGATCAGGTAGCGCGACCAGCAGTCGGCGCCGTTGTCGACCGGGACGTCGAAGTCGAACTCGTCGTAGCAGGAGTACGGCTCGGTCTTGCGCAGGTCCCACGGCAGGCCCGCGGACCGCAGCACCGGGCCGGTGACGCCGAGCGCGAGGCACGCGTCGACCGGCAGGTACCCGACGCCCTTGAGCCGGTTGCGCCAGATCGGCTGCCCGGTGAAGAGCTTGTCGTACAGCGGAAGGCGTTCCTTCATCGTCTTGACGAACGCCTTGACGACCTCGACGTAGTCGGCCGGCATGTCCTGCGCGAGGCCACCGGGGCGGATGAACGCGTGGTTCATCCGCAGGCCGGTCAGGTGCTCCAGCAGGTGCAGCACCTCTTCGCGCTCGCGGAAGCCGAGCGTCATCGCGGTGGTGGCGCCGAGCTCCATGCCGCCGGTGGCGATGTAGACCAGGTGCGAGCCGATCCGGTTGATCTCCAGCAGCATCACGCGCAGCAGCTGCGCGCGGCGCGGGGCCTCGATCTGCAGCAGCTTCTCGACGCCGAGGCAGTACGCCATCTCCGTCGAAAGCGGGGCCAGGTAGTCCATGCGCGTCACGAACGTGACGCCCTGGGTCCAGGTCCGGTACTCGCAGTTCTTCTCGATGCCGGTGTGCAGGTAGCCGATGACCGACCGCAGCTGCGTGACGGTCTCGCCCTCCATCTCCAGCACGAGCCGGAGCACGCCGTGCGTCGACGGGTGCTGCGGGCCCATGTTGATGACCATGCGCTCGTCGTGCGCCGCGTCGGCGATGACGTCGTCCCAGTCGCCGCCGGAGACCGAGTAGACGCGGCCTTCGGTGGTGTCGCGGGAGTCGGCGTAGTTCGCGTTGTCCGTGCTGTCGCTGCCGGTCTCGGTGGTGCTCGTTCCGGTCGTGACGTCCGACAGGTTTTCGGTGCTCACGAGTACGACCTCCGCTGGTCCGGCGGCGGGATCTCCGCGCCCTTGTATTCGACCGGGATCCCGCCGAGCGGGTAGTCCTTGCGCTGGGGGTGGCCGTCCCAGTCGTCCGGCATCAGGATCCGGGTCAGCGCCGGGTGGCCGTCGAAGACGATCCCGAACATGTCCCAGGCTTCCCGTTCCTGCCAGTCGGCGGTCGGGTAGGTCTCCACCAGCGACGGCACGTGCGCGTCCTCGACGTCGAGGGTGACCTCGAGCCGGATCCGGCGCCGGTAGGTCAGCGACGTGAAGTGGTAGACCGCGTGCAGCCGCTGCGGGACGTCGACGCCGTAGTCCACACCGGACACCGAGGACAGCAGCTCGAACCGGAGGCCGCCGTCGTCGCGCAGGGTCTTCGCGATCGCGGGCAGGTGCTCGCGGGCGACGTAGAAGGTGATCTCGCCGCGGTCGACCGTCGTCTGGAGGATCGCCTCGGCGGGGATCTTGCGCTCGGCCAGCGCGGCGTAGAACTCGTCGGCGAAGGCGTCGAACCAGCCGCCGTACGGGCGCTCGGCCGGCGCCGGGCTGTACGCCGGGAGCCGGACGCCGCCGTAGCCGGAGGTGTCGCCGGTGCCGTGGACGCCGAACATGCCCTGGCGCTCGCGCCCGGTGACGACCGCCTCGGCCGCGCCCGGGCCCTTCGCCGTCAGGCCGGTTTCGGCTCGCTCGGCGCTCGACTGCTCTTCGCCGGGTTGGGGGTTCTCAGTCATCGCTCTACTTCTTCGCGTACTTGATCGACGACGCGACGAGCTCGGTGCGCTCCCCGCTCGCGGCGCGGATGGCGGCGCGGCGGGCGTTGATCGGCTCGTCCTGGATCTTGGCGTGCAGCTTGAGGATCGCGTCCAGCAGCATCTCCGGCCGCGGCGGGCAGCCGGGCAGGTACATGTCGACCGGCACGATGTGGTCGACGCCCTGGACCACGGCGTAGTTGTTGAACATGCCGCCGGAGGAGGCGCAGACGCCCATCGCGAGGACCCAGCGCGGCTCGGCCATCTGGTCGTAGATCTGGCGCAGGACCGGGGCCATCTTCTGCGTGACGCGCCCGGCCACGATCATCAGGTCGGCCTGCCGCGGCGTCGCGCTGAAGCGCTCCATGCCGAAGCGGGCGATGTCGTAGCGGGAACCGCCGACCGTCATCATCTCGATCGCGCAGCAGGCGAGACCGAAGGTGGCGGGCCACAGCGAGTTCTTGCGCGCCCAGTTGACGAGGCCTTCGAGGCTGGCCAGCAGGATGCCGTTGGGGAGTTTTTCTTCCAGGCCCATGGGTCTAGTTCCAATCCAGGCCGCCGCGCCGCCACACGTAGGCGTACGCGAAGCCGACCGTCGCGATGAACAGCAGGATCTCCACCAGGCCGAACGTGCCCAGCGCGTCCGCCTGCACGGCGAACGGGTAGAGGAAGACCATCTCGATGTCGAACAGGATGAACAGCATCGCGGTGATGTAGTACGCGACCGGCATCCGCCCCGCGCCGACGAGCGGCTGCGGGGACGGTTCGATGCCGCACTCGTAGGCGGACAGCTTGGCCTTGTTGTACCGGCTGGGGCCGACGAGCGGCCCGAGCAGGACCGACAGCACGGCGAAACCGAGCGCCAGCACGAACAACAGGACCAGGGGCAGGTAGGGCTTCAGGCTCGGGGCCTCTTGCGCCAGCTGCACCGTGTCGGTCCGGGTCAGCAACGTCAGCACGGGGTCTTCGCCATCCTTTCCGCGCCGCTGCGGTTGAGCTTGTGGTGGGGAACCGCTGGGCCTCGTCGGCACCCTAAGGGACCTGGGTCACACCGCCGAGGGTCAGGGTCTCCTTACGGCCCGTGGCTGGGCCCAGAGGGAAAACACAGTGCGCTTGTGAAATAGTTCACAAGCCACTCGTCGCGGATGTGAAGGGATTCACAAAGCATGGGGGGAGTCTAGGACGCGACTCACACTCTTGTCCCTAGTACCCCGGGTTATCAGGGTCGCCTAAGTTCCCGCGCCATCGTTGTCACAGGTCGGCAACACCGCGCGCGCGACCTGCGCGAAGAGCGGTCAAGATCGCGTTCCGGCCGGACAAAACGGGCGCTGACCTGTGATCTATCCCACTGACCGCACGGCCAACTTGTTACGCCACTCGTGTGTCCGCGCACGAGCGCCCCAATGTGGCCTTGGGTGCGTCAGACGCACCCAATGTGGCCTTCGGTGCGTTGAACGCACCGAAGGCCACATTGGGGCGCTGGGAACCCGGGTCAGCGGGGGGTGGGGGTGGCGCGGGCGAGGGCCGCGATCAGGCGGTCGACGCCGTCGCCGCCCTTGGCGTCGTAGCAGCCCGAGAGGCCCTTGTAGACCAGCGGGAGGAGCTTGTTGATGCGCAGCCCGTACTTGGTGCACGCGTGCATGATCTTCGGCTTGCCGATGATCTTCGCAAAGACGTTGCCCAGCTGGTAGTAGCCGCCCATCAGCTCGCCCACGGCCCGCGGGTACGCCTCCAGCGCCCGCTCCCGCGAAGGGCCTTCGCGCCGCGCCAGGGCCTGCACGACGACCTCCGCGGCGATCTGCGCGGACTCCATCGCGGCCGAGATGCCTTCGCCGTTGAACGGGCTGACCATGCCGCCGGCGTCGCCGAGCAGCAGCAGGCCGTCGCGGTAGTGCGGGGTGCGGTTGAAGCCCATCGGGAGGCCGGCGCCGCCGACCTTGCCGATCGCGTTCTCCTCGCGGTAACCCCACTCCTCCGGCGTCCCGTCGAGCCACTGGCGCAGCAGTGCGCGGTAGTCGGTGTTCCGGAACGAGGCCGACGTCGACAGCATGCCGAGGCCGACGTTCACCGTGCCGTCGCCGAGCGGGAACGCCCAGCCGTAGCCCGGCAGCAGCTTCGGGTCACGCGGGTCGGACTTGTCCCACAGCTCGAGGTGGCCCTCGATGAACGGGTCGTCGTGGCGCGGGCTCTTGTAGTACTGGCGCACCGCGACACCCATCGGGCGCTTCTCGTTCTTCTGGATGCCGACGCTCAGTGCGAGCCGCGCGGACACGCCGTCGCAGGCCAGGACGAGCGGCGCGCGGTAGTTCACGGGCGTCCGCTCCGGGCCGACCTTCGCCTCGACGCCGACCACGCGCCCGCTCGCGTTCGTGATCGCGCTGGTGACGGTCGTGCGCTCGTAGAGCCGCGCGCCCGCCTTCACCGCGAGCTTCGCGAGGAGGTCGTCGAAGTCGTGGCGGGTGCGGGACACCCCGTACGGCGGGTAGCTGGTCAGGTCCGGCCAGTCGAGTTCCAGCGTGAGGTCGCCGGTGAGGATCCGCAGGCCGCGGCTGTGCACCCAGCCGGCGTCCTCGCTCGTGTCGATGCCCAGGTCGATCAGCTGCTTGACGCCACGCGGGGTCAGGCCGTCGCCGCAGACCTTCTCGCGGGGGAACTCGGTCTTCTCCAGCAGGAGGACGTCGACGCCCGCGCGGGCCAGGTAGGTGGCCACGGTGGACCCGGCGGGTCCGGCGCCGACGACGATGACTTCGGCGTCCTGATCTGGGCTACGACGGCTCATACCCGCGAGTTTAGGCAGGCTTTCGCGCGCGGTGGATCGCCACGACGCCGAATGTGAGGTTCAACCACTCGACGTCGGCCCAGCCCGCGCTCGCGATGATCTCGCCGAGGGTGCGCTGGTCCGGCCAGGCCAGCATCGATTCGGCCAGGTAGGAGTACGCCTCGGGGTTCGACGACGTCCGCTTGCCGACCCAGGTGAGCAGCTTGAGCATGAACCGCCGGTGGATGAACCGGATGGGCGCGAACGGCGGCGTCGAGACCTCGCAGATCACCAGCCGGCCACCCGGCTTGACCACCCGGGCGATCTCGGTGAGCGCCGCCTTCGTGTCGACGAAGTTGCGCAGGGCGAGGGAGATCGTCACGGCGTCGAAGCTCTCGTCCGCGAACGGGAGGTTCAGCGCGTCCGCCGCGACCATCGGGACCTTGCGGTGCAGCCCGGCACGGAGCATGCCGAACGAGAAGTCCGCGGCCAGGCACCAGGCGCCCCCGCGGGCGTACTCGACGGTGGACACCCCGGTGCCGGCGGCGAGGTCCAGGACCTTTTCGCCGCGGCGGGCGTCGAGCACGCGGGCGGTGGTGGTGCGCCAGCGCCGGTCGAAGCCGAACGTCATGAACGAGTTCGCCCGGTCGTACCCGTCCGCGACGCCGTCGAACATCGCGGCGACTTCGTGCGGGTCCTTGTCCAGGCTTGCGCGTGACATGGGTCGAATCTAGCCCGGACCGCCGGGACGTTCAGCGGAAGGTGGCCAGCATCCCGGCCACCGCCGCGGGCCACGTGAACTCCTCGGCCCGAGCCCGTGCCGCCGCGCGCCGGGCCTCCTCCGGGTGCTCGAGCAGGTCCGTGACCGCCGTGGCGAAGGCGGGCGCGTGGTCGTCCACCGCCGCGCCGCAGCCCGGGCGCACGATCTCGCGCAGCGCGGACGACGCCGACACCACCACCGGCGTCCCCGAGGCCAGGGCCTCCAAGGCCGCCAGCCCGAACGTCTCGTGCGGCCCCGGCGCCAGCGAAACGTCCGCGCTGGCCAGCAACCGGGCGACGTCGTCGCGGCCGGACAGGAACCCCAGGAACGTCACCGGCAGGCCGCGTGCCCGGCGCTCCAGGGCCCGCCGGCGCGGCCCGTCGCCCGCCACGACCAGCCGGACCCGCGCGCCCGCCTCGGTCAGCTCGGCGACGGTGTCCACGCTGCGTTCCACGTGCTTCTCCGGCGAGAGACGTCCACAGTGGACGAGCAGGGTGTCCGCGCCGGAGGCCAGGCCGGTCCGCCAGCCGTCGTCGCGCATGGCGGGCCGGAACGTCGCGAGGTCGACGCCGAGCGGGACGCGGCGGACGTTAGGCGCCGCGATCCGGTCGAACTCCGCGCGCGCGAACGCCGTCGTGCAGACGACCGTGTCGTAGCTCGCGGCCATCCGCCGGTTCGCGGTGTCGGCGACGCGGCGGGCCACCGGCGCGGGCAGCAGGAACTGCTCCAGCAGGCGGTCGAGGCGCTCGTGGGAGATGACCGTGCTGGGCACGCCGTGGCGGCTCGCCCAGCCGCCCATCCCCCGCAGCGTCAGCCGGTCGGACACCTCCAGGCGGTCCGGCTCGAGCTTCCGCAGCACCGCGCGGACCCGGTGCGGGTCGACGGCCCGGTAGCCGCCGGTACCCGGGATCCGCGGCGCCGGCAGGGAAAACCGCCGCACGCCGGTCGGCAGGACCTCGTCGGCGTACCGGCGGCCGGGCACCACGAGCGTCACCTCGTGCCCGCTCGCGACGTAGCCGGCGCCGAGGTGGTGCAGCGCGGTGCGCAGGCCGCCCGAGCGCGGCCCGTAGAAGTTCGCGAGCTGGACGATGTGCACGTCAGGCCGCGCGGGCGGCCCGGCCCCGCACGGCTTCGTAGTGCCCGACCAGCTCGTGGCAGACGGCGGGCCAGGTGCGGCCCAGCACCACCTTGCGCGCCTTCTCGCCGAGCCTCGCGCGCAACGCGGCGTCTCGGAGGGCGTCGACCCTTTCGACGAGCGCCGTGCCGAACCGCTCGCGGTCCGCGGGCAGCAGGTAGCCGGTGCGGCCGGGCAGCACGAGGTCCTTCGGGCCGCCCGCGTCCGGGGCGAGCACCGGCAGCCCGGAGGCCATCGCCTCCTGCACCGCCTGGCAGAACGTCTCGTGCGGTCCGGTGTGGACGAAGACGTCGAGGCTCGCGTACGCCTTCGAGAGGTCCTCGCCGTACTTCGCGCCGAGGAAAGCGGCGTCCGGCAGCTGCTCCCGGAGGCTTTCGAGCTCGGGCCCGTCGCCGACGACGACCACGCGGATCCCCGGCACCGCGGCCAGCGCGGCCAGCCGGTCGACCTCCTTCTCGGGGGCCAGCCGGCCGACGAACCCGACGAGCAGCTCACCGGCCGGGGCCAGCTCGGCCCGCAGCACCGGGTCGGCGTGCGCCGGGGAAAACCGGTCGATGTCCACGCCGCGCGCCCACCGGTGCACGCGCGGGACGCCGTGGAGCCGCAGCTGCTCGACGGAGTCGCTGGACGGGGCGAGGGTCCGGTCGGCGCGCGAGTGCAGCCGCCGCACCCAGCGCCACGCGGCGCGGGCGCCGATGCCGAAGCCGTACGCGGCGGCGAACCCGGCGATGTCGGTCTGGTAGACGGCGATCGACGGGACGCGCAGCCGTCTCGCGGCGGCGAGCCCGCGCGCGCCGACGACGAACGGCGACGCCAGGTGCACGACGTCCGGGCCGAACGCGGCCAGCGCGTTCAGCACCGTGCGCGTCGGCAGGCCGATCGGCAGGGAGCTGACCCCGGGGACGTCGAGCGCGGGAATCCGGATGACCGGGGCCCCGCGGTAGGAGTCCGGGCCGGGGCCGGGGGCGATGATCAGCACGTCGTGCGCGCGTTCGCGCAGGTGCTCGACGACCCGCAGGACGGAGTTGGTCACGCCGTTCACCTGGGGCAGGAAACTTTCGGTGACTATGGCGACTCGCACGTCCTGGACGATCGCACCCGATCCTGGCGCTGGTGTGACGTGTGAGCCAACGCTGCCGGAACAGATCGGCTACGACATGTCATCTCAAGGTCGTGTCCTGGAAACCAGGGTGGGCCAGGCTAAGCAGGCATGACCCTCTTGTCCTCACGGCCGCCGCGGCCCGTCGAGCCCGGCCTGCTGTCGAGGGCGCTCGAAGTGGCCGGGCGGCTGGCCAACGACGCCACCGACGTGATCACCGCGACCGCCGGCCGCGGCGCCCACCCTTCGACGCTGGATTCGCCGTTCGACTGGGTCACCGACACCGATCGCATCCTGGAGCGCCACACGCGGCGCGTCCTGACCGCGGAGTTCCCGGGCATCCCGGTGGTCGGCCACGAGTTCGGCGCCGACCACGGCGCGGACGTCGCGGAATACCGCTGGGTGGTCGACTCGGTGGACGGCACGGCGAACTACGTGGCCGGGGTGCCGTGGTGCGCGTACAGCCTGGCGCTGGTGGACGCGGCGGGCCCGGTGGTGGGCGTGGTGGCGGACCCGTACCGCGCCCAGATCTACGCCGCGGCGCGCGGCCGGGGGGCCCGCGCGAACGGCAAGCCGATCAAGCTGGTGGACCGCTGCGTGACGGCGGGGGCGCTGGTGTGCACCGAGCTGGCCCGCAGCGGCCCGTGGCCGGGCATGGGCGGCTTCATCGAGCGGGCGGCGGCGGCCCACGCGGGGGTCCGGGTCCTCGGCTCGGCGGCGTTGTCGATCGCCCAGGTGGCGTTGGGCCACGCGGCGGCGGCCGTGCTGCACAGCTACCACGAGTGGGACGTGGCCGGCTCGGTGGCGATGGCCATCGAGGCGGGCGCGGTGGTGCTGGACAAGCACGGCGAGGACACGGCCCTCCCCACGGACGGCCTGCTGGTGGCGGCCCCGGGAGTGGCGGACGAGGTCCTCGGCTGGTGGCAGGAGACGGCGGGCTGATCGGGTTGCGAAGATCGGGCCATGCCGACCCTTCGCACGCCGCGGCTCACCCTCGTGCCGCTGGCCGACGAGCACCTCGAGCTGGAGTACGAGCTGGACTCCGACCCGGAGATGATGCGCTACCTCACCGGCCGCGCGGCGACGCGCGCCGAGGTCGCCCAGGCCCACGCCCGCCGGATGGCGACTGTGTCAAGCTTCGGCTTTTGGATGGGCTTCGCGGGCGAGGACTTCGTCGGGTGGTGGCTGTTGCGGCCGCCGAACGGCCCGGACCAGCCTTTCGCCGAAGGCGAGGCGGAGCTGGGTTACCGCCTGCTGCGCCGCCAGTGGCGTCAGGGGTACGCCCGGGAGGGTTCGCTGGAGCTGCTCCGCTACGGCTTCGAGGAGCTGGGCCTCGACCGTGTTTTCGCCCAGACGATGGCGGTCAACACACCATCTCGGGCCACCATGGCCTCGGCCGGGCTGACGTTCGCGCGGGCGTTCACCTCGGCCGCGGAGTACGCCGACCCGATCGAAGGCGCCGAGCAGGGCGAGGTCGAGTACGAGATAACGCGGAAGCGGTGGCAGGAGACAGCGGGCTGAGTTATCCACATCATGTCCGGCTATCCACAGATTCGCCGCATCACCCATTTGTGCAGCGCCCCACCGATAGACTGGAACAGGGCACGCCCCCCAGGGTGTGGCGGGGAGCTGTCTGCGCGGCCGGGGGCCTCAACCCCACAAGGCACACAGCCCGTCTACACCTCCGCCGCCCGACACAAGCCCGGCCGGGCATGGGCCGAACCAGCCCGCCCTACACCTCCCCCGCCCCTCGTCCCCGCCGCAGTCAGCACCGGAGAGCCGGGGTCAAGGGTGAGCGAAGCTCACCGCGAAGCGACGCCGAAGGCGCCCTCGAGGCCGGCTCTCCGGTGTTGAACAATCGAGGACGGGGAGCGGGGAACCACGGATCAGGCCGCAGCCTTGACCCGCTTGTCCTGCCGCCGGATCCACCAAAGCCCGGGCCCACCCACCAGCCAGGTAAAGAAAACAAAACTCCCCAGCGGCAGCAACGTCAGCGTCGCGGACCGACCCGCCACCCGCGCCAGCTCCGGATCAGACGCGTCGTACTCGATCCGCACCAGCTGCCCGGCCGCCAAGCCGTCCGGGTACAGCACGCCGTTCGCGGGGCTGTGCACGATCCCGTCCGGCGTCTCGAAGTGGATGATCGTCCGATCGAACGCCACCGAATCCACCGTCGCCGTGGCCGTCCCCATTTGGGCCGAGATCGCGCTGTCGTTGCGGATCGCGGCGAACAGCAGGCACACGCACATCACCGTGAGGAGCGAGGCGACGCCGAGGATGGTCCACCACCCGACGCGCCTCGCCCGCTCACCTCTCGTGCTCACGCCGCGAGCGTAGCGGTCTTGCTCAGCCCGCGTGTTCGGCGGCGAGGAACCGGTGGTTCGCCTGGATCTGGTCGTACGAACGCGGCTTGACCGAAGCCGAAGCCGCAGCGGAAGCCGAGGCCGAAGCCCGCGAAGCAGGAGCGGCAGCACCGTTCGGGCCCACCGCGGGCTTCCCCGCCGTGTACAGCCACGTCTGGAACAGGTCGTGCAGCGGCTTGCCCGAGATCTTCTCCGCCAGCGCGATGAACTGGAGGATCCGCCCGTCCGAACCGCCCTTGGCCGCCTGCCACGCCTTCAGGATGGCGAAGAAAGCGTCGTCACCGACGGCCGTCCGCAGCGCCTGCAGCGTCAGCGCACCCCGGTCGTAGACCGCGTTGTCGAACTGGTTGTCCGCGCCCGGGTCGGCCGGGACGAGCTTCCACAGGTCGGCGTCGGCCGGGTTCGAGTCGTACGTGTACTGCGCCAGCTCGGCGACCGTGCCCTCGCCCTCGTGCTCCGACCACAGCCACTCCGCGTAGGACGCGAAGCCCTCGTTCAGCCAGATGTCGCTCCAGCGGCCGAGGGAGACGTTGTCGCCGAACCACTGGTGGGCGTTCTCGTGCGCGATCAGCGTCGTGTTCGAGCCCGCGCGGAAGTTGCGGACGCCGTACGTCGGGCGGGTCTGGTTCTCCAGGGAGAACGTGATCCCGCTGGTCACGACGCCGCCCTCGGCCTCGAACGGGTACGGCCCGAACTGCGTCGCCAGGAACTCGTCGATCTCCGGCGTCCGCTCGACGCTGGCCTTCGCCGCGTACAGCGAGTCGCCGAGGTCGGCTCCGTACGCCGTCACGAACGGCTTGCCGTCGGGCGTCGTGGACTCGATGACCTCGTACTTGCCGACGATGAACGACGTCAGGTACGTCGCCTGCGGCTTGGTGCTCCGCCACTGCCAGCGGGTCCAGCCGGCGCGCTGCTTCGTCTTGCGCACCAGGGTGCCGTTGGAGATGGCGGCGTTGTCGTCCGGCGCCTCGATGGAGACGTCGTAGGTCGCCTTGTCGGTCGGGTGGTCGTTGGCCGGGAACCACCACGCCGAGCTCTGCGGCTCGTCGATGCCGAGCGCGCCGAAGGACCCCTTCTTCCACGCGTTGATGCCGTCCACCGTCTCGGTCGACGGCGTGTCCGCGTAGGCGACGACGACCGTCGCGGTCTGGCCCTTGAGCAGCGGCTGCGCCGGCGTGACGACGAGTTCGCCGTTGCCCGTCTGGTTCGTGAACTGGGCGGGCCGGTTGTTCACCCGCACGCTCGACGCCTTCAGCGCGAAGTCCAGGTCGAACCGCGAGAGGTCCTGCGTCGCCGTGAGCAGCAGCGTCGTGCTGCCCGACAGGAGATCGGTCGCGGGCTGGTAGGTCAGCCGGATGTCGTAGTGCAGCACGTCGGTGCCGCCGTTGCCGGCGTTCGGGTAGTACGGGTCGCCGACGCCGGGGGCGCCGGGGGCGGGCGCCGCGCTCGCGGTGCCGGCGAGCAGCACCGAGACGACGCCGGCCGCGAGCGCACCGAGACCGGTACGCGTTCTTGCACGCATTCGAATTCCTCCAAAAGGAGTGAGGATCAGCGCGCTCGAACGTAGCCAGCCAAGGAGCACCCAGAAACAGCCGAAGGGAGGTTTCTTGCCTGCTGAGATCCCACCCGGAAAGCGGTTGACGTCAGACCGCGGAGACGGCCGCGGAGACCGCCGCCCGCAGGCGGGCGTGCAGGTCGCGGTGCCGCGACCGGTCCACGCGCACCTCGACGACCCGCAGCCCGGGCGCGGGGGCCAGCGCCGCCTGGAACTCCGTCAGCGTCTCCGCGACGACGTGCGGGACGCGGTAGCCCGCGCACAGCGCACCCAGGTCGGCGCCGTGCGGGGTGCCGAAGACGCGCTCGAAGCTGGCCGAGTGCTCGGGTGCCCCCTGCTCGAGCAGCGAAAAGATGCCGCCGCCGTCGTCGTTGAGGACCACGATCGTCAGGTCGGGCCGCTGCTCGGCGGGCCCGGTCAGCAACCCGGAGGCGTCGTGCAGGAACGTCAGGTCGCCCAGCAGCGCGTACGACGGGCCCCGGTGCACGTACGCGGCGCCGATGGCCGTCGAGACCGTGCCGTCGATGCCCGCGACGCCGCGGTTGCGGTGCACGAGGACGTCCGGCCGCAGCCGGCCGGCCAGTGCGACGTCCCGGGTCGGGTTGGACGAGCCCACCACCAGCAGCGAGTCCGGGGGCAGCGCGTCCACCAGCTCGGTGGCCACCCGCAGCCCGCTGGGCCACGACTCTTCGGCCAGCGTCGCGGCGACGGCCGACGCGGCCGCGGCGTCGGCGCGGCGCCAGCTCGCCAGCCACTCCGGGTCGGCGGGCTTGGTCGGCTCGTCGAACCACTGCCCGACCTGGCGGACGTTGTGCGCGGGCGCCGGCCAGTCCGAGTCCGGCCGCACCAGCAGCACCTCGACCTCGGCGTCCGAGAGCACGTTCTGGATCTGCCGGAACACCGTCGGACGGCCGAGGCAGAGCACCTGCTCCGGCTTGTGCCTGCTGATGAACTCCTCGACGGCCAGCAGCCACACCCCGGACGAGATCGCCGTGCCGCCGGACAAACCCAGGCCGCCGGTCTCCGACACGACCGGCCAGCCGTGCTGCTCGGCCCACTCGCTGGCCGCCTGGACGCCGGTGTCGCACGCGATCACCAGGCCGTGGCGCGCCGAAGGCACCACGAACGACGGGAGTGCCCCGAAGTCCGGCAGCTCGGTCCAGCGGGACCCGTCCGCCCGGCCGTCGAGGGATTCGTACCACTCACCGTCATCGTCCAAATCGGGCACGAGCGGCTCGCGGAACGGGATGTTCAGGTGCACCGGCCCGCAGCGCCACTCGCCGTAGGCGGCGTTCCAGGCGCGGCAGATCTGGCTGCGCCAGTACGAGTTCTGCCCGGCCCGCCGCTCGGCGACGGCCAGCTCGTCGAAGTAGCGGACGGCGTCGCCGTAGAGCTGGTGCTGGTCGATGACCTGCGACGCCCCCGCGGCCCGCAGCTCGGGCGGCCGGTCGGCGGTCATGACGATCAGCGGGACACCGGCCCGGTCGGCCTCCAGGACGGCCGGGTGGAAGTTCGCGGCCGCGGTGCCGGACGTGCAGAGCACGGCCACCGGGCGGCCGGTGCGCGCGGCGATGCCGAGGGCGAGGAAAGCGGCGCCGCGCTCGTCGATGCGGACGTGCAGCCGCAGCTTGCCGGCGGCCGCCGCGTCGTACAGCGCGATCGACAGCGGCGCGTTGCGGGAGCCCGGGCAGAGGACGACGTGGGAAACGGTGTTGCGGACGAGTTCGTCGACGATGACCCTGGCCTGCGCGGTGGAAGGGTTCACCGGCAGGCTCCGTCGCCCGCCGACGCGCTCTTCACCGCGGAGGCGGCAGCCGGCACAGCAGAAGTGTCCACAGGTCCTATCCTCGCAAACGTGGATGACGCCCGAGTTTCCGAGCTGTTCGACCCCGCCGCGTGGACCGAGGTCGAAGGTTTCGCCTTCACCGACATCACCTACCACCGTTCCGCTGAGAACCGCGGCGGCAAACGCGTGGTGCGCATCGCGTTCGACCGTCCGGAGGTCCGCAACGCCTTCCGGCCGCACACCGTCGACGAGCTCTACCGGGCCCTCGACCACGCCCGGATGAGCTCCGACGTCGGCTGTGTCCTGCTCACCGGGAACGGCCCGTCGCCCAAGGACGGCGGGTGGGCGTTCTGCTCCGGTGGTGACCAGCGTATTCGCGGACGCTCCGGGTATCAGTACGCGAGCGGGGAGACCTCCGACACGGTGGACCCCGCGCGGGCCGGCCGGCTGCACATCCTCGAGTGCCAGCGGCTCATCCGGTTCATGCCGAAACCGGTGATCGCGGTGGTGCCGGGCTGGGCCGCGGGCGGCGGGCACTCCCTGCACGTGGTGTGCGATCTCACGCTCGCCTCGGCCGAGCACGCGAAGTTCAAGCAGACCGACGCCGACGTCGGCTCGTTCGACGGCGGCTACGGCTCGGCCTACCTGGCGAAGATGGTCGGCCAGAAGTTCGCCCGCGAAATCTTCTTCCTCGGCCGCGAGTACTCCGCCGAGCAGATGCACCGGATGGGTGCCGTGAACGCGGTCGTCCCGCACGCCGACCTGGAAAAAGAGGCGCTGACCTGGGCGTGGGAGATCACGCGCAAGTCGCCGACGGCGCAGCGGATGCTGAAGTACGCGTTCAACCTCACCGACGACGGCCTGGTCGGCCAGCAGCTGTTCGCCGGCGAAACCACCCGGTTGGCCTACATGCAGGACGAGGCCGTCGAAGGCCGTGACGCGTTCCTCCAGAAGCGCGACCCCGACTTCAAGGACGTCCCCTATTACTACTGAGCTGCTCCCGGTCCACCTCGACGGCTCGCCCGAAGCACTCGGCACGCTGAACAGAGCCGTCGCGGACGCGCTGGGCGGTGGCCCGGCGGTCCTGCCGTTCACCGACCCCGCGCTGCGCGACGCCATGGCGCCGGACGAGCCCGCCGAACCGGGCACCGCCGTGGTCATCGCCACCTCGGGCTCGACGGGCGCGCCCAAGGGCGTGCTGCTGTCGGCCCGCGCGCTGACCGCGTCCGCCGAGGCCACGCACACGCGGCTCGGCGGCCCGGGGCACTGGCTGCTGGCCACCCCGGCGCACTACATCGGCGGGCTGCAGGTGCTGGTCCGGTCGCTGCTGGCCGGGACGACCCCGGTGCCGCTGACCGGCACCGGCTTCCGCCCGGACGACTTCGCGGCCGCGGCGGCCCGGCTGCCGGGCGGCCCGCGGTACACGGCGCTGGTGCCGACCCAGCTGGTCCGGCTGCTCGACGACGGCGGCGCGGGGCTGGCCGCGGCGAAGACGTTCGACGCGATCGTGGTCGGCGCGGCGGCGACCTCGCCGGCCCTGCGTGAGCGCGCCGCGGACGCCGGGGTGCGGATCGTGCCCGCGTACGGGATGAGCGAGACGGCCAGCGGCTGCGTCTACGACGGCTTCCCCCTCGACGGCGTCCGCGTCGACCTCTCCGGTGACCGGATCCGGATCGCCGGGGACGTCCTCGCGCACGGCTACCGGCGCCGGCCGGACCTGACGGCGGAGTCGTTCGCGGACGGCTGGTTCACGACGTCCGATCGGGGGGTCCGGCACGACGACGGCCGCATCGAGGTCCTCGGCCGGGCCGACGACATGATCAACACCGGTGGCGTGAAGGTGTCGGCGAACGCGATCGAGCGGTGCCTCTGCGCGCAGCCCGGGGTGCGGGACGCCTGCGTCGTCGGCGTGCCGGACCCGGAGTGGGGCGAGGCCGTGGTGGCGCTGGTCGTCCCGCCGGGTGAGCACGGTGACCTCCGCGCGGCGGTCCGCGCGGAGCTGGGTGCGGCGGCGACGCCGAAGCGCATCGAATTCGGCTCCGAACTGCCGCTGCGCGGGCCGGGCAAGGTCGACCGGGCGGCGGTGAAGGCCCAGCTGACACCGGGCGTGACCCGCTGAATGGCGGCACTTCGTTGACACGCACCGGGTGCGCCCGCTTGGCTACTCACCATGAGGCGCTGGATCCGAACTGCTCTCGTCGCCACGGCCGTCGCGCTGGGCGTCCTGCTGCCCGCGAGCGTGGCTCTCGCCGACGGCGTGGACCCGAACAGCGGCTCGCTCGTCTGGGAGATGCCGACCTCGGACTGATTGCCCGGGTTCCGGCTCCCCCGTAGATCGTCATGGCGTTGAATGGCGCCATGGCGAGCTTGAGCGAGTGGATCGAAGGGGCCCGGCCGCGGACGCTGCCCAACGCGGTGGCGCCGGTGGTGGCGGGTGTCGGCGCGGCGATCGCGCTGGACACGTTCTCCTGGTGGCGTTCGGCGCTGGCGCTGCTGGTTTCCCTCTCGCTGATCATCGGCGTCAACTACGCCAACGACTACTCCGACGGCATCCGCGGCACGGACGAAAACCGCGTCGGCCCGCTCCGGCTGGTCGGCTCCGGCGTCGCCGCCCCGAAGGCCGTGCTGACCGCCGCGCTGATCTCCCTGGGCCTGGCCGGGGTGCTGGGGCTGGTCCTGGTGGCCGTCAGCGGGCACTGGTGGCTGCTGGGGATGGGCGCGCTGTGCATCCTCGGCGCGTGGTTCTACACCGGCGGCAAGAAGCCCTACGGCTACTACGGCTTCGGCGAGATCGCCGTCTTCGTGTTCTTCGGCCTGGCCGGCGTCCTGGGCACGGTGTACGTCCAGGCGGGCCGGGTGAGCTGGCCGGCGCTGGCGTGCGCGATCGCGGTCGGCTGCTTCTCGACGGCGGTCCTGACGGCCAACAACCTGCGTGACATCCCGACCGACGTCGAGGCGGGCAAGCACACCCTGGCCACCAGGCTGGGTGACCAGGGCACGCGGCGGCTGTACCTGGTGCTGGTGGCGGTGCCGTACGTGCTCGGCGGGGTCCTGCAGTTCACCACGCACTCGCTCGCCGCGCTCACGGTGCTGAGCGCCGCCCTGCTGCCCCAGTCGGTCAAGGCCATCCTCCGGGACGCGACCGGCCGCGACCTCATCCCGGCCCTGCGCGACACCGGGCTCGCGATGCTCGCGTGGGCGGTGCTGGCCGCGGTCGGCCTGAACCTCTAGCTCTCCGGGACGAACTTCCCGGTGGTGAGGAACTCCTCCAGCAACGCCGTGTGCGGGGCCAGGTCCAGGTTCTGCTGGGCCAGCCACTCGTCGTTGTAGTAGGTGTGCGCGTACCGCTCGCCGCCGTCGCACAGCAGCGTCACGACGCTGCCCGCCTGGCCGTCCTCGACCATCCGGGCGATGAGCCGGAACGCGCCGTAGAGGTTGGTGCCGGTCGAGCCGCCCGCCCAGTGGCCGGTCCGCTCGCGCAGCAGCCGGATCGCCGCCAGCGAGCCCGCGTCGGGTATCTGGAACATCTCGTCGATGACGCCGGGGACGAACGACGGCTCGCAGCGCGGCCGCCCGATGCCCTCGATCCGCGACGGCATGCCGGTGGCGTAGTCCAGCGCCCCGGTCTCCCAGGCGCCGTAGAACGACGAGTTCTCCGGGTCGACGACGCAGACCTTCGTCGTGTGGCGCTTGTAGCGGACGTACCGGCCGAAGGTCGCGCTCGTGCCGCCGGTGCCCGCGCCGACGACGATCCACGCCGGGACCGGGTGGCGCTCCGAGCGCATCTGCGCGAACACCGACTCGGCGATGTTGTTGTTGCCGCGCCAGTCCGTCGCGCGCTCGGCGTAGGTGAACTGGTCGAGGTAGTGCCCGCCGCACTCGGCGGCGAGCCGCTCCGCCTCGGGGTACATCGCCGGGGCCATGTCGACGAAATGGCACTCGCCGCCGTAGAACTCGATGAGCGCGACCTTCTCCTTCGACGTGCGCCGGGGCACGACGGTGATGAAGCGCAGGCCGAGCATCCGGGCGAAGTAGGCCTCGGACACCGCGGTCGACCCGCTGGAGGCCTCGACGAGCACGGTGTCCGGCCCGATCTGGCCGTTGACGAGCCCGTAGAGGAACAGCGACCGGGCCAGCCGGTGCTTCAGCGAGCCGGTCGGGTGGACCGACTCGTCCTTGAGGTACAGGTCGATGCCCCACTCCGGGGGCAGCGGGAAGACGTGCAGGTGCGTGTCGGCGCTGCGGTTGGCGTCGGCCTCGATGATCCGGACGGCCTCGCGGACCCAGCTGCGGTTGTGCGGACGGCGGCTCACTCGGGCTGTCCCTCGCCGCGCAGCTGCGCGCGCAGCTCGGCACGGGCGCGGGCGCGCTTCTCGTTGCGCTTCGCCAGCCCGGCGGTCACGCGGGCGTTGAGCGGGCGGAACAGCAGCAGGCCGAGCGGCAGCCCGACGACCAGGCCGATCACCAGGGCGACCAGCAGCGGCACCCCGGTCAGGGACAGCCCCCACGCGATCACCCCGACCAGCACGAACCGCGCCAGCAGGTACAGCGTCAGGTCACGGGGCAGGTGGTCGGCCTTCACGTCGCTCACATCAACGCAGGCTACGCCCCGCCCGCCCGGTCCTTCTGCAGGCCCGCGTTGTTCGGGCGGCCCTCGAACCGGGTCGAGAGCACCACGGTGGTGTTCGTCCGCCCGACGCCGGGGATGCGCCGCAGCCGGCCCAGCGTGCGCTCCAGCTCGTCGACGGTCGACACGCGCACCTTGACGACGAACGCCTCGTCGCCGGCCACCGCGTAGCAGCTCTCGACCTCGTCGAGCTCGGCGAGCGCGTCGGCGACGTCGTCCTCCGTGGCCGTGTCGGTCGGGTGGATGCTGACGAGGGCGGTGACGCCGAGCCCGACCGAACTCGGGTCGACGACCGCGTGGTAGCCGGTGATCACGCCGGCGGCCTCCAGCTTTCCCACGCGCTCGTGCACCGACGACGCGGACAGCCCGACGGCTCGTCCGAGATCGGCGTAGGTGGCCCGTCCGTTGATGCGCAACGCTGCGATGATCTTCCGGTCCAACTGATCCACGGGGATCACTCTATGCGGTTGGACAATCCCCCATTGGCACCACGCCTCGCCGCCGGTGCCCAGGCGAGGGACGTTCTCGCACGTCACGTCACCGGACGGTAGCCACCACGGCGCGCAATCTGTCCGTTTTGACCTTTAAGGGCTCTTTACTCGCGGACAACCGTTCGAGTACCCGACGGGTGAAGTGCAACGATTGCCTTGTTGGCTACCCCGGCGCGACGGGCCAGAAGGCCCGGACGCCTCCGGTATAGCAGTGAGTTCGTTAAGGAGGCGGAAAATGACCGCGACGATGGGCGGACGCCTGCTCACCCCTGGCGAGGTGGCAGCGCTGTTCCGAGTGGACCCCAAGACGGTGACGCGGTGGGCGACCGCGGGGCGGATCGGCTCGATCCGGACCCCGGGCGGGCACCGGCGGTTCCGGGAGTCCGAGGTGAACGAGCTCCTCGCCGAGCTGACCACCGACGCCAGCGAACCGGCGCGCACCGCCTGAACCATCCGGACGCCAGGGCCGTGTCGGGTACGGGAACCACCCCGTCCCGGCACGGCCTTCGTGTTTCCGGTGACCGCTTCAGGCCCACCACACGGCCGGAGAGGTTAACCTCGGGGGACAGGCAGCCATACGGAAGGATCCGGCATGCTCGCTCTGCTCGCGGCGGTCGGCGCGCTGGTCGTCGCCCTGCTCCTGTGGCGGTCGTTCGCCGGCCAGCGGATCGGGGTGCCCTCGGCTCCGCGCCGCGTCACCCTCGCCCCGGACGACGACCCCGACTTCCTGCGCCAGCTGGCCGAACAGCAGCGCAAACGCCGGGACGAAGACCTTTAGGGAGTCCTTTACCTTCGCCGCCCCGGTCGTGAGTGATAAAGCGGGTCAGAACCCGCCTCACCACTCACGAGCGGTCAGCGGTAGCCCTGGGAGAGCGGGGTCGCGAAGCCGTCGGCGACGGTCGCGGCCAGCTCGAGCAGGGCCAGGCGGGTGTCGCCGGACAGGCGGTCCAGCTCGATCTCGGCGCCTTCCTCCAGGTGCGGGTCGAACGGCACCTTGCAGACCGCCCGGACCTTCGCGCCGAAGTGCGCCGACAGCTTGTCGAGGTCGACCGAGCCGCCCTTGGGCCGGACCGAGTTGATCACCGCCACCGAGCGCTTGACCAGCTCGCCGTAGCCGTGGGCTTCGAGCCAGTCCAGCGTCGCCGAGGCGCTGCGGGCGCCGTCGACCGAGCCGGACGAGACCACGACCAACGCGTCCGCGACGTCCAGGACGCCCTTCATCGCCGAGTGCATCAGGCCGGTCCCGCAGTCGGTGAGCACGATGTTGTAGAAGTGCTCCAGCAGGTTGACCGTGCGCCGGTAGTCGTCCTCGGAGAAGGCCTCCGACACGGCGGGGTCCTGCTCGCTGGCCAGGATCTCCAGCCGGCTCGAACCCTGGGACGTGTAGGACCGGACGTCGCTGTAGCGCGTGATGCGGGCGGCGTCACGCAGCAGGTGGCGGACCGTCGCGGTCGTCTCCAGCGGGATCTTCTGCGACAGCGTGCCGCGGTCCGGGTTGGCGTCGACGGCGACGACGCGGTCGCCGCGCAGGGACGCGAACGTCGAGCCCAGCGTCGTGGTCACCGTGGTCTTGCCGACGCCGCCCTTGAGCGACAGCATCGCGATCTTGTAGCAGCCGCGCAGCGGCTGGTTGACGCGCGCGATGAGCTCGCGGCGGCGGGTGTCCGCCGGGCTCTCCCCCGGGTTGACCAGCTTCCCGGTGCCGACGTAGAGCGCCTTGCGCCAGCCGGACTGCGGGGGCCGCCGGGTCTGCTTGACCAGGTGCGCGGTCGACAGGTCGTGGCCGTGGCCCGGCTGCGCCTGCGGGGCCGCGTGCCGGCCGCCCTGGGGCTGCGGCAGCCCGGACGGCTGCCGCGGCCCGGGCGGCGGCTGCTGCGGGTACTGGGCGCTGGCCTGGTACTGCTGCGCCGGGTCGCCGTACTGCGGCTGCAGCGGCGGCAGGTTCTGGTCGTAGCCGTAGGGCACCTGGTGCGGCCCCGACACGGCCGGATTGGGCACCTGGTGCGGCCCCGACACAGCAGGGTTGGGCACCTGGTGCGGCCCCGAGACCGCCGGGTTGACCGGCGGCGCCACCGCCTGCGTCGGCTGCACGTCGAACGCCCCCGATGTCTCGGGGTGCGGGTGCGAGTCCGTCCGATCGTCGGCGAACAGGCCCGGCTGCGGTGCCGCAGCGGCCGGTTCAGCCTGTTCGGGGTGGCCTGGAGCCGATTCTTCGCTGGGTCCGGTCACCGGTGAAAACCTCCACGCGCTCCGCCTGACACTCCGCCCCCGGTGACGACGGTAGTCGGCGGACGCGCGGGCTGCTCAGCCCACCCCGGCGTAGGAGTGCAGGCCCGCGGTGACGAGGTTCACGAAGAACAGGTTGAACACGATCGCGGCGAACCCGACGATGTTGATGGCCGCGGCCCGGGCCCCCCGCCAGCCCGCGGTGGCCCGCGAGTGCAGGTAGGCCGCGTAGACCACCCAGGCGATGAAGGCGACGGTCTCCTTGGGGTCCCAGCCCCAGAACCGGCCCCACGCCGACTCGGCCCACACGGCGCCGCAGAGGACGCCGAAGGTGAACACCGGGAAGGCGAAGATGGTGGTCCGGTAGGCGATCCGGTCGAGGACGTCGGCCGCCGGCAGCTTCGAGGCGAACCGGGCGAACTTCGTGCCGTCCTTTTCGAAGGCCGCGCGGAACAGGTACAACACGCTGGCCACGCCCGGCACCAGGAAGACGCCGGAGCCGATGATCGCCGCCGAGACGTGGATGACCAGCCAGTACGACTGCAGCGCGGGCTGCACCGGCGCGGCGGTCGTGTACAGCAGCGTGCCGTTGACGAACATCAGGATCACGACGGGCAGCAGCAGGAAGCCGGTGAGGTGCCGGACCGGGAACTTCGACAGCACGATCAGCCAGGTGAGGACCGTGATGAATGTGACGGCCATGCCGTACTCGTACATGTTGCCCCAGGGCGCGCGGTGCACGGCGAGGCCGCGCAGCACGATCGCCGAGAGCTGCAGCAGCGCGCCGAGCACGAGCAGCGACGCGCCCATCCGGCCGATCCGCTCGGGGCGGCCGACCTCGCGCTGGGCGGCCGGGACCTCTTCGACCGGCGGCCCGCCGGCGCCGACGAGCTCGCGCGCCCGCAGCTTGGCGCGCTCGGTGGCGAGCCGGCCCTTGGCGCCGAAGCCCTGCTCGACCAGCGTCATCATCAGCGCGACGACGTAGATCGCCGCGGCGGTCGTGTACAGCCAGTCGCTGTAGGTCGACAGCGTCTCGTTGATCGGCATGCCTCAGCCCTTCTGACCACTGATCAGGCGTTCACTGACCCGCTGGAACTCTTCGCCGTACCCGGCCTGGTCGGTGCGGGCCAGCCCGGCGACCTCGATCACGGTACCCGGGTCGGCCGGCGTGCCCGGCTTCACCCGCACCCACAGCCGGCGGCGCTTGACCAGCAGGGACGCGCCGAGGCCGAGGAACATCGCGATGGCGAACCCGAGCACGAACCCCTGGGTCGGGTCGTGGGAAACCTGCAGGGAGACCCACTCGCCGACGCCGTCGAAGCGGACCTTCGTGCCGTCGTCGAGCTTGAGCTCCTGGCCGACCTTCAGGTTCTCGCGGGCGACCTTCTTCAGCCTGCCGTCGTCGATCAGGGTCTGGTCGACCTCGAACACCGACTGGCCGCGCCCGGCGTCGAGGCCGAGGTCCCCGCGCAGGACGTCGACGGCGACGGCGGGGTCCTTCGCCTCGGGCGCCGACGACGTCAGGACGTTGCCGTGCAGGAAGGCCGTGGGGGCGAACAGGCCGGTGACGGCCAGCTGGCGGGTCCGCCGCTGCACCTCGTCGGTGATGCCGGGCTGGTCGAACTTCGTCGCGCCTTCGGCGAGCATCGTGGTCGGGTCGACCGTGCGCCACTGGGTGTTCTGGGTGCGCTGCGAGCCGTCCGGGAAGGTGACCGTGAACTTCGGCGAGTAGCCGTGCCCGAGCAGGTAGACGCGGTCGCCGGCGGTGCGCAGCGGCGAGTTGACCTCGAGGCCGTACGGGCGCCAGGTGCCCGTCTCGAGGTCCGGGCCGGACTGGTACTCGATGTTCGAGTGGTAGTAGTCGGGCTGGCCCGACTCGGTGTAGCGGGCGGTGAAGTCGTTGACCTTCACGCAGAACGGGTCGAGGTCGGTGCCGTCGACGCGCAGTCCCGCGTTGAAGGAGTCGTAGTTGTAGATGCCGGCGTTGCAGAAGCCGTCGCCGTTCGCCTGGACGATGACCTGGCCTTCGTAGCCGTAGAGCTTGCCGAGGGCGAAGAAGACGATCAGGCCGAGCATGCTGAAGTGGAAGACGAGGTTGCCGGTCTCGCGCAGGAACCCGCGTTCGGCCGAGATCGTGCGGACGCCGTCGGCTTCCTCGCGCTCGACGCGGCGCCAGCCGGAGAGCTGCTTGTGGACGGCCGCGATCTCGGCGGCGACGTCGGCTTCGCTGCGGCCGAGCCGGTAGTGCGGCATCCGGGCCAGGTTGCGCGGCGTCAGCACCGGTTTGGCGCGCATCGCCTTGACGTACTCGAAGCTGCGCGGCGTCAGGCAGCCGATCAGCGAGATCATCAGCAGCAGGTAGATCGCCGAGAACCAGATGCTGGAGTAGACGTCGTAGAACTCGAGCTTGTCGAGCAGCGTCCCCCACCACCCGTGGGCGGCGAGGTACTCGGCGACCTTGGGCGCGTTGAGCTTCCGCTGCGGCAGGAGCGCGCCGGGCAGGGCGGCCAGGGCGAGGAGGAACAGCAGGACGAGCGCGGTGCGCATGGACGTCAGGCCGCGCCAGGTGTTGCGCAGGAAGGCGAAGGTGCGCTTGGCGGGCGTGGGGCCCGGCGGGGTCTTCGGGGGCGCCTCGGTGGTCGTCACAGCGGCAGCTCCAGGTTGACCGCGAGTTCGTTGCGGAGCCAGCCCATCAGATCTCCCCAGACGCCGGTGACCAGCAGCAGGCCGACGATCAGCAGCAGCACGCCGCCGAAGACCTGCACCTGGCGGCCGTGCCGGCGGACCCAGTCGGTGGCGCGCACGGCCCACCGGGCGCCGAGCGCGATGAGCAGGAACGGCAGCCCGAGGCCGAGGCAGTAGACGGCGATCAGCAGGTACCCGCGGGCCGCGGCGCCGCCGGTCGCACTGGCCAAGGTGGTGACGGCGGACAGCGTCGGGCCGATGCAGGGCGTCCAGCCGAGCCCGAAGATCGCGCCGAGCAGCGGGGCACCCCAGACACCGCCGCGCGGGACGTGGTGCGAGCGCACCTCCCGCTGCAGGCCCGGGATCCAGCCGAGGAACACCAGCGCCATGGCGATGGTGAGCACGCCGCCGAGGCGCTGCAGCAGGTCCTGGTTGAGGGTGAGGGTCGCGGTCAGCCAGACGAGCGTGCCGAAGGTCGCGACGAACACGACGGTGAACCCGAGCACGAACAGCAGCGCGGCTCCGACGACGGCCCACCGGCCCTGCTTGCGCTCTTCATCGGCACTGACGGCGGGAGCATCGGCCCCGACGAGCGCGGCGAGGTAGGCGAGGTACCCCGGCACGAGCGGCACCACGCACGGCGAGGCGAAGGAGATCGCGCCGGCGAGCAGCGCGACACCCGCGGCGAGCAGCAGCGGTCCGGAGATCGCCAGCTCGGTCACGGAGTTCACCCCGTTGAGGGTAGGCAGTGAGGTCCTGGTGAGAACGCCGGGGCCGCTTCACAGGACCTCGGTCACAGCAGATCAGGACCTTGGTCCCGGGGTTTCGGCCCGGTTCCGGCGGCCGCTGGTGCCGCGAATGACTCATTGGGGACCTCCGGCGTCCCGAATGAGTCATTCGCGACCTCCCGCGTCCCGAATGACTCATTCGCGACCTCCGGCGTCCCCAATGAGTCATTGGGGACCTCCCGCGTCCCGAATGACTCATTCGCGACACTCGAAACCGCAGCCGCACCGGTGATCAGCGGCGGCCTGGCCGGGCGACGTTCCCGGAACCCGCCGGGGAAGGCGAGCGTCAGGCTTCCGCGGTCAGCCGCTGCGTCACCGGGAGCAGGTCCTGGGCCAGCACCGGCCGCAGGAACACCGCTGCCACCCGGTGTTGCTTGTCCAGCACGATCGTCGACGGGATGATGTTGCGCGGGTAGCCGCTCAGCTTGAGGAGCACCCGGCCGTCCGGGTCGTAGATCGACGGGTACGTCAGCTGCCGGTCGCGGACGAAGTCCTGGGCCACCTCGCGGGCCGGGTCGCGGACGTCGATGCCCACCACCTGGACGCCCTGCTTCGCCAGCGACTCCATCTCCGGCGCCTCCGTGCGGCACGGTCCGCACCACTGGCCCCACAGGTTGAGCACCACGACCTTGCCCGCGTAGTCCGCCAGCGACAGCTGCTTGCCCTCGTTCATCAGGTCCTCGCCGGCCAGGACCGGGGCCGTCTGGCGCTGGGCGGCGTCGTAGGTGATGTCGATCTTGCCGCCCGGGGAGACGAAGCTGAAGCTGCTCCCCTGCACCACCGCGTCCTTGCCCGCACTGCAGCCGGCCAGCACCAAAGCCGCGAGCACCGCCCAGACCAGGCGTTTCATGCCCCGGTCACCTTCGGGTCGGTCGCGCCCGCGGGCTCGCTGTAGACGATCTCGCGCAGCTCGTCGCCCTCGAACACCAGTGACGTCAGGGACGCCAAGGAGCACTGGCGGCGCCGCGGGTCGTGCCACAGGCGCTTGCCCTCGAGGAACCGCCGCAGCGTCCAGATCGGCAGCTGGTGCGAGACGCACAGGGCCTCGTGACCAACAGCCGCCTCGCGGGCGCGGTGGACCGCGCCGAGCATCCGGTGGGCGATCTCGAGGTACGGCTCGCCCCACGACGGCTTGAACGGGTTCACCAGCTTCGGCCAGTGCTTGGGCTCCCGCAGCGCGCCGTCGCCGACCGCCACGTGCAGGCCCTCGAACTGGTTGCCCGCCTCGATCAGGCCCTCGTCGGTCGCGATGTCGAGCCGGTGCGCGGCGGCGATCGGGGCCGCCGTCTCCTGCGCCCGCTGCAACGGCGAGGCGACGACGTGCACCAGGTCGTGCCCGGCGACGGCCTCGGCGACCGTGAGTGCCTGACGCTGCCCGCGCTCGGAGAGCCGGTAGCCGGGCAGCCGGCCGTAGAGGATCTTCGACGGGTTGTGCACTTCGCCGTGCCGCAGCATGTGGACGACGGTGGTCACTGGACGGCCCCGGCCGCCGCGCGCGCCGCCGCGGGCAGCGCCGCTTCGATCACGGAGAACGCTTCGTCGTCCATGGCCGCGTTGACGAACCACGCCTCGTACGCGCTCGGGGGCGCGTACACGCCTCCGTCGAGCAACGCGTGGAAGAACGGCGGGAAGCGCCACGTCTCGGACGCCTGCGCGCCGGCGTAGTCGCGGACCGGCGTCTCACCGAAGAACACGCTCACCAGGTTGCCCGCGTACTGGACGTGGTGCGCCACCCCCGCTTCGAGGAGCGCGGCGTGGAAGAGGTTGCCGAGGCGCTTCGCGTTGGCGTCGAGCGCCGCGTACACGGCGTGGTCGGCCGCGCGCAGCGTCGCGAGGCCCGTGGCCACCGCGACGGGGTTCCCGGAGAGCGTCCCGGCCTGGTAGACCGGCCCGCCCGGGGCGAGCTTGGCCATCACGTCGGCGCGGCCGCCGAAGGCCGCCGCCGGCAGCCCGCCGGACATCACCTTGCCGAACGTGTAGAGGTCGCCGGCCACGCCTTCGAGGCCGAACCAGCCCGCGGCCGAGACGCGGAAGCCGGTCATCACCTCGTCCATGATCAGCAGCGCGCCGTGCTCGTGCGCGATCTCGCGCAGCCCGGCGTTGAAGCCGTCGTCCGGCGCGACCGCGCCCATGTTCCCGGCCGCCGCCTCGGTGATCACCGCGGCGATCTCGCCCGGGTTGTCCACAAAGGATTTCCGGACCGCGTCGAGGTCGTTGTAGGGCAGCACCAGCGTGTCCGCGGCCTGGGCCCCGGTGACACCCGGCGAGGTCGGCAGCCCGAGCGTCGCGACGCCGGAGCCGGCCTGCGCGAGCAGCGCGTCGACGTGACCGTGGTAACAGCCGGCGAACTTCACGATCTTCGACCGGCCGGTGAACCCCCTGGCCAGCCGGATCGCGCTCATCGTGGCCTCGGTCCCCGAGTTGACCAGGCGGACCTGCTCGACCGGCTCGACCCGGCCGATGATCTCCTCCGCCAGTTCGACCTCGCCGATCGTCGGGGTGCCGAACGAGAGCCCGGACGTCGCCGCCCGGCGCGCCGCCTCGACGACCGCCGGGTGCGCGTGCCCCAGGATCATCGGGCCCCAGGACGACACCAGGTCGACGTAGCGGTTGCCGTCGGCGTCCCACAGGTGCGGGCCCTCGCCGCGGACCATGAACCGCGGGGTGCCGCCGACCGAGTTGAACGCCCGCACCGGCGAATTCACCCCGCCCGGGATGGCCGCCTTCGCGCGGTCGAACCATGCCTTGGACTGCTCGGTTCCAGTGCTCACCTGCCCAGTGTGGCAAACCCGCCTAGGATGGCGGGCAGCCGCCCGGGAGGGGAACAGCCGGTGACCGAACGCGCGCCGCACCGCAACCCGTGGCTCGTGCTGGCCGGGTTCCTGGGCGTCGTCGCCGTGGTGGCCGTGGTCGGCGGCCTGGCCGCGACGAACGCGAGGGTGGTCTACGCGCGGCTCGAGCAGCCGGCGTGGGCACCGCCCGCCGCCCTGTTCGGTCCGGTGTGGACGGTGCTGTACGTCACCATCGCGGTGGCGGGCTGGCTGTACTGGCGGACCGACGGCGAGACGCGCGGGTTCGCCGCGTACGGCATCGGCCTGCTGTTCAACCTGCTCTGGACCCCGCTGTTCTTCGAGGGCGGCGCGGCCGGGCTCGCCCTGGCCGACATCGTGCTGCTGGACGTCGTGGTGGTCGTGACGATCGTCCTGTTCGGCCGCCGGTCGAAGACCGCCGCCGCGCTCCTGGTGCCCTACCTCGCCTGGATTCTCTATGCGACGGCGCTCAACACCGCGATCCTCGTCTTGAACTAGCCGGAACTAGCGCCCGGCCTGCTGGGTGATGGCCTGCGCGGTCACCGTGCCGTCGCTGCCCGCCTGGCCCTGGACGACGACCGTCGCGCCCGGCTTCAGGTCCGCCAGCTTGCCCTGCTGGGTCACCCCGACCGTGGTCGAGTCCGATGTGGACACCTTGACGTCGGCGCCCTGCGCGGTCTTGACGTAGACCGTGGTGCCGTCGACGTGGTCGACCGTGCCCGTGGTGCCGCGGCCGCCGCGGAACCCGCCGCCCTGCTGGCCGGTGCCGCCGGGCTGGCCGGTGCCGCCCTGGGCGCGGGCCTGGCCGCCGCCGGCGGTGCCGCCCGGGCGCGCAGGCGTGGCGGAACCGAACGCCGCGTGCGTCCAGGCGCCGCCGCCGAACGCGATCGCGAACGCGACGAGCCCGGCGAGCACCAGCGTCGTGCGGGAAAACGGCTTCGCGGCCCGGCGCATTTCGGCGTTCAGGTCACCGTCGACCGCCGGGCTGGCGACGATCTGCTCCGCGGTCGGCTCGACGGCGGGCAGGATCGCCGTCGGCTCGTCACCCGGGACGGGCGGCGTCTGGGTGGAGGAAGACATGCGGGAACTCCTTATTCGTGACGCAACGCATCGATGGGCCGGAGCTTGGCGGCCCGGTTCGCCGGGAAGCTGCCGAAGAACAGCCCGATCAGGGCTGATACCGCGAAGGCGAGCAGGATCGACGAGGGCACCACGACCGGTTTGATCCCGGAGATGGTGAACCGGCTGCCGATCACCCCGATCGCGACGCCGAGCAGGCCGCCGAACAGGCTGAGCATGGTCGCTTCGGCGAGGAACTGGCCGAGGATGGCCGAGCGCGGGGCGCCGATCGCCTTGCGGATGCCGATTTCGCGGATCCGCTCGGTCACCGTGACGAGCATGATGTTGGTGACGCCGATCCCGCCGACCAGCAGCGAGATCGCCGCGACCGCCCCCAGCAGCACGGTGAACGTCTCGGTCGCCGACGTCCGGGTCGCCAGGAGCTGCTCGGAGTTCTGGATCTGGTAGTCCGGGGTGCCGCCGAGCCGGACGCCGTGGCGGGCGTTGAGGATCGCGGTGATCTCGGACTGGGCCAGCGAGACGGCGTCGGCGCTGGTGGCCTGGACGGCGATCTGGCTGAGGCTGCCGTAGCCGGCGAGGGAGTTCTGGACCGCCGAAATCGGCGCGATGGCGACGTCGTCGGCGTTCTGCAGCCCGGTGCTGCCCTTGGCCTGCAGCACGCCGATCACGGTGAACTGGATGCTGTTCAGCAACACGTTCTTGCCGACCGCGTCCGCGGTGGTGCCGAAGATCGACTCCGCGGTCGTCGGGCCGAGCACGACGACCTTCCGCGCGGCCGTGACGTCCTCGCTCGTGAACAGCTGCCCCTGGGCGAGTTCGCGGTTGGTCGTGGTGAAGTACGCGGGTTCGGTGCCGGCGACGCTGGAGATGTCGTAGGACGTCTGCCCGTAGGTCGCGGTCGCCGTCGTGTTGACCACCGGCGAAGCGGCCTTGACGTCCGGGGCGCCGACGGGGTCGACGAGCGCGTGCGCGTCCTGGACGGTCAGCGGCCGTGCCGCCGCGCCCTGCCCGCCGCCGCGGGCCGGGGAGACGTTGACGACGTTGGTGCCGAGGCCCTGGATGCTGGCCGCGATGGCCGCCGACGCGCCGTTGCCGACCGCGACCAGCAGGATCACCGCGGCGACGCCGATGGTGATGCCGAGCGTGGTGAGGGCCGAGCGCAGCTTGTTCGCGGTGAGCCCGCGCACGGCGAACCGCAGGATTTCGAGGAGGTTCACAGGACCGCTCCCACCGCACGCGTGGTTTCGTCGGACACGATCAGCCCGTCGTCGACCCGGACGACGCGGTGCGCGTGCTCGGCGACCTCGTCCTCGTGCGTGATGACGACGATGGTGCGGCCGAGGGAGTTGAGCCGGTCGAACACGCCGAGGACGTCCTCGGTGCTGCGCCGGTCGAGGTTGCCGGTGGGCTCGTCGGCCAGCAGCATCGCCGGGCCGGTGACCAGCGCCCGCGCCACCGCGACGCGCTGGATCTGGCCGCCGGAAAGCTCGCTCGGCAGGTGCTTGGCCCGGTCGGACAGCCCGACCATGTCGAGCGCCGCGAGCGCACGGCGACGCCGCTCGGACCGCTTGAGTCCACTGTAGACCAAAGGAAGTTCCACATTGGACAACGCGGACGTCCGGGGCACCAGGTTGAAGGACTGGAAGATGAACCCGATCTTCCGGTTGCGCAGCAACGCCAATTGCCGTTCGTTCAGCTTGCCGACCCCGAAGCCGTCCAGGAGGTACCGGCCGGAGGTCGGCACGTCCAGGCAGCCCAGCATGTTCAGCAGCGTGGACTTCCCCGAGCCGGACGCGCCCATGATCGCGACGTACTCGCCGGGCCACACGGTGAGGTCGACGCCGCGCAGCGCGTGCACCGCCGTCTCGCCGGCCCCGTAGGTCTTGCGCAGTCCGGAGACCGCGATCACCGGGTTCATCCGCGTCCGCCGAAGCCGCCGCCGGCGCCGGTGCCGCGCTGGCCGCCGCCCGGGAAGCCACCGGTCCCGCCGCCGGGGAAGCCACCGGTGCCGCCCGTGCCACCGGTGCGCCCGGTGCCGCCCGTGGTCCCGGTCGAGGCCGTCCCGGTGAGCACGACGTTCTCGCCTTCGGTCACCCCGGAGGTGATCTGGACCGTCGACTCGCCGCGCAGCCCGACCTGCACCTGGCGGGGGACGTTCTGCCCGTTTTCCTGCACGGTGACGACGTTGGTGCTGCCGACGGTCTGCACCGCCGCGGCCGGCACGCTCAGCGCGTTGTCCGCCTCGGCCACGGTGATCACGACGCTCGCCGACTGGCCGGGCCGCAGCCCGTCCGGCGGGCTGGTCAGGGCCAGCTGCGCGCCGTAGGAGACGACGCTGCCGCTGGTGGTCGGGGTCAGGTTGATGCTCGACACGGTGGCCTGGACCGGCTTGTCCGGCAGCGCGTTGAGCGTCACGGTGGCCTTCTGTCCGGTCTTGACCTTGCTGACGTCGATCTCCGCGACCGAGGTGTTGACGACCAGGCCGGTCAGGTTCGTGATGGTGATGAACCCGGAGCTGCCGCTACTGCTGCTGCTGCTCGATGCGGCGGCGCCGGAATTCGCCGAACCCTGGCCGCCTTGGCCGCTGCCGCTGCTCGAAGACTGGCTCGTGGCCGAGGAGCCGCTGGAGGACTGCTGCCCGACCGCGCCGTTGATCGCGGTGACCGTGCCGGCGCCGGGCGCGTAAAGCGCCGTGTTGTCGAGCGTCTGCTGCGCGGTCTGGACGTCGAGCTGGGCCTGGTCGAGTTTCGCCTGCGCCGAGGTGACGTTGTTGGCCGCGGTCTGGGCGCTGTTCTGGCTGTTTTGGCTGTTCTGCCCGGTGGCCGGGGTGTCTTCGGCCGTCTCGGCGGTGTTGAGGGCGTTCTGGGCGACGGCGAGGTTCGCCTTCGCGACTTGAAGCTGCTTCGCCGCCTGGGTGCTGTCGACGGTGGCGAGCTTCTGCCCGGCACTGACGACGTCACCGACCTTGACGTCGATCGAGGTGACCTTGCCGGCCGTCGCGAAGTTCGCCGCGCCGGTGTAGCTGCTGGCGAGGGTCCCGGCGGCGGAGACGGTCTCGGTGACCGTCGCCCGGCGGACCGGGGTGCTGCGCGACTGGGCCTGCGCCGAGCTCGGTTCGGGGCTGAATGCCTGGTATATCCCGAATCCGGCCCCGGCCAGCAGGACAACCAGTGCTCCGTTGATCACCCATGCCTTCGAGGCACGCACGCGCGTCATGCGGCAACCTTCGTGCCGCTGCTTAGCAATGGACTGTTGGTTACCTGTGCGCCAGCTGTGTATCAGGCCGTGGTTTTGGCGCTCCGCGCACGGATGGCGAGCGCCAGCTGACGCACCGCGTCGACCAGCAGCAGCGCGGCCACGGTCCCGAGCCCGATGGCGGCGGCGAGCAGCCCGCCGAAGTACCGGTGCGACTCGAGCACGGCGCCGTCCTCGGTCCGGGTGACGACGGTGGCGACGCTGCTGTGCCAGCACGCGTAGGCGGCCCAGCCGGCGACGACGGCGAGCACGACTTCCACGGCGGCGACGAACTTCCGCCATGGCTTGTGCAGCCGCGAACGCGGGCCGGGTTCTTCCGGCGGCCAGAGCTCGGCCCCGGTGGGCTGCGGAAGGTCGATCACACCGGGGATTTTCTCATGCTTCGCGCGGCGTCGCCCGGACGAGCCGGTCCAGCGCGTCCTGGAGGGCCTCGACGTCCTTCGCCCACGCCAGCACGACCGTGCCGTCGGTCAGCTCCACCGGCAGCGAGTCGTACTTGCGCGGCACCGACCAGCCGCCGCCCAGCACGCGCGCGCCGACCGGCGTCCCGACGTCGGTGACCGAAGCCAGCTGCGCGGCCGGCACCTTCTCCCGGCCCTGCCGCAGCTGCTCGGTCGTCACCTCGAGGGACAGGAACCGGCGGCGCGCGTACACCCACGGCATCGTGATGACGGCCAGCGCGAACCCGACCATCAGCCAGCCCACCACGTGCACCGGGCCGCCGGTGACGAGCTCCGCCAGCGCGCCCACCAGCGCGAACGCCGGGCCCCACAGAATCGCCGCCCAGCTCACGCCGGACTCGGCGTAGAGCCGGTCGCTCACAGCTTCTTGCCGACCTTGGGGAAGTAGCCGCTCACCGAAGGCAGGTACAGCAGCACCAGCGCGATCACGAACAGCAGCACCGCGACCAGCGTCAGGTAGGTGAGCACCGGCGCGAAGGTGAAGATCAGCAGCACCATCACGATCGGCAGCACGGTCAGCACGGTCCGGGCCGAGCGGGTGCCTTCGCGGGCTTTGTACGCGAAGAGCAGGAACAGCAGGGTGAACACGACCGAACCGGCAAGGAGGAACCACAGCATCGCCGTGACGCCGTCCGCGATCATCTGCGGCGTGATCTTCGGGTCGGTCGTCCCCTTGACGTACCGGTCGATGACCGCGGACTTGCCGGCCATCAGCTGGACGTACCCCAGGATCAGCACGACGCCGCCGGCCAGCCAGAGCCAGAACGACACGGCCACCGGACGCGGCGGTGCCGCCTTCGGGGCCCGCTCGCCGGGGAGCACCGGGTCGGGCGACCGGCCGAGTTTGCGCCGTTCGTCGTCGGTCAGACCCGTGAGGTCCTCTTTGTCTTCCACGCGCAGAGACTAACGGGTCAGTCCAGCCAGGCAGCGGCTTCCGCGGCCCAGTAGGTGAGGATCAGGTCGGCGCCCGCGCGCCGGATCGACGTCAGCACCTCGAGGACCGTCCGCTCGCGGTCCAGCCAGCCGTTCACCGCCGCGGCCTCGACCATCGCGTACTCGCCCGAGATGTTGTACGCCGCCACCGGGACCGGGGAGATGTCCGCGGCCGCCTTGATGACGTCCAGGTAGGCCAGCGCGGGCTTGACCATGATCATGTCCGCGCCCTCGGCGAGGTCCAGCTCGATCTCGCGCAGCGCCTCGCGGCCGTTGCCCGGGTCCTGCTGGTAGGTCTTGCGGTCGCCCTTGAGCTGCGAGTCGACGGCCTCCCGGAAGGGGCCGTAGAACGCGCTGGCGTACTTCGCGGAGTACGCGAGGATCGCCGCGTCCTTGTGCCCGACCTCGTCGAGCGCCCGGCGAATGACGCCGATCTGGCCGTCCATCATCCCGCTCGGCCCGAGCACGTGCGCCCCGGCTTCGACCTGCGCGATGGCCATCTGGGCGTAGATCCGCAGCGTGGCGTCGTTGTCGACCCCGCCGTCGGCGTCCAGGACACCGCAGTGGCCGTGGTCGGTGAACTCGTCGAGGCAGGTGTCGGCCATCAGCACGGTGGCGTCACCCAGCTCCTGGCGCAGGTCGCGCAGGGCCACGTTGAGGATGCCCTTTTCGTCGACGGCTCCGGAGCCCTCGGCGTCGCGCGTGGCCGGGATGCCGAACAGCATGAGCCCGCCGACGCCGGCGTTGACCGCGTCGACGGCGGCCTTCCGCAGCGTGTCGCGGGTGTGCTGGACGACGCCGGGCATGCTCGAGATCGGCCGCGGCGCGTCGATCCCTTCGGCGACGAACATCGGGAGGATCAGCTGGCGTGGCCGCAGCGTCGTTTCGCCCACCAGCCTGCGCATGGCCGGGGTGGTGCGAAGCCTGCGGGGACGATGCTCGGGGAACACCCTTACCAAGTTACTCCCGCTCCTTTCGCCGCAGTTCCGCAAGGGTGCGCTTGACGCCGCTCTCGCGGAACCGCTTCGGTGCGAAAGGTGTACGTCGAACGCCTTCCCGTGCCCGCGCTGGCCGGCCTCGTGCGGACGGTCTGGGTCCAGCGCACCGGTGACGCACCGTACGTCCAGCGGCACCTGCCGACCGGCGGGATCGAGCTCCACTTCCCGCTCGGTGGCCGGCCCCGGCTGCTCGGCCCGCTGACCGCGGCGCGGCTCGAGATCATCCCGCCACGCACGACCCTCGTCGGCGTGCGGTTCCGGCCGGGGGCCGCGCCCCCGCTGCCGGTGCCCCTCGGCGACCTGGTCGACCAGCACGTCGACCTGGCCGACGGCCGCTTGGCCGAAGCCGTGGCCACGGCCGGCTCCCCGGAGCGAGCGCTCGAGGTCGTCCAGGCCCGGCTGCCGGTGCAAGCGGTGGACCCGCTGGTGAACGAGGCCGTCCGGCGGCTGATGCCGTGGCACCCGGTCGACATCGACACCTTGGCCGGGGACCTCGCGCTCTCCCCCAGCCAGCTGCGCCGCCGCTGCCTGCGGGCGGTGGGGGTGAGCCCCAAGGTCCTCCAGCGGACGCTGCGGTTCCAGGGCTTCCTCGCGCTGGCCCAGGCGGGCGCCGGCAGCCCGGCCGGCCTCGCCGCCGACGCCGGGTACGCCGATCAAGCCCACCTCAACCGGGAGTGCCGCCGCCTGACCGGGCTGACCCCGCGCGCACTCCTCGGCGGCAGCCTCAAGGCGTGCGCGTGCAGCCACGACCACACCGCGTCCTCCCTGCCGTTCCTGCGTGATTCGTTCAAGAACTCGCCGCCCGGCGTCCCTAGCCTGGCGCGATGATCCTCGTCACCGGCGGGCTGGGCATGATCGGCGCCCACACCGCCCGCGCGCTCCTCGACCTCGGCCACGACGTGGTCGTGACGTCCCACCGGCGCGGCGAAGTCCCGTCGTTCCTCGAGGGCCGGGTCGCGGTCGAACAACTCGACGTGACCGACCGCGAGGCCTTCCTCGCGCTCGGTTCGCGGCACGCCATCAGCGACATCGTCCACCTGGCCGGCAGCATCCCCGGCGACGGCCCGGTGGACTTCTTCCGCACGGACATGACCGGGCTGCTGAACGCCCTCGACGCGGCCCGGACGTGGGGTGTTCGCCGGTTCGCCGTGGCGAGCAGCCTCGGGGTGTACATCGGCCGTCCGGAGATCCCCTGGACGGAGGACCTCTCCCTGCCGACCGCTTCGCTGCCGCACCTGATCATCGCGTTCAAGAAGGCGGTCGAGCCGCTGACGACGCACGGTCTCGCCGGGAGTGGTGTCCAGCCAGTGGTGCTGCGGATCGGGACGATCTGGGGTCCGCTGGTGGATCCGCAGTCGCCGTTCTGCCCGATCCCGTCGCTGGTCAACACGGGAACCTCGCACATGCACGCCGACGACGGTGGCGACGTCTGCTACGCCCCGGATGCGGGCCGCGCGATCGCCCTGCTGACCACGGCGCCGGTGCTGAACCACGAGGTCTACAACGTGTCGAGCGGCCGCCCGTTCACGTACGGCGAGTTCGCGTCGGCGCTGAACCTGACCCTCCAGCCGGGTGGCGCGAACGGCCCGTACCTCGACATCTCCCGCCTCACCGAAGACACGGGCTTCAAGCCCCAGTTCGACGTCCCGGCTTCGGTGACCGACTACCTGAAGTGGCGCGAGACCAACCCCCGCTGAAACGACGAAGGCCGCCCCGGGTCGGGGCGGCCTTCGTCGTGAAGAACCTCAGGAGCGGCGGGCCCGCTTCGCCTTGCGCGGCGGCGGCAGGGCACCTTCCGCGCGCAGCCGCGCGGCGTGCTCGGCCAGCGCGTCCACCAGGTGGGGGACGTCCGCCTTCTCCGGCTGGACGTCGACCCGGAGCCCGAACTCCACCGCGGTCTCGGCGGTCTTCGGGCCGATGCACGCGACCAGCGTGCGGGTGTGCGGCTTGCCGGCGATGCCGACCAGGTTCCGCACGGTCGAGGACGAGGTGAAGCAGACCGCGTCGAACCCGCCGGTCTTGATCATCTCGCGGGTCTCGGCGGGCGGCGGGGCGGCCCGGACGGTCCGGTAGGCCGTCACGTCGTCGATCTCCCAGCCGCGCTCGCGCAGGCCGGCCGACAGCGTCTCGGTGGCGATGTCGGCCCGCGGCAGCAGCACGCGGTCGACCGGGTCGAGCACGTCGTCGTACGGCGGGAACTCGGCCAGCAGCCCCTCGGACGACTGCTCGCCCGACGGGATCAGCTCCGGGATGATGCCGAACGAGCGCACCTTCGCCGCCGTCGACTCACCCACACAGGCGATCTTCACGCCGGAGAACGCACGAGCATCGAGCCCGAACTCCTCGAACTTCTCCCACACCGCGCGGACCGCGTTGGTGGAGGTGAAGACGATCCACTGGTAGCGGCCGTCGACCAGGCCCTTGACCGAACGCTCCATCTGGGCCGGGCTGCGGGGCGGTTCGACCGAGATGGTCGGCACCTCGTGCGAGGTCGCGCCGTGGCCGCGCAGGCGCTCGGCCATCTCGCCGGCCTGCTCCTTGGTGCGCGGCACCAGGACCTTCCAGCCGTAAAGCGCCCGCGACTCCCACCACGACAGCTTCGAGCGCTGCCCGGCGGCCTGGCCGATCGTGACGATCAGCGGCCCGACGAGCTCGCCGGCGTCGTTGGCGACCTTCTCGAGCGTGGTGTCGAGGGTGCGCTGGGTGTTGATGGTGCCGTTCGCGGTGACCGCGACCGGAGTCGACGCCGGGACGCCGTTGCCGGTCAGCGCGGACGCGGCCTCGGCCAGGTGCGCCGACGTCGCGTGCAGCACCAGCGGGCCGGGCGCGGCGGCCAGGGCCGCCCAGTCGACGTCGCCGCGGACGTCGACCTCGGTGTGCGTGCCGCCCAGGGCGACGCCCGCGTACGCGGGGACGGCCGCGGCCGGCGAGACACCCGGGATGACGTCGAACACGGCGCTCGTGCGCGCGACCGCCTGGACCTCGGCCACCACGGCCGGGGTGGTCAGCGGGTCGCCCGCGACCAGCCGCAGCACCAGCCGGCCGGCCTTGGCTTCGGTGGTCAGGTCCTTGGCGACCTCGGTGGCCTCGCCGACGGCGGGCCGGACCTCGGCGCCCTCGGCCGCCATGGCGAGCACGGACTGCGGCACGTCGGGGTCGGTCACCACGACCTCGGCCTTGGTCAGCAGCTCCTGGGCACGGACCGTGAGCAGGCCGGCGTCGCCGGGGCCGGAGCCCACGAACGCTACGCGCCCGGTGGTCTTTCGCGCGGGGGTCATCTGTGCGTTTCTCCTCTTGCGGCGACCGTGCACGCTCGCATGGCCGCAGGTCTCCTACGTCTTCGAAAGCGCTCGCGAGAGCGCTACTGAGCGGGGCCGGAGAGGGCTCCGGCTCCGAGGTCCAGCAGCTCGGCGGCCAGGTCCTTGCCCAGCTGGGCGGCCTGGTCCTTGTCGGCCAGTGCGATGGCCCGGACCATGTCCACCGCACCTTCCTCGCCCTCGACCGCGGCGGTGCCGCGCAGCGAGATCCGTTCCACGACCTTGCCCTCGGCGTCGAGATCTTCGACGATCTCGGCGAGCGCGCCCACCGGCGCGCTGCACCCCGCCTCGAGCGCGGCCAGCAGGGCCCGCTCGGCCGTCACCGCGGCCCGCGTGCCCTCGTCGTCCAAAGTGGACCGGAGCAGCTGCTCCAGGTCCACGTCGGCGGCCCGGCACTCCACCGCCAGCGCACCCTGCGCGGGTGCGGGCAGCATCTGGATCGGGTCGAGGGTCTCGGTGATCGCCTCGACCAGTCCGACCCTGGCCAGTCCGGCACGCGCCAGCACCACGGCATCGAGCTCGCCGTCGGTCACCTTGCGCATGCGGGTGTCGATATTGCCGCGAATCGGCACGATTTCCAAACCGAGACCCAGCGCACGCAGCTGCGCGGTGCGCCGCGCGGCCCCGGTTCCCACCGTCGAACCCGGCGGCAGCTCACCCAGCGTGAGCCCGTCGCGCGCGATCAGCGCGTCCCGCGGGTCTTCGCGGGGCGGCACGGCGGCCAGCGTGATCCCGGGCTCCGGCGCCGTCGGCAGGTCCTTGTAGGAGTGGACGATGACGTCGACCTCGTTGCGCAGCAAGGCTTCCCGCAGCGCGGAGGTGAACACGCCGACCCCGATCGTCGCGATCGGCGCCAGCGACTTGTCGCCGGGGGTGGTCACCTTGACGATCTCGACCTCGACGCCGGTGGCGCGCAGGGCGTCGGCGACGGTCCCGGTCTGGGTGAGCGCGAGCTTCGAACCGCGCGTACCCATACGAATGACTCTGGTCACTACTACTTCTTCTCTGGTGGGGGCTTCGGGCTCGCCACCGCGGCGGGCGCCTGCGGGTCGAGGCAGAACAGTTCTCGCAACGCGTTCGCGTAGTCGGTGTCGGCCGTCTCGGCGGCCAGCTGCTTGACCCGCACCGTCGGCGCGTGCAGCAGCTTGTCGACCACCCGGCGGACCGTGCGGCCGACCTCTTCGCGGACGGCGCCGTCCAGGCCGGGCAGGCGGTTGTCGAGCCGCAGCAGCTCGGCGTCGACGACCTCGGCCGCGCGGCGGCGCAGCGCGGTCACGGTCGGCGTCACCTCGGCGCTGCGCTGCCCGGCGAGGTAGTCGCGCACCTCGTCGAGGACGATCCCGGTCGCCTTGGCGGTCTGGCGCTCGGTGGTCGGCGTCCCGGCCTCGCGCATCCGGCGCTGGATGGTGGCCAGGTCGACCACCCGGACACCGGCGAGCTCGCCGACCGCCGGGTCGACGTCCCGGGGCAGGCCCAGATCGCAGACGACGAGGTCCCGGCCGCCGCGCGGCAGCACGTGCCCGGGGCCGAAGACGGCGTCCTGCGCGCCGGTGCAGCAGATGACGATGTCGGCGTCACGGACCGTGCCGGCGACGGCGGACAGCGGGACCGCCCGGGCCGGCACGCCCTGCTCGGTGACGTTCGCGGCGAGCCGGCGGGCGCGGGCGTCGGTGCGGTTGGCCACGGTGATCTCGCCGATCCCGGCCTTCCGCAGCTGCGACGCGCTCAGCGCACCCATCGAGCCGGCGCCGACGATGACGGCGTGCTTGCCGGTGACGTCCCCGGCCGCGGCGAGCGCTTCGGAGACGACCGACGCGCCGAGCTGGTCGAGCCCGGTCTCGGTGTGCACGCGCTTGCCGACGCGCAGCGCGGTCTGGATCAGCTCGTGCAGCGTGCGGCCGACGGTGCCGGCCTCGCGCGCGGTGGCGTAGGCGGAGCGGACCTGGCCCAGGATCTGGGTCTCGCCGACGACCATCGAGTCCAGGCCCGAGGTGACGGAGAAGAGGTGCTCGACGGCGGCGCCGGCGTAGTGCACGTACAGGCTGTCGTAGAGCTCGGCGGGCGTCATCCCGGCCTGGCGGGCGAGCACTTCGGAGACGTCGTTGAGGCCGCCGTGGAAGGTCTCGACGACCGCGTAGACCTCGATCCGGTTGCAGGTCGAGACGAGCATGACCTCGCTGACGTGCTCGGCCTGCTGCAGTTCGTCGAGGATCTTGCCGATCTCGGGCACCGGCACCGCGACGCGCTCGAGCGTGCTCAGCTCCGCACTCCGATGCGAGAGACCGACCGCCAACACGCTCATGAGCGCACCACCATTTCCCGTCCGCCGTCCGGACCCGTGCCGTTCCGCCTGCCGTTTCCATTGTCGGACGGGAGAACCGCACCGGGTAATCCGGAATTGCCCTGATTACCGGCGGCTAGGCCTTCACTGTCCGCTCGGCGGGCCACATGGAACGAGAGTATCTGCAGCTCCACGGCCAAATCCACTTTCCGGACCTCAATGTGAGCCGGAACTTGCAGCACGACGGGAGCAAAGTTGAGGATGCACTGGACACCGCCCGCGACCAGCCGGTCACACACCGATTGCGCCGCGGTGGGCGGGGTGGCGATCACGCCGATGGAGATGCCTCGCTCGGCGCAGATCCGGGGGATGTCGTCCATGTGCGAGACCGGGAGCCCGCCGACCGGCACGCCGATCAGGTCCGCGTCCAGGTCGAACAGCGCTTCGACCGGGAAGCCGCGCCCCGGGAAGCCGCCGTAGTTGGCCAGCGCGTGACCCAGGTTGCCGATCCCGACCACGGCGACCTTGTGCTGCCGGGTGAGGCCGAGGATGCGCTCGATCTGGCTGACCAGCACGCCGACCTCGTAGCCGACGCCGCGGGTGCCGTAGGAGCCCAGGTAGGAGAGGTCCTTGCGCAGCTTCGCGGAATTGACGCCCGCGGCCTGCGACAGCTCTTCGCTCGAAACGGTCGTCGCGCCCTGTTCCGACATTCCGGACAACACCCGGAGGTAGACGGCCAGCCGCGCGACGGCGGCCTCGGGAATGGACTTCGCCCGGACGGCCTCGGGGGCATCCCCGTTGCGGCCCGGCTCTCCCGCCGGTACCGCGGGCATTTCGGCGGTGGGAGCGTTGTCGGCGTCGGGGCCGGCCGGCCGGCGGGGACGCCGGGGCGCCCGGCCCGGGGAGTCCGCCGCGTCGCGCCTCCCCCGCTGTGTCACCACGCCGTAGTCTCCTGCCCGCTGTGCACGTCTGGCGGCCATCGCCATTCGGAACTGTGTCTTGACCCAGGACCCGGAGTCCGGTTCGATACCGGCTCGCTCCGGGCGATGGCCCTACGGTAGACCACTTGTGAACGCACGCACAAAGTCACTGGTCGGAGGCGGTTCCGGGGCGGCGGGAGGGCGACGGCGATCACGACACGGCGTCAGAATCCTTGTCCGGCAGGCACTTCCGCGTCCGGCGCGGATCGGCGGTGATCGACTGCCGCCCGGCGGCGCGGCCCCGGCCGCGCGGCGAGCGGCGCACCGGGCCCGGTGAACGGCTGCGGCGCACTGGTCGCCCCGTGCGCGTCAGCGGGCGTCGAGGGTGACCGAGTGCCAGCCGGTGGCGCCGTCCGGGACCGGGTCCGCCCGGTTCTCCGTCTGCGTGTAGCCGTCCTGATCGGTGGCCCGGACCGACGCCTGGTGCGTCCCCTTCGGCACGTCGAGCTCGATCCACCACATCCGCCAGGTGTCCTTGCTCACCTCCGCGGCCAGCGTCGCCGGCTGCCACGGGCCCTGGTCCAGCCGGACCTCGACCTTCGCGATGCCGGTGTGCTGCGCCCACGCCGTGCCGGTCAGCCGGACCTTGCCCGCCGTGACGCCCGCGAACCCGTGCGGCGAATCGATCCGCGATTCGGTCTTGATCGGCGCCTGCTCGGCCCACCCCCGGCTCAGCCAGTACGCCTGCCGGGCGTCCCACCGGGTGAATTCGAGCGATTCGACCCACTTCGTCGCCGACACGTAGCCGTACAAGCCGGGGATGACGATCCGGGCCGGGAAGCCGTGCTCGACCGGCAGCGGCTGGCCGTTCATCCCGATCGCCAGCATCGCGCCGCGATCCGGGTCGAGGGCGACGTTCGCCGGCGTGCCGCACGTCCAGCCGTCGACGCTGGTGGCGAACATCTGCTCCGCGCCCGGCTGCACGCCGGCCTGCTCGAGCAGGTCGACGAGGTCCACGCCGATCCAGGTCGCGTTCGAGATCAGCGGCCCGCCGACCTCGTTGGACACGCACGTCAGCGTCACCCGGCGCTCGACCAGCGGCCGGCTGCGGATGTCGGCGTAGGAGAACTTCACCTCGCGGTCGACCATCCCGTGGATGCGCAGGCTCCAGTCCTCGGTGCGCAGCTGCGGCACGATCAGCGCGGTGTCGATGCGGTAGAAGTCCGCGTTCGGCGTGATGAACGGCGGTGAGCCGAGCTTCGCGAAGTCGGCGTCCGCGGGCAGCGGCGGCGCCGTGCGCGCCGGGACGAGCGGCCCGACGGCGGCCCGCGAGTCCTCGGCGTTCGAGCTCGTCCCGGTGACCTGGCCGGCGACGGCCGCGATCCCCGATCCCGCGGCGACGCCGACCCCGGCGCGCAGGAACTTGCGGCGGTCGAAACCCCGCTCGTCGACGACGTCCACCGGCAGCGCGAGCCGGTGCAGGAAGGTGAACACCGCGAGCCCGGCGACCAGGGCGGCGACCGGCGCGAGCAGCGAAACCTGCCCGAGGTCGCTGCGCACGTAGACGGCCGCGACCCCGGCGGCACCGAGGAGCACGACGAGCACCTGTCCGGCCCGCGGCGTCCGGCGCGAAAGCTGCCCGGCGACCAGCGCGAACAGCACCAGCACGACCGCGAGCCCGAGCTTGAGCACCGGTTTGTCCCAGGTGCCCAGCGTCCGCTCGGCCCATTTCACGATGGCGGTCGGGCTGTGGTCGATGACGTAGTTGGCCACCGCGATGAACGGCGACGCCGTGTACCCGACGAAGCCCGCGACCAGGTGGCCGACGCCGAGGGCGGCGGCCAGCGCGAGGAGGCCGATCAGCGTCGCGACCGGTAGCGAAAGCCGACGCGGCGCCTCGGGCGGCGCGTCCTGCAGAGTGCTCACGTCTCCATCTTCGGAGCACGCGGCCGCCGCGGCGGCCCGAGGTGGCTTACGGACGTGTTACGGCTCACCGCCGGGGTCAGGCGAGCGCGCGCCGGAGCCGGTCCTCTTCGACGCGCCAGTACCCGTGCTCGGCGCCGTCGACCAGGATCACCGGGACGCGGTCGCCGTACTCCGCGCGCCACTCCGGGTCGGTGTCGACGTCCTCGGCCGTCCAGGCGACGCCGAGCTCGCCGCAGATCCGGGCGACGTCGGCCTCCGCGACCTCGCAGAGGTGGCAACCGTCCCGGCCCATCACCGTCACTTCGTGCGCCATGCCGTCCTTCCTACCGCACCTACCGCAACCGCAGGCGGCGCAGCTTCCCGGTGGCCGAGTGCGGCAGCGACTCGGCGAACTCGACCAGGTGCGGCACCTTGTACCCGGCCAGGTGGGCCGCGCAGTGGTCGGCGACCTGCTGCTCGGACAGCGCCGCCCCGGCCGCCGGCACGACGACCGCCTTGACCGCTTCGCCGCTGCGCTCGTCGACGACGCCGACGACCGCGGCCTCGGCCACCTCCGGCAGCTGCCCGATGACCTCCTCCACCTCGCGCGGGAAGACGTTGAAGCCGTTTACGATGATCAGGTCGTTGGCCCGGTCGACCAGGTGCAGGTCACCGTCGGTGTCGAGGTAGCCGACGTCGCCGGTGCGGAACCAGCCCTCGGCGTCCGGGCCGTGGCCGCCGTCGGGCCAGTAGCCGGAGAACAGGTTGGCGCCGCGGATCGACACCAGCCCGGTCTCGCCCTCGGCCTCGAAGACGTCGTCGACGTCGTCCGGGTCGAGCGGCACGGCCTGGTCGGTGCCGTCGCTGTCCACCAGCCGCAGCTCGATCCCGGGCAGCGGCCGGCCGACCGAGCCCGGCTTCGGGTAGCCGGTGACCAGCGTCGACGTCACCACCGGGGCGCATTCGGTGAGGCCGTAGCCCTCGTAGACGTCGAGGCCGGTGGCCTCGCGGATCGCGCCCAGCACCTTCGGGTGCAGCGGCGCGGCACCCGACGTCATCCGCCGCACGGTGGCCAGGCCGCGGCGGAGCTCGTCGGCGCCCAGCGCGGCGAACTCCCCGTACATCGTCGGGACGCCGGTGATCGAGGTGACGCGGTGTTCGGCGCAGTCGTCCAGCGTCCGCTGGGCTTCGAAGCGCTCCGAGAGGACCGCGGTAGCGCCCACGGCGGCCGCCTGCAGGAGGCCGGGCCCGAGGCCGTAGACGTGGAAGAGCGGGATGGTGATCAGCACCCGGTCGTCGTGTTCGAGGACCCCTTCGACCCCGCTGATCTGCTCGAGGTTGGCCAGCAGGGCCCGGTGCGACAGCATCACCCCGCGCGGCGGCCCAGTGGTGCCGGAGGTGTAGGAAACGACCGCGATGTCCTCCCCGGACCGGCCGGCGTCGGCGAACTCGCCTCCTCCGTCCGGGTCACCCACGGGCGTGAGACCGCTCACGCCGTCGGGGAGGTCCTCATCCGCGTCGCGCTGGACGACGACCTTCGCGCCGCTGTGCTCGAGCAGCTTCGCGAGCTCGGGCCCGGGCACCTGCGGCGACAGCGGCACGACGACCGCCCCCGCCCGCAGCGCGCCGAAGAAGGCGACCACGAAGTCCACCGACGTCGGCAGCCGCACCCCGACCCGGTCCCCCGGCGCGACGCCGGCGTCCGCCAGCCTGCGGGCCTGGGCCTGGGCGGCCGCGTCGACCTGGCGGTAGGTCAGGCCGCGTCCGGTGCCGGTCTCGAGCACGGCCGGGTGCTCCGGCCACGTGGCCGCGGCCCGTGTGAGCAGCCCGCCGACCCCCGGCTGCGTCCCCTCTGGAGCACTCACCCGCGACCCACCTCTCCTCGCCCCGCGCCAACCGTTGCAAGTCTGTCATCTGAAGCGACGTCATGGGTGCTGACCGCGAGCGTCGCGTCTGCGCAACCCCGGAACCACTACCTACTTAGCGGTAACAACACGTATGCTGCACTGCGTCGCGCCGGTGGTGTTGATCACCGTCGCGACCGGAGAGAGGGAGTCGCCGTGAGGAACTTGCCTGCCCACGAGGTCGTGGGGCACGCGAGCCGGCCGGCCCCTGCTCATCCGGGTTCCGGGGGTACCGAGGCCCGCTGGGCCGAAGCCACCGCCGGAGGTGCCGCCCGATGACCGTCCCGACCGCCGTCAGCCGCGGGCCCGTCTTCATGTTCGCCGAGCGCGTCTTCGGACGGACGTCGGCCGTGCCGCTGAGCAGGCAGGCGGCCGACGACGAGCGCGCCGAGGCGGCGAAGGCCGAGGCCTGGGACCTGGTGCGGGCCGCACAGGACGGCGACACGTCCGCCTTCGGCCGGCTCTACGACCGGTACGTCGACGTCGTCTACCGGTACGTGCTGTTCCGGCTCGGCGACCGCGACCTCGCCGAGGACGTCACCAGCGAGACGTTCCTGCGCGCGCTGCGCCGCATCACGTCGGTGAGCTACCAGGGCCGTGACGTCGGCGCCTGGTTCGTCACCATCGCCCGCAACCTCGTGCTCGACCACGTGAAGTCGAGCCGGTTCAAGCTCGAGGTGGTCACCGACGAGGTGACCGAGCCCGGTTCGGCACCCTTCACCGTCGGCGCGACCGCCCAGGTGGGCCCCGAGCAGGAGGCGATCAGCCGCGCCACCCGGGCCGAGCTGCTGCGCTGCGTCGCCGAACTGGGCGAAGACCAGCGGGAATGCATCGTCCTGCGGTTCTTGCAGGGCCTGTCCGTGGCCGAGACGGCCGAGATCATGAACCGCAACGAAGGGGCGATCAAGGCGCTCCAGCACCGCGCCGTGCGCCGATTGGCACAACTTCTGCCCACCGGATTGCGCTGAACCCGCGAACTTTTCCGTTCGTCGGCCGAAACCGGTAACCCTGACGGCTTCTGGATCGTTACCCCACGCAGACCGGTGTCAGGCCGGCCGAAGCCCGGGATGGAGAGCAGCGCCGTGAGGTTTGCGCGTGAGCGAGCCGAGAGCGAGCGGTTCGCGCGCGCCCTGGAACCGTCGCCGGTGCGCCGCGACGGCGAGTTCGCCGACGAACTCGCGCTCGTCGGCGCGCTGCGCGAACTCGGTACGGCCGGGTCCCCGGACCTGGAAACCCGGCAGCGGATCCGCGCGGAGATCGCCGGCCGCCTGGAGACGGCGGCGGCCACCACCCCACGTCGGAGGTGGCGGCCGCGGACCGCCGACCTGGTGGCCGCCGCGCTGTTCCTCGTCCTCGTCCTCTCGGGGCTGACGCTGGTGCTCTCGCGCACCGCGCTGCCCGGCGACCCGCTCTACACCGTGAAGCGCGCCGGCGAGTCGACCGCGCTGGGCCTGACGTTCGGTGACCAGGAGAAGGCGCGCAAGCACCTCGAATTCGCCACCAACCGGATCACCGAGCTCGGCGAGCTGGCCACCGAGGACGCGAGCGAAGCCGACTACCGGACCGCGTACGACGATTTCGCCGCCGACCTGCGGGCCGGCGTCGCCCAGATGTCCGCCGCGGCGACCAGCGACGGCGGCGGCACGCAGGCGCTGTCCGACGTCCGGCTGTGGGCGCGCAACCAGGCGGCGAGGCTGGGCGCGCAGCCGCTCCCGGCCGACGCGGCGCCGGTGTTCGGCGACGTCCGGGACCTGCTCGGCAAGGTCCAGGAGCGCACCAGCGGCCTGGTCGCGCGGATGAACTGCTACCGCATCACCACCGGCACGTCCGACGAGCTGGGCCCGCTCCCGGCGACCGGCGAGTGCACGCAGCGGCCCGTCCCGTCCGCCGGCAGCCAGCCGACGTCGGCGTCGGTCTCGCCCTCGTCGCAGGAAGGCACGGCACCGGCCGTGACGGGCACGCAGCTGCCCCCGTCGGACGCCGCGGCTACCCCGGGCATCCCCGCGCCGACCGGCGGGGTGACGCCGCCGCCGGTGTTCGGCCAGCCGTCGACGACCTCCCGGCCGCCGACGACGACCACCACCACACCCCCGCCGCCGCTGGTGTCGATCCCGCCGCTGCTGCCGGGCCTGCCGCCGATCGTGATCGGCTGAGGTCCCGCCCACACCTGCGACGGCGCGGTGGGCGGCTCGCTACGCTGTGCGAAGGACCCGGACGTTCCCAGGAACGTGGCCAGACGTGGGCAGACGTGGAGGCGGTGTGCGTGTCAGCTTGGCGTGGCAGGGATAAGAGTCAGGAGCTGGAACGGCTCGCCGCGCTCGCGGGCGAAGCGTCGGCCGAGGCCGCCCACGCCCGCGTGGTCTCCGAAGCCGCCGAGCCCCCCGCCCCGCCGGCCCCGCCGGACCTGACCGCGGCCGCGTTCTTCGACGTCGACAACACGATGATGATGGGCGCGTCGATCTTCTACTTCGCCCGCGGGCTCGCGGCGCGGAAGTTCTTCACGTCGTCGGACCTGGCCGGGTTCGTCTGGGGCCAGATCAAGTTCCGGCTGGGCGGCCGTGAGAACAAAGAGGACATCAAGACCCACCGCGAGCGCGCACTGTCCTTTGTGGCCGGCCGCACGGTGGCGGAGCTGACGTCGATCAGCGAAGAGATCTACGACGAGCTGATGGCGGACAAGATCTGGTCCGGCACGCGCGCGCTGGCCCAGATGCACCTGGACGCGGGCCAGCGCGTCTGGCTGGTGACGGCCACCCCGATCGAGCTGGCGGCGATCATCTCCCGCCGCCTGGGCCTCACCGGGGCGCTGGGCACGGTCGCGGAGACCCGCGACGGCGTGTACACGGGCCGCCTGGTCGGGGACTTGCTGCACGGCCGCGCGAAGGCCCACGCGGTGCGGGCCCTGGCCTCCCGCGAGGGCCTGAACCTCAAGCGCTGCACGGCGTACTCGGACTCGGCGAACGACATCCCGATGCTGTCGGCGGTGGGCACCGCGGTGGCGGTCAACCCGGACGGCGGCCTGCGGGACGTGGCCCGGGCCCGCGGCTGGGAGATCCGCGACTTCCGGACCGGCCGCAAGGCGGCGAAGATCGGCGTGCCTTCGGTGCTCGGAGCCGGGGCGCTGGCCGGCGCCGTGGCGGCGGGCATGGCCTACCGCCGCCGGTAGCGCCTGCGCTACCACCTTTCGGGTGCGCGCGGGAATGACCCGGCCGCCGCCGGCTGATGTGCTTTCCGCATCGGAAAAGCAGCTTCGGCGAAGGGCAGTGCGGTGGCGACCCGTGTGGACATCGGAGAAGAACAGACCGACGGCGGAACCGGGTGGCGGGACCGCATCCGCCGCCGCCCGCTGACGTCGTTCTTCGTGCTGGCCAACTTGCTCAGCTGGCTCGCGTGGACGCCGTACATCCTGTCCGGCAACGGGCTGGGCGTCCTGCACTTCCGCTTCCCGGAGGTGCTCGGCACGGCGCAGTTCGCCGGCGTCCTGCCGGGCGCGTACCTCGGCCCGATCGGCGCGGCGTTCCTCGTGACGGCGGTCGCCGACGGGCGCACCGGGCTCCGCCGCTGGACCGCGCGGCTGTTCAAGTGGCGCGTCAGCTGGCTCTGGTACGTCGGGGTGGTGCTCAGCGTGCCCGCGTTGCTGACGATCGCCACGATGGCGTTGTGGGAGCAGGAGCCCCTGGTGCCGGCGGTGGCGACGCTGGTGGCCTACCTGCCGGGCCTGGTCCTGCAGATGCTCACGACGGGCCTGGCCGAGGAGCCGGGCTGGCGGGACTTCGCCCTCCCCCGGCTCCAGCACCGCTACGGGCCCCTGGGCGGCACGATGATCCTGGGCCCGCTGTGGGGCGTGTGGCACCTGCCGCTGTTCTTCACCGAGTGGGGCGGCTGGCCGGACATCACCTGGCTGACGCCGGTGGAGTTCATCGCCACCTGCGTCACGTTCAGCATCATCATGACGTGGGTGTTCAACCGCACCGGCCAGAGCCTGCCGCTGGCGATGCTGCTGCACACGAGCGTGAACAACTTCTTCTCGCTGGCGTGGTCGGAGATGTTCCCGGGCCACTCGATCCACGACACGTCGGACGCCTTCCTGCTGGCGTCCACGGCGGTGGCCCTCGTCGTGCTGATCGCCACCCGAGGCCGGCTCGGGTACCGGCGGGCGGAAGTCACCACCTGAGCCGCCGTCACCCGCCGGTCCGCCCGGTCGGCCGGGCGCAGCTACCGGCGCGCCACGGCAGAAGCCGTCGGCTTACCCGGCGGGCGAGGAGCGCGGCCGGCATCCCGGCCCCACCCGGCCCGCGATGCCGGCCGCAAGCCGCGGGCCACCGCCACCCGGAACCCGTCACCCACCCAAGCGGGCGGTGTCCCGCAGGTAGTGCAGCACCGCGGTCACCCGCCGGTCCGCCCGGTCGGCCGGAGCGAGGTCCAGCTTCGCGAAGATGCTGCGGATGTGCTTGTGCACCGCGCCGTCGGTCACGACGAGCCGCTCGGCGATCGCGCTGTTGCCCAAGCCCTCCGCCATCAGCGCCAGGACTTCACGTTCCCGGGCGCTGAGGCGGCCGAGCCGGTTGTCCGGGCGGCTGCGCGTCAGCAACTGGGCGACCACCTCCGGGTCGATGACCGTGCCGCCGTCCACGATCCGGTGCAGGGCCTCCAAGAACTCTTCGACCCGGCCGACGCGTTCCTTCAGCAGGTAGCCGAGCCGGGCGCCGCCGTCGGTGAACAGCTCGGTGGCGAACGCCTGCTCGACGTACGCGGACAGCACCAGCACCGCGAGGCCGGGTTGCCGCCGGCGGGCCTCGACGGCCGCGACGATGCCCTCGTCCGTGTGCGTCGGCGGCATCCGGACGTCCACAATGGCCAGATCCGGTGCGTGTTCGTCCACCGCCGCCAGGAAGTCGACCGCGTTGGCCACCGCCGCCCGCACGTCGACGCCCTCGGCGCGCAGCAGCATCGCGACCCCCTCGCGCAGCAGGAGGTCGTCCTCGGCGATCACGATCCGCACGGCAGGCTCACCCTCAGCGTCGTCGGGCCGCCGGCCGGGCTGGCCAGTGCGAACGACCCGTCGTGGGCCTCGACGCGGCGCCGGATGCCGGTCAGCCCGGACCCGGTGTCCTCGTGCGCCCCGCCGCGGCCGTCGTCGCTGACCTCCACGTGCACCCGGTCCCGCTCGCCGCGGAGCCGGATCGTCGCCGTGCTCGCCCCGCTGTGCCTGGCGACGTTCGTGAGCGCCTCGGCGACCACGAAGTAGGCCGTCACCTGGACCGAGACGGCCGGCCGGCCCGGCAGGTCGGCGTCGATCCGGCAGGTCACCGGGCAGTCGGCGGCCAGCGCGGTGAGCGCGTCGGGAAGGCTGCGTTCGGTCAGCACCGGCGGGAGGATACTGCGCACCACCGCACGCAGTTCGGCGAGCGCCTGCTCGCCGGCGTCCTGGGCGCGCTCGAGGATCTCCTCGGCCGCCGCGGGATCCCGCGTCAACGCCCGCTTCGCCGCACCGAGCAGCACGTTCACCGCGACGAGCCGGTTCTGCGTCCCGTCGTGCAGCGACCGTTCGATCCGCCGCAGTTCGACGGCGTGGGCGTCCAGCGCGGCCGCGCGCGTGGCGGTCAGCTCGGCGACGCGCAGCGCGAGGTCGGTCCCGCGGTGGGGTGCCAGCAGCCGCAGTCCCGGCCACTCCTGCAACCGGGCCAGCAGCGGCGTGACCAGCACCGACACGACCAGTGTCGCGACGCCGAACAGGCAGACCGCGAAGGCGTCACCCCAGTCCGTCGCCGTGAAGAACCCCTGGGCCGGCGTGGCGTCGCCGGGCGAGACGAACCACCACCACACCGGGAACGACGCGTCGTGCATGACGTCGACGGCCAGCGTGAGGGCGGCCAGGCTGAGGAGCAGCCCGAAGGTGCTGTGGCAGCTGAGCCAGCCCAGCTCGCGCCGGACGGTGCCGTCGGCGAGGGCGGCACGCAGCCCGCGCGGCACCGGCGGCGGAGGCAGGATGTCCAGCCGCGCCCGCTCCCGGTCCGCGACGACGCGCAGCAGCCGCAGCCCCACCGGGACCAGCAGCAGGCCGATCCCGGCCAGGCACAGCACGGCCGAGCCGAGCAGCCACAACAGGGCGGCCACGGCCAGTATCGCGGTGCCCATGCCGCCGACGAGGCGTTCGAGCGCGTCCAGCGCGGCCCGGGCGCGCTCGACCGGGTACCGGCGACGCGCGTCCTCGGTGGCCATCTGCACCTCCTGGCCCGGAGAGGATAGAGCACCTCCTCGGGCCGGAGTGGCCGGCTCAGCCGCGGAAGACGGACTTCCGCTGCGAAAGCCGCCGGTACAGCGTCTGCTGGATCGACTCCCGCACCTGGTCGGTCAGCTGGAACACCAGCATCGGGTCGTCGACGGCGTCCGGGCCGTAGGAGTCCGTCGCGATCGGCTCGCCGAACTCGATGCTCCACTTGGTCGGCAGCGGGACCGCGCCCAGCAGGCCCAGCATCGGGAAGAACGGCGTCACCGGGAAGTACGGCAGCCCCAGCATGCGGGCCAGCACCTTGATGTCACCGAGCTTCGGGTAGATCTCCTCGGCGCCGATCACCGACACCGGGATGATCGGCACGCCGGCGCGCAACGCGGCCGACACGAAACCGCCGCGGCCGAAGCGCTGCAGCTTGTAGCGGGAAGCGAACGGCTTGCCGACGCCCTTGAAGCCCTCCGGCCACACCCCGACCAGCTCGCCCTTGCGCAGCAGGCGCTCGGCGTCCGCGTGGCAGGCCAGCGTCTGGCCGGACTTGCGGGCGAACGACCCCACGAGCGGCACCTGGAACACCAGGTCCGCGCCGAGGCCACGCAGGTGCCGGCCGCCGGTCTCGTCGTGGACCGCCACCGCCGTCATCAGGGAGTCGAGCGGGATCGTGCCCGAGTGGTTGGACACCAGCAGCGCGCCGCCGGCCGCCGGGAGGTTCTCGACGCCGTGCGTGTCGACGCGGAACCACTTCTGGTACAGCGCGCGCAGCGGCGGCAGGAACACCGCCTCGGTGAGCTCGGCGTCGAAGCCGAACTCGTCGACGGTGTAGTCACCGGTCAGCCGGTCGCGGAGGAAGCCGAGCGCCGACCGCGCGGCGTCCGAAAGCGGCTCGGCCGGCGTCGCCTGCTCGACGCCGCCGGGGAAGGCGACGACCGGCGCGTCGGCCCGGGCGGCTTCCTCCTCGCGCAGGTCCTGCTCCGCCGTCACCGCCTCGGGCTTCTCCCGGCCCGGTCCGTGCAGGGGGATGACCTGCGCCTCGGCACCGCCCACCGTTCCCGCCTCGCTTCCGAAGTCGTCCAAATCGTGCGGCCTGGCTGTAACAACCGGAGCTTCGCTCCGGGCCGGGGGCTCCGCCACCCGGACCCCCGAAAAATCCCTCATCGGCTCTGCCCGGTCGCGGCGGCGACGAGCACCTTGCCGGCCAGTCCGGCCAGCTTGCCGCCGTCGAGCACCGGGCGGAGCCCGCGTCCGACGATGTAGTCGTCGAACGCCTCACGCGTGGTCCACCGCGGGGTGTACCCGAACTCCTGCTTCAGCTTGGCGATGTCGACGACCCGGCCGAAGTTCAGCAGCCGGACCTGGTCGGCGGAGAAGTCCACCACGCGGGCGCCGCGCAGCACCTTGCCGACCGACGGCACCACACTCCGCGGCATCGGCAGCTCGACCCGGCCGGCTCGCCGGATCGCCTGCGAAAGGGTGAGTACCCCTTCCGCGCCGACGTTGAACACGCCGGGCCTGTCGGTCAAGGTCGCCCGCTCCAGCACGGACAACGCGTCGGAGGAGTGCAGCAGCTGGATGCGCGCGTCGTAGCCGAAGACCGTCGGCACCACCGGCAGCGCGAAGTAGCGCGCGAGGACGGTGTCGGTCTCGGGGCCGATGATGTTGGCGAAGCGGAACAGCGTCGTGGTGATGTCCGGGCGGCGGCGCACCAGGCCCCGCACGTACCCCTCCATCTCGACGGCGTCCTTCGCGTACCCGCTGGTCGAGGTGGGGATGAGCTCGGAGTCTTCGGTGAACACCGCCTGCGAGCGGGCGCCGGCGCCGTAGACCGCCGCCGTCGACTTGACCACCAGCTTCCGGACCAGCGGCGACCGCTGGCACGCGGCGAGCAGCCGCATGGTGCCGATGACGTTGACTTCCTTGATCGCCGTGCGGCGGCCCGGCCCGGCCGGGTGCGCGGTGCAGGACGCGTGCACCACCGTGTCGACCTGGGCCGTGCTGATCACCTTGGCGATCAGCGGGTTCCTGATGTCCGCGCGGACGAACTCCGCGTGGCCCATGCGCTGCAGGACCGTCTTGTCCGGCGGGACCGTGTCGACACCGATGACCCGTTCGAAGTCGGGGTTGTTGCCCAGCCGGGCGAGCAGTTTCCCGCCCAGTTCGCCGGCGACCCCGGTGACGAGCACGATGTTCGACGGCATGCGACTCCCTGCGGCGTAGGGCATGTGGGGGGTGGACGGTCACCCGAGGCGCGCGAACCTGCACTCACTGGAAGCATCGCGCGGACGCCATTGAGATGTTACCGCTCTTCAGTGGTAGCTCCGGCCCATCTCACGTGCTATTAACACCGGTTTCGCCGGAAAGCGACGAACGCCTCACTCGAACGGGCGGACCTGCCCACCACATGGACGTGGCCCGTCCAGAGACTGGACGGGCCACGGTCACACTCAGCAGGCTTACTTGCCAGCCTTACGACGCTGGACGCGCGTACGGCGAAGCAGCTTGCGGTGCTTCTTCTTCGACATGCGCTTGCGGCGCTTCTTGATCACAGAGCCCATGGGCGCTCCTTAGGTCGACGTCGGTCACGCTGCCCGGCGCAGCGTCCAACGGGTGGAGCGCACAGGCACGAGCGGTTTTCCAGGTTACCCGTCACCCGTGACGGGCCGGTCGGCGGGCACGTCGTAGCGCTGCGCGCCGCTGGCCACGGCGTGCCCGGCAGCCGGATCAACCCACGTCGTAGTAGGCACCTTGGAGGTACTCGTGCACTGCTTTCTCCGGCACCCGGAAGGACTTCCCGACCCTGACGGCGGGCAGCTCACCCGAGTGCACGAGACGGTAGACGGTCATCTTGGAGACCCGCATCAGCGTGGCCACCTCGGCAACCGTCAGAAACTGGACCTGCCCGACAGCGGGCAAATCCTCCTTTTTGTTCGGAGACATGTTTACCGCGTCCTTCGACACGTGTCGCGCCACGAGGCTTCCCCACCTGTGGTATCGACACGCACGTGCTCTATCGAGAGTAGCGGGACTGGTGGGACTAATGCGACGCCTGTCACCGAGATGGGCCCCTACCAGCGCTAACGCACAAGCACCCGCGCGTGCAAGACCCGGGCGATCGCCCGTTCCGGGGAAATCAGGCTGGCGTCAGTCTTCGTCGTGCGCCTTCCCGAGCTCCACGGAGCGGTCCTTGGCGGCTTCGATGGCGGCCAGCAGCGCGGCGCGGACGCCGTGCTTCTCGAGCTCGCGGATGGCGTTGATGGTCGTCCCGGCCGGCGAGGTCACGGCCTCGCGCAGCAGCACGGGGTGCTCGTCGGATTCGGCGAGCATCTTCGCCGCGCCGACGGCCGACTGGATGATCAGCTGCCCGGCGAGCGCCCGCGGCAGGCCCAGCAGGATCCCGGCGTCGATCATGGCCTCGACCAGGTAGAAGAAGTAGGCGGGGCCGGACCCGGACAGCGCCGTGACGGCGTCCTGCTGGCCTTCCGGCACCTCGACGACCTGCCCGACGTGCGAGAGCAGGTCCCGCACCACGGCGAGGTGCTCGGCGGTGGCGTACCGCCCGGCGGAGATGGCGCTCATGGCCTCGTTGACGAGCATCGGCGTGTTCGGCATGACCCGCACGACGGGAACACCGTCGGCGAGCCGCCGTTCGTAGAGCGAGGTGGGCAGCCCGGCGCAGAGCGACACGACGAGCGACGACGGCCCGAGCAGCGGCGCGAGCTCATCCAGAACGGGTTCGATGTCCTGCGGCTTGACGGCGACGACGAGCACATCGGCCCGCTTGGCGGCTTCCTCGACCTCGACGCCGCGCACGCCGTAGCGGCTGGTCAGTTCGTCGGCGCGCGCCGGGTACCGCTCGGTGAAGAGGAGGTCGCCGGCTTCGTGGCCGCCGTGCAGCAGCCCCGAGAGCAACGCCTCACCGATTTTGCCCGCACCCAGCACCGCGATGACCGTCATGGAGCCCAGCGTGCCAAACGGCGCTCAGGGGCCCGGTGCCGGGGCGTGGGCAGCCCGAGGTCTCACGGCGCAACGGGCGGCGCTGCCGGGCTGGGTGTCCCGAATGACTCATTCGGGACACCGGAGGTCCCCAATGAGTCATTCGCGACACCAGCCCGCCGCCGAACCCGGGCCACCGCCGCGCCCCCAGAACCGCCCCAACCGGCGCTCAGCCGCCCGGTGCCGGGGCCAGGCCCAGCTGCCGGGCCTGGCACACCAGCCGGCCCTGGGCATCCACCACCGTTGCGTCGGAGTCGAACCAGGACTCGTGCACCGACCTCGACTCCACCACCACCCGCAGCCAGCCCGGGGCCGGGCGGGTGCGCAGCAGGGCCGTCAGCTGGACCGTCGGCGCCCAGCCGATGCGGCCGAGGTTCATCACCACCGGCGGGTTCACGTCGGACGCCAGCAGCGAAAAGTACGGGTCGGCCAGGCTGTGCCGCGGCCGGACCCACAGCCGCATCCGGGGCGGCTCGCCCGTGCGGCCGGTCAGGTAGCCCGCGGTCGCCGGGTCCAGGCGGACCTCGCACCCCTTGGCCAGGTTGAACGGCCCCTCGGTGCTCTCCGCCATCGCCAGCGCCCCGGGCGGCGGCTCGGCCGGCATCGACGGCACGTCGGTCCACTCCGGGCGGCGCATCGGGAGCCGTCCCGTCGTCACCCTGGCCTCGACGCAGCTGCGGCCGCGCTGCTCCAGCCGGACCTCGACCACCGTGGCCCGGCGGCCGACCTTGCGGACGTCCGTGCGCAGCAGCACCGGGCCGAGCGCGGGCGCGTGCAGGAACTCCGCGCTGACGACCAGCGGCTCCGCGTGCGGCTCACCGCGCTCGTGCAGGGCGGCGATCGCCGCCCGGGCCAGCAGGGCGAGCAGGAAACCCCCGTGCGGGTGGGAACCGATGGCCCATTCCGCACGCAGCACCGCGGTGAAGGTGCCGTCCCCCAGCGACCGCGCCGCACTCGCCGTGTCGAAGGACACGGCGGTGCCGTCCATTCCGCTCACGAAGGGTCCGCGCCATTTCGGGAACCGGGGTAGGTGACAAGCAACGAGAGCGACGGTTTCACGGTCCGAACTTTACGGGTTGGACCGGCGGAAATGCACTCGGGCGTGGATATGCCGACGCGTTATTGCCCGAGGTGGAACCGCGCGAACAACAACGCCTCGGCCAGATCGCGGACGCGCTCGGCCGCGGTGCCGGCGTGCCGGGTGTTGATCTCCAGCACGATCTGGCCGGCGAAACCGTTGCTGACCAGCTTCTCGAGCAGTTCGGCGCAGGGCTGGTCACCGCGCCCCGGCACCAGGTGTTCGTCCTTCGGGACGCCGGTGCCGTCGGCCAAGTGGACGTGCGAAAGGCCGTCGCCCATCCGCTGCGCCAGCGCCAGCGCGTCCATCTCGGCTGCCGCTGTGTGGGACAGGTCGAGTGTGTAGTGCCGGAACCCGACGTCCGTCGGATCGATCGACGGCCGGAACGCGGACACGCGCGAATTCTTCGAACCACCCGGCGGCCGGACCTTGAACATGTTTTCCACGGCGATTTCGACGCCGCTCGACTCCTCCAGTTCGGCGACCAGATCGCCGAACGCCTCCCCGTACCGGCGCTGCCAGCGGAACGGCGGGTGCACCACGACCGTGCGCGCGCCGAGCTCGAGAGCGGCGTCGACCGACATCCGCAGCCGCACGACCGGGTCCGGCGACCAAATCCGCTGGGTGATCAGCAGCGACGGCGAGTGCACCGACAGCACGGGCACGCCGGTGCGCCGCGACCAGCGCCGCAGCGCCGTGACGTCCTGGCTGACCGGGTCGGCCCAGACCATCACCTCGACGCCGTCGTAGCCGAGCTCGGCGGCCAGCTCGAAGGCCGTGCCCGCCTTGAGGGGCCACACGGACGCCGTGCTGAGTCCGACGGGGACCGGCTGCTCGTCTGTCACGCGCGCCATCCTGCCTCCGAGCGTCGCGAATGACTCATTGGGGACCTCCGAGGTCCCGAATGAGTATCGTTCCCGGTTGGCGGCACGATCACCCGCATCGCCTGCGGCAGCACGATGCGCC
>NZ_JBFAZA010000005.1:0-28024 GCF_040681595.1 Amycolatopsis sp. NPDC051716 | reverse complement strand
GGACTCCCCACCCACCCCCACCCCCCCCCCCCGACCACACCACCCCCCCCCCCCCCCCCCCGCCACGGCGGGCGGGAGCTGGGGCGTCAGCGGTGTCGGCGGCGTCGGCGGCGTCAGCGGCCGACGAGCAGCAGCGCCGCCGGCGAGACCGTCACCACCAGGCCGACCAGCACCGCCAGCACCGTGGTCTGCAGGTCTTCGGCGCGGCGGATCTTCCGCACGATCCAGACCAGCGCGACGACCACCAGCAGCGCGGCGATCAGCGCGGCCGCCGGGATGTTCACCCACAGCCAGTTGAAGCCGAGCCAGACGGCGGCCCCGCCGACGACACCCATCGCCAGCTGGCCGGCCAGGGCCAGCCACTGCTTGCCGGGCGAAGCCGCGGGTTCCGGCTCCGCGACCGGCTCGGGCGCGTCGTCGTACTCGTCGTCTTCGTAGTCTTCGCCCTGCTCGTAGGCGTAGTCGTCCTGCTCGAAGTCCGGGCCGTCCGCCGGGTAGTCGTCGGCGAACTCGCGCTCGTAGGGCGCGAGGTCGTCCGGGATCGGCGCCCGGGAAGCCCGGTCGCCGCCGGGCGCGAACGGCATCGGCGGCGGGTACGCGCCAGTCGGCGGGCCCGCCTCGTAGGCGGCCTGGTAGCCGCTGCCCTCCGGCGCGAAGTCGTCGGGCTCGAAGTCGTCCTCGGGGTAGCCGTCGTCGGGGGCGTCGGTGGGCACCACCGGCATCACGCCGATCTCGGTGTCCTCCATCTGCTCCTTCTGCCGCCGCTTGCGCCAGTTCGCCAGGCCCGCGGGCGAGGACGGCTCCGGCGGCGGCTCGGGCTTCTTGCCCTTCTTCGGCGCCGGCGGGGCGGGCGGCTCGTCGTCGGGGACCGCCGAGAACTGCTCGGTGTGGTCCTCGCGCTTCGGCTCCGGGCGGCGCGACGGGGCGCGGCGCGGCCGGCCGGGAGCCGCGGGCGGCGGCGCGAACGTTCCGCCGGCCATCGGGCCCGGCGGGACGTCGATGTCGGCGTCCGGGGTGCCGTTGAGGCCGTCGAGCCGGGCCGACAGCGGGCCGCCGGGCGGCGGGGGTGCCGGCAGCTGCTGCGAGGGCTGCGGCGGCGGAACCGGCAGCTGCTGGGACGGCGGCGGCGGACCGGGGCGGCGCCGGACCGGCGCCACGGCGCGGGTCTCCTCGGCCGACGGCGGAACCGGCAGCTGCTGCGACGGCGGCGGCGGCGGAACCGGCATCGGCTGGGACGGCGGCGGGGGCTGGCGGCGCGGCGCGGCGCGCGGCGGCACCGGCAGCTGCGCCGACTCCGGCGGCCGCGGCGGCCCGGGCTCGGGCGCGACCGGGCGCGAGAACTGGCCCGATTCCTGCGGCGGCCGGGCGAACTGCCCGGACTCCTGCGGGACCGGGCGGGCGTACTGGCCGGACTCGGCACCGCCGGGGGCGGGCCGCGCCGGGGGCGGCGGCACCGGCCGGGGCAGCGGCTGGGAGTCCTGCGGCACCGCGCGGGGCGCGGGCGGCGGCGGGGACGGCGGCTCGGCGCGACGCCGTCCGGCGGGCCGCGCGGGGGGTGCCGGCGGGGGCGGCGTGCCCTCGGACGCCACCCGGTCGATGATCGCCTGCGGGCCGGTGTCGCTCACGCCGGGCCGCCGGTGCGAGCCGGTGGCGCCGGGCGGGGCTTCCGGGGTGGCGGGTTCGTCGTCGTCATCGGCGGCGCGCCGGCGGCGACGGCGTCCGCCGTCGACCTGGGCACCGTGCTGGGCGAGCAGCTCAGCCACGGTCTTCTGCGGCTGGTCGCCTCCGGTCTGGTCCGTCATACCTGGTGATCCCCTGCGCGCACCGAGTTGCTTCCGGCACCTCGCGGAGTGGTACCCGACGGCCCACCGGCGGCGCCGCGCGCGCTGTACACCGACCTCTGCATGTCCGTCACCTCTCCACCGTGCCCGTTATCCGTCCGGGAAGTCCAGCCGCGTGCTTTCACCGGTCCTCCTGTGCGCCGAAGCGCCCCACGAGGGCGGCTCCAGTCTCATCCGCGCTGTTCGAATGGTCCAGCCGCCGCAGGATGACACCCTCTCGCAGAGCCCACGGGCAGATCTCGAGTTCCGGCACACCGAGCGCCCGCATCGTCGCCTGCGCCACGAGCGCACCCGCCACGAGCTGCTGCGATCGGCTCGAGCTGACGCCCTCGAGCTGCGCGAGATCGGCCGAAGGCATCCGCGAAACGAAGGCCAGGAGCTGGCGCAGTGCGGTGTCCGTGAGCGTACGTCGGACGCGCGGGCCCGCCGCCGAGGGGGCCGCGCCGGTCAGCCGGGCGAGGGAGCGGAACGTCTTCGACGTCGCCACGACCCGATCGGGTTCACCCCATTTGGTGACCTTGCGCGCGAGGTCGGTGAGCTGGTCGTCCAGCCACGCGGACGTCGCGACGAGTTCCGAGCGCGTCGGGGGGTCGTGCCGGAAGCGGGTCCGGGTGGTGCGCCCGGCGCCCAGGGGCAGCGATTCGGCCAGCACCGGCTCCTCGTCGCGGCCCATCGCGACCTCGAGGGAGCCGCCGCCGATGTCGAGCACCAGCAGCTGCCCGGCCGACCAGCCGTACCAGCGGCGGACGGCGAGGAACGTGAGCCTCGCTTCGTCGGTACCCGAAAGGACCTGCAGGTCGACGCCGGTTTCCTCGGCCACCCGGGCGAGCACCTTCACCGAGTTCTTCGCCTCGCGGACCGCGGAGGTGGCGAACGCCATGACTTCTTCGCAGCCGAGCCGGGTGGCGGCTTCCTTCGCGGACTGGACCGCGGTGCAGAGCTCGTCGGCACCGGCCCGGCTGAGCTCGCCGCTCCGGGTGATCCGCTCGGCCAGCCGGAGCACGGACTTCTCGGAATGCATCGGCGTCGGGTGGGCGCCACGGTGGGCGTCGACCACGAGCAGGTGGACGGTGTTGGAACCGACGTCGAGTACCCCTAGGCGCACGGGGGTCCAGGGTACCGGGCCTGGCGTCAGGTCTCGAACATGTAACCAACAACACTCGGTGCGGTACCGCCCCGGCGCGCCTCCGAGGACTCCGAGGCCGCCGATATCGGGCGATACCGCACCGAATCGGGCTTACGTCTCGAACTTGTAGCCCAGGCCGCGAACCGTGACGAGGTGCCGCGGCGAGCCCGGGTCGGGTTCGATCTTCGAGCGGAGCCGCTTCACGTGGACGTCGAGCGTCTTCGTGTCGCCGACGTAGTCCGCGCCCCACACCCGGTCGATCAGCTGCCCGCGGGTGAGCACGCGGCCGACGTTGCGGAGCAGGTACTCGAGCAGGTCGAACTCCTTGAGCGGGAGCGAGACGTCGGCGCCGTCGACGGTCACGACGTGCCGCTCGACGTCCATCCGGACCGGGCCGGCCGACAGCACCAGCGGGGCCAGCTCGCCCTCCGAGCCGGGCTCGCCGCCGCGGCGCAGCACCGCGCGGACCCGGGCGATCAGCTCACGCGCCGAGTACGGCTTGGTGACGTAGTCGTCCGCGCCCAGCTCCAGGCCCACGACCTTGTCGATCTCGCTGTCGCGCGCGGTCACCATGATGACCGGCACGGCGGAGCGCTGGCGCAGCTGCTTGCAGACGTCGGTGCCGCTCATCCCGGGCAGCATGAGGTCGAGCAGCACGATGTCGGCGCCGTTGCGGTCGAACTCCTCCAGCGCGGCCTGGCCGGTGCCGGCCACGGCCGCGGTGAACCCTTCCTTGCGCAGCAGGAAGGCGAGGGGGTCGGCGAACGACTCCTCGTCCTCGACGATGAGAACCCTGGTCACAGGTTTCCTCCATGATCTGGGCTGTCCTGCCCGGTAACCACGAGCCTGGGGGTGCGCTCGGGGGTCTTCTCCTGCCGCGGTGCCGGCAAGGTCTTGGCCGCCCGCGCCGGCTCGGTGGCCGGTTCGGGGCTGACGTGCGCGGGGATGCGCAGGGTGAACGTCGAGCCGGTGCCCGGACGGCTCCACAGCCCGACCGAGCCGCCGTGGTTGGCCGCGACGTGCTTGACGATCGCCAGGCCCAGACCGGTGCCGCCGGTGGCGCGGGAGCGGGCCTTGTCGGCGCGGTAGAAGCGCTCGAACACGCGCTGCTGCTCGTCCTCGGCGATGCCGATGCCGCGGTCGGTGACGGCGATCTCGACCATCCCGTCGGCGAGCCGCCGGGAGATCGACACCGGGCTGCCGGCCGGCGAGTACGCGACGGCGTTCTCCAGCAGGTTCGACAGCGCGGTGACCAGCAGCGTCCGGTCGCCCTCGATGAGCAGGCCGCTCGGGGTGTCGGTGGTGATCCGGATGTCGGCCGACTCGGCCGAGAGCGTGGTGCGGCCGAGCGCCTCGCGGACGACCGCGTCGACCTCGACGACGTTGAGGTCGGGCAGCCGTTCGGCGCCCTGCAGCCGCGACAGCGCGATCAGCTCGGTGACGAGCTGGCCGAGCCGGGTGGACTCGCGCAGGATCTTGCCGCCGAAGCGGCGGACCTCCGCGACGTCCTCGGCGGCGTCGAGCACGGCCTCGGTGAGCAGCGCGATCGCGCCGACCGGGGTCTTGAGCTCGTGGCTGACGTTGGCGACGAAGTCGCGGCGCACGGCCTCCAGCCGGATGGCCTCGGAGTGGTCGACGGCCTCGACGACGGTGAAACCGTCGCCCAGCGGCCGGACCTGGCCGAGCACCGCCTCCGGCTGGCGGCCGCGCGCTTCGAGCGGCGAAAGGTCGATTTCCAGGGCCTCGTCGGTCTCCGAGACCTGCTCGGCGGCCTTGCGGGCCCGCGGGTCGGCCTGGTTGACCTTGACCAGGCCCAGCTCGTAGGCGCGCGGGTTGTGCAGCACCATGTCGCCGAACCGGTTGAGCACGACGATGCCGTTGTGGGACGAGCGGACCAGCCGTTCGAGGAGCTCGGCGACGGTCGGGCCCGGCGGCCGGACCTCTTCCCGGCGGGTGCGGGCCCGCGCCAGGAAGTAACCGGCCACCGCACCGGCCACCAGTGCGCCGATGGCCAATGCGAGTGAAACAGGCGTGGTCACGGGCCGATCGTAAGCTGAGAAGTGGCCCTTCGGCCTAGCGTTGTCCGCCTTGTCGTGAGCACCGCGACACCTGCGGAGGACATGTTCGCCGGGGCTTCAGGCGGCGTTCACCCGATCGATTCCCCGGCGAGACATTCCGGCGAATTCACCCGTTCCCCTCGAGAGCCGCCAAATCCTCCTCGGTGAGCTCCAGCGCGGCCGCGGCGACGTTCTGTTCGAGGTGCGCGACATCGCCGGTGCCGGGGATGGCGAGCACGTGCGGTCCTTGGTGGAGGGTCCACGCGAGCCGCACCTGCGCCGGGGTGGCGTCGTGGCGGCGCGCGACCTCGGCCACCCGCGCGTCCTCCCCCGTCGCGCTCGCGACGGCGAAGAACGGGACGAAGGCGATCCCCCGCTCGGCGCACATCCGGACGAGCTCGTCGTCCTCGCGGCGGGCGGTCAGGCCGTACTGGTTCTGGACGCAGACGACGGGCGCGATCGCGAGGGCCTCGGTGAGGTGCTCCGGGCCGACGTTGGAGATGCCCAGCTCGCGGATCAGCCCGGCTTCGCGCAGTTCGGCGAGCGCGCCGAAGCCGTCGGCGAGCGAGCCGGTGCCGCGGTCGAGGGCCTGGCCGATCCGGTAGTTGACGACGTCGAGGTGGTCGAGGCCCAGCTCGCGCAGGTTCTCTTCGACCTGGGCGCGCAGCTGCTCGGGCCGGGCGGTGTAGAAGGTGCCTTCGAAATCGCGGCCCGGCCCGACCTTGGTGGTGACGACCAGGTCGTCGTACGGCGACAGCGCGCTGTTGATCAGTTCGTTCGCCGAGCGCGGGCCGGCGAAGTAGAACGCGGCCGTGTCGATGTGGTTCACGCCGAGCTCGACGGCCCGGCGCAGCACGGCGAGCGACGTCTCGCGGGCACGGATGCCACCGTCCGAAGTGGACATCAGGCGCATGGCGCCGAACCCGAGGCGGTTGACTTCGAAGGAGCCGAGCTTCCAGGTGCCCGCCGCGGCGGCGGGGAGCGTGTTCGTGGTCATGGCCCCAGCCTTCCGGGCGGCCCGCGTGACCACCGGGTTTGGCAGTTTGCTGCCACACTGGAATACGTGGAGAAGGTGACTGACGTCGTCATGGTGCGCGGCGAAGCCGAGCTGTTCGAGCGGACCGCGCACCTGTTCGAGGTCGCGACGGAGATTTCCTGCGCGGCCCGCGACCTGCACACGTGGTCGGTGGCGCACCCGAGCGCGTCCGAACGCGAGCAGCAGGCGCGTGGGATGACCCTGCGCAAGATCTACCTGCCCGCCGTGCTGTTCGACCCCGCGCTGGCCGGCCACCTGCGGCAGGTGGCCGCGCACGGCGCCCGGATCCGGATCACCGAACGCGAGATCAACGAGACGATCCTGCTCGACCGCCGCATCGCGATCGTGGCCGGCGACGACGTCGGCGGCGTCCGCGGCTACACGGTGATCAGCAACCCGGACCTGGTCCAGGGCATCCAGTCGCTGTTCGAAGCGGCCTGGCACGCCGCGACCGACCTCGAGTCCTACCAGGCGCGGTTCACCGAGCTGGGCGCGCGGGAAATCCTGGAGCAGCTGGCGTCGGGCTGCAAGGACGAGACGGCGGCCCGGGTCCTCGGCGTCAGCCTGCGCACCTACCGGCGCCGGGTGGCGGAGCTGATGGAGCTGCTGGGCGCGTCGTCGCGGTTCCAGGCCGGGGCCCGGGCCCGCGAAGCCGGCCTGCTGTGATTCGCCCGCGGGCGGCTCCTCAGCCGCCGGTCGCGACGATCTGCCCGGCGTTCTTCAGCACGGCCTGCCAGGCGTCCTGGAGCTGCTTCAGCGCGGGCGCGTTCCGCTCGAGCAGCGTCTGCTGATAGCCGGTCTGCACGGCCAGCCAGATGCCCGCGAGATTCGTCCGGGCCTTGCAGGTCACGTCGGCCGTCGCGGTCGCGAGCTCCGCCGGCGACGGCGGGGTCGGCCACTTCTGCTTCGGCGGCTCGGCCGGGGACTTGTACGAGTAGCCGGACTCCGCCATGCAGGCGCTCCACGCGCTCGTCGCAGCGACCACCCGGCCGTCGCCCCGGGTCCGTTCGCTCGCCTGGCCGGCGAGCCGCCCGGGCAGTTCCCGGTCGAGCCGGTCGTACTCGGGGGCGCTCACGACGGCGGTGCTCAGGCAGCCGTCCGGGCCCGAGGTGTCCGGCGGCACGAAGCCGTAGAGCGCCTTGACCCACGCGGCGCCGTGTTCCCGCACGAGCTTGTCCAGCGTCGGGATCCGGCCCTGCTCGCCGGGCGGCGAATACCCCGACTCGCGGGCGGCTTTCAGGTCGTTGAGCCCGTAGCCGGGCAGCGGGGCGCTCGGCTGCGCGGTGCTCCCGCCGTCGTCGGGCTGGTAGGCGAATCCCTTGTCCCGCATGCACTTCGTGATGAGGATGGCCTTCGCCTTCCCGAGGGTTTCCTGATGGCCCTCGGCGGGCCTGACGTACGGGTCGAGCGGCAGGTGCACCTCGGCGGCGGCCGCCGGGGCCGGCGGGGGGTTCGCCGGGATGACGGGTTCGGGGAGCGAAGCGGCGGCCCCCGGATCACCGGCAGGCGGGTCCGAGCACGCGGCACCCAGGACCAGAAGCGCCCCCAGGACCGGAAAGAGCACCGAAAATCGCTTCATGCGGCTTCACGTTACCACTCCGATAAAAGGACAGGAACGGAAACGTCAGCGGATCCCGGAGCGGGCACGCACCGCCCCGGAAATCGTTTCGGGTCAAGCTCGATATCCTCGGGAATCAGCCGGTGAAACTTCAGGAAGTGCAGCCGCGTCCGTCGACGCCGAGCAGGTCACCACTGCTCCAGCCGATGACGTGCGTGGTGTCGTAGTCGCCGTGAGCACACTCGCCGCCCCACGGAATTTTCCCCGATCCGGGAATGCACTATTGGTCACGCGATGCCGCCGCGATTATTCTTCTTCGCGCTCGGGAAACCACGAAGGCCACGCCACGGGACCGGAGTCCCGCAACGTGGCCTTCGGCGACCGGAAACTCAGCGGCCCTGGTTCGCCACCGCGGCGGCGGCTTCCTTGGCGGCGTCGGGGTCGAGGTACTCGCCGCCCGGCTTCGCCGGCCGCAGGTCCTCGGTGAGGTCGTAGCGCAGCGGGATGCCCGTCGGGATGTTCAGCCCCGCGATGTCGGCGTCGGAGATGCCGTCGAGGTGCTTGACCAGCGCGCGCAGCGAGTTGCCGTGCGCGGCCACCAGCACCGTCTTGCCCGCCCGCAGGTCCGGCACGATTTCGGACTCCCAGTACGGCAGCAGCCGTTCGACGACGTCCTTCAGGCACTCGGTCAGCGGCGCCTGGTCGCCGAGGCCGGCGTAGCGGGGGTCGCCCGCCTGGCTCCACTTGTCGTTCGGGTCGATCGGCGGCGGCGGGGTGTCGTACGAGCGGCGCCAGAGCATGAACTGCTCCTCGCCGAACTCTTCGAGGGTCTGCTTCTTGTCCTTGCCCTGCAGCGCGCCGTAGTGGCGCTCGTTGAGGCGCCAGTCGCGCTTCACCGGGATCCAGTGCCGGTCGGCGGCGTCCAGCGCGATGTTCGCGGTGGAGATCGCGCGGCGCAGCAGCGAGGTGTGCACCACGTCCGGGAGCAGCCCGGCGCCGGCCAGCAACCGGCCACCCTGGCGGGCTTCACCCTCGCCCTGCTCCGAAAGCGGTACGTCCACCCAGCCGGTGAACAGGTTTTCCGCGTTCCACGTGCTCTGCCCGTGCCGCAGCAGCACCAACGTCCCAATCTCGCCCATGCCCCACAGCCTGCCAGAACGCGCCCCGCAACCGGCTGGTGACCTCCGCCGCAGCGGCCGTCCTACGCAGAGTGTGTTACTGCGGAGTAACACCTCACTCTTCGACAAGTCCGCCCGCCAACAACGCGCAAAATTCCGGCCCCAGACTGCACACCGTTATCGACATTTCAAAAATTCACTCGAACGGGCTAGCCAGTAGCCTTGTGATTACCCGCCGGTATCTGACAGGTTGGCTACGTCCCGAGCGGCCGGATTCCACGCACTCCCCGGCCGGGTTCGGGCATCGACCGCGGCTCGTCTCCCCCCTGCCGAGCCGCGGCCCGCCGGCCCCGTTGACACCCCCCTCGTCACCGGGTCCTGATCGGCGGGAACTTCAGCGGGGCGGCTCGAGATCGCGACTCCCCCTCCCTCGAGCCGTCCCGCCTGTTCCGCTCAGCCCTCGCCCGGTTCCGGCGCCGGGGTCCGGCGACGGCGGTGGAGCCACCAGCCGAGCCAGCCCAGCGGCACGAGGAACAGCAGGAACGGCGCGAGCGCACCCAGCACGGTCAGCAGGCCGCCGCCGAAGACGAGGAACGCGTGCCAGCCGCCGGCCAGCCCGCCGAGGAACCCGCTGTGGTCCTCCGCCGGCGGCGGAGCCGCGGCGACGTTGCGGATGGTCATCGCCACGGTCGCCATCGCCACGCTGCCGGCCAGCGAGTTCCGCTGCTGCTCGAGTGATTCGAGCGCCGCCTCGCGGCTCGTGAGCTCGCCCTCGACGGAGGCGATCTCGGACACCGACGTCGCCTTCGCCAGCAACGCGCGGATCCGCTCCACCGACGCCCGCTGCGTCGCCAGCCGTGCTTCGACGTCGACGACCTGCTCGGTCACGTCCTGGGTGTTCAGCTCCCGCTTCACCAGGCGGCTGCCCAGGTGCGAGAGTTGGTCGAGCACGCCGTCGAGCTTGTCCGCGGGCACCGCGAGGTTGAGCGTCGCCAGCTCGTCGCCCGTGCTCTCCTGCCCGGTGTAGCCGCCGGCGCCCAGCGCGATGCCGCGGGCCTGCGCGACGACGTCGACCACCTTGGGGGCGGTCAGTTCCAGCCGGGCGCTGCGCGAGAGCTTGCGTTCGGTGGCGCCCGGCTGTGGCGGGGTCACCTTCTCCGGCCCGGACTTGCCGGCGCCCTGCTGCGGCGCGGCCGGCACCAGCCCGGAACCGGCACTGTCCGCCGTGGACGATTTGCCCTCTTGAGCCGCCGAGCAGCCCGCCAGCACGAACGCCACGCCCACGACCGCGAGCCCGGCTCTCCATCGAGTCCGCATCCTGCGTCTCCCTCCAGTTCGGCTGGCGAGGAGACGGAGGTGCCGTTCAGGGCCGTTGCACGGCCTGGGTCACGACTCGGTCAAGCCCGGTTCGTGCGGCTTCTCCGGCGCGACGAGGTGCTTGAAGGCCTGGAGGTTGGCCAGGGACTCCCCGCGGGAGACGCGCCAGTCCCACTCGCGCTTGATCGACGTCGCGAAACCGATCTCGAGCAGCGTGTTGAAGTCGCCGTCGGCCGCTTCCAGCACCTGGCCGAGCACCTTGTCGAGCTCGTCGGCGCTCATCGTCTCCTTGCCGAACCGGCCGACCAGGTAGATGTCACCGAGATTGTCCACTGTGTAGTGAACGCCGTAGAGCTTCGCGTTGCGCTGCAACAGGAACCGGTAAACGTCCTCATGGGACTCATCGGGACGGCGGCAGACGAAGGCCTCCACCGAAAACGCGTGGTCGCCGTCGACCAGCCACGCGTTGGTCTGCAGCTTCTTCGTTCCCGGCAGCGTGACGAAGTACTTCCCCGGCCCGCGCTTGTCGTACTTCAGCTCCGCCGAGTCCAAAGTAGACTGGATCAGCTCGTCCAGGCTCACACCGCCACCTCCGTGCGCAGGTCCAGCGCACGGGAAAAGGCGCTGGTGGCCTGAGCATAGATGTCCAGGAGCGCGTCCGTGGTCCGGCGCCAGGAGAACCGGCGCGCGTGCACGACGGCGTTGGCGGCGAGTTCGGCGCGCCGGTCCGGACGGAGCGCGACGGCGGCCAGCGCGTCCGCCCATTCCTCGGCGCCGTGCCCGGGCACCAGCAGCCCGGAGACGCCGTGCGGCACCGCCACCGGCAGCCCGCCGACCTCGGCGGCGACCACCGGCGTCCCGCAGGCCTGCGCCTCGAGGGCGACCAGGCCGAACGACTCGTTGTAGCTGGGCACCGCGACGACGTCGGCGGCGCGGAAGACGCGGGCGAGGCGTTCGCCCGGCTGCGGCGGCAGGAACCGGACCTGCCCCTCGATGCCGAGCGCACCGGCCAGCTCGCGCAGGGCCTGCGGCTGCTCGAGCCCGGTCCCCGACGGCCCGCCGACGATCAGCACCACCAGCCGCGAAGCGAGCTCGGGGCGGCGGCGCAGCATCGCGGCCGCGGCGTGCAGCAGCACGTCCGGCGCCTTGAGCGGCTGGATCCGGCCGGCGAAGGCGAGCACGACGTCGTCTTCGGCCAGCCCCAGTTCCGCGCGCGCCACGGACTGGGAGCCCGGCGTGAAGCGTTCGAGGTCGACGCCCGGCGGCACGGCGTGCACCGCGCCCGGGTCGGCGTCGTAGAGGTCGATGAGCTGACGCGCCTCGACCGCGGTGTTGGCGACCAGCCGGTCGGCCTCGGCGACCACCTGCTCCTCGCCGATCACGCGGGTGCGCGGCTCGGGCTTGTCGCCCTCGGCGAGCGCGGCGTTCTTCACCTTCGCCAGGGTGTGCGCGGTGTGCACCAGCGGCACGGACCACCGGTCGCGGGCGAGCCAGCCGACCTGGCCCGACAGCCAGTAGTGCGAGTGGATGAGGTCGTAGTGGCCGGGCTCGTGGAAGGCCTCGGTCCGCAGCACGCCGGAGGTGAACGCGCACAGCTGGGCGGGCAGCTCATCGCGGCCCAGTGGCTCGAACGGGCCCGCTTGCACGTGCCGCACGGTCACCCCGGGCGCCAGCTCGGCCACCGGCGGCTGGCCGGACGCGGTCGCGCGCGTGAACACCTCGACCTCGACGCCGCGGCGGGCCATCTCGGTCGCGGTCTGGCTGACGTAGACGTTCATCCCGCCGGCGTCCCCGGTTCCGGGCTGCTCGAGCGGCGAAGTGTGCACGGACAGCACCGCGATCCGGCGCGGCACAGCGCGGAACCTCCGGATGTTGCTGGTCACCTGGTCACGTCTCCTGCGTACGTCAGCATTCCTCGGCGAACTGCCGGAGCACCGCGTCGAACTCGGCCGCGGACTCGGCGAAGGGCGCATGCCCCCCGTCAAGGAACCAACGCCCGGTGGCACCCGGAATCTTCCCGATGGCGTACTCGGCCGCCGCGGAGTCGATCACACGGTCGTGCGAGCCGTGCACGACCAGGGTGGGTTTGCCGATCCCGGCCAGCACGTCTTCGCTGCCGGCGTCCCGCCGGAACAGCGCCGAGCGAACCGAAGGCGGCACGCTGAGAGCGGCGCCGAGCAGGGCCTGGACCTGCGCGCCCGGCACCGGCCCGGAGACCATCCCGCGGCTGAACGCGGTGAGCGCCGGGATCGCGATGTCCGGATCGTCCGAAAGCATCGCCCGCAGGTGCTCGCGCATCAGCGCACCGATGCGCCCGCCCGGCCGGTCGCGGCCGATCTCGGTGATGGCACCGACGAGCACGAGCCCGCGCAGGCGTGCGGTGCCGTGCACCCGGATGTGGTCGGTCAGCACCAGGCCGCCGTAGGACCAGGCGACGACGATCGCGTCCGGGCCGGCGAAGTCGAGCACCGCGGCGAGGTCGTCGGCCCAGGCCCGCGGGTCGTCGTAGCCCGAGACTGGGACGTCGGAGGCGCCGTGCCCGCGCAGATCCATCGCGACCAGGCGGAACCGCTCGGTCAGGGCCGGGTCGGCGAGCTGCGCGGCCCAGCAGCCGGCCGACTGCGCCCAGCCGTGCACGAACACGATCGGCCTGCTGTTTTCGGCGCCCTCGACCCGCAGGCCGAGCCGGACCCCGCCGTGCCCGACGACTTCGGTGCGCACGGGCTACTTCGCACCCAGCCCTTGCCAGGCCGCCCAGCTGTAGTTCCAGTCCTTGACGTCCGAGGCCATCGGCGGGCTGAGCTTCGAGCCGGTGATCTCGACCGGGTCGCCGATCATCGCCGAGTCGTAGAAGTCCTTGGCGTCGGCTTCGAGCAGGTTGACGCAGCCGTGGGAGTTGTTGTTCTTCCCGATGTTGGCCGCGTTGTCCTGGTTCTCGTGGATGTACTCGCCGTGGTTGGAGAACCGGCAGGCCCACTTCTTGTTGACGTTCGTGTAGCCGTAGCGGGCGTTGTCGAACACCGCGGTCGGCTCCCGGGTCATGATGATGTAGGTGCCGTTCGGGGTGTTGCGGTCGACCTCGCCGTCCAGCCCGTTCGCGCACGGGTAGCTCTTGACCTGCGACCCGCCGCGGTAGACGCGCATCTGGTGGTCCGGGGTGTTGACCTTGACCACCTGGTTGCGGCCGATCTTGAACTTCGTCGTGACGTCGGCCTTGCCGTACGCGCCGCCGCCCAGGTCGACGCCGTAGAGCTTCGCCTCGACGTTCACGGTGATGTTCTGCGGCCAGTACTCCTTCGGCCGGTAGTCGACCTGGCTGTCGGACAGCCAGCCCCACGCGCCCTCGACGTCCTTGTCCGTCTTCACGGACAGGGCCTTCTCGACCGCGGCGCGGTTCTTCACCGGCGACTGGAACTTGACGCTGATCGGCATGGCGACGCCGACGGTCTGGTTGTCGGCCGGGTTGAGTGTGGCGCGGACCTGCTTGGCCGGGGCGATCGTCGCGAAGGTGCCCTTGAACTCGACCGGTTTGCCGTCGGAGCCGGTGGCCTTGGCGGCGTAGGTGTAGGTCTTGCCGTAGCCGAGCGGCTCGGAGCTGGTCCAGGTGAGGCCGTCGGGCGAGAGGTCGCCCTTGACCTCCTTGCCGCCGTCGGCGCTGAGCTTGCACTCGGTGAGCTTGCCGTCGGCGACCTTGAGCACGGCGGGCTTGAGCACCGGGACGTCCTTGGCGTCGGCGGCGGGCTCGGCCGTGATCTTCGCCACTGGCTGCGCGCCACCGCCTTCGCCGTCGCTGTTGGCACCGGTCGGCTTGGCGGTGCCGCCCGTCTCGCTCGAGCACGCGGCGGCGACCAGGGCGGCTCCAGCCGCCAGAGCAGCCTTGAAAACCGTACGCCGTTCGATCACCGAAACCTCCTGAAATCCCCCACCGACCAGCGGGCACACGCCTTTAGCGCTGGCAGCCCGGCCGACGTTACCCGCTGATGGGCAAAGTCCAACCAGTCAGGTGGCGACGCCTTTGTCGACAAAGACGTCCTACACACGTACGGGTTGCCCGGTTTGGCTCAAATCACGCAGTTGATCAGCAGCGGTTCGGGGTGCAGCCGGACGCCGAAGCGCTCGAAAACACCGTCACGCACCTCGCGGGCCAGGGCGAGCAGGTCCTCCGTCGTCGCGTCGCCGCGGTTGGTCAGCGCCAGCGTGTGCTTCGTCGACAGCGAAACGCGGTTCCCCGGACCGGGGTACCCCTTGCCGAAGCCGGCGCGCTCGATCAGCCAGGCCGCGGACAGCTTGATGCCGCCGTCGGCCGGGTACTGCGGTGCCGCCGCGCCGACGACCGACGTGATCCGCTCGAGCACCGGCTCGGCCTCGGCACCCGGCACGATCGGGTTGGTGAAGAACGAGCCGGCGCTCCAGGTGTCGTGGTCGTCCGGGTCGAGCACCATGCCCTTACCGCGACGCAGCTCGAGGACGGCTTCGCGGGCTTCGGCGGCCGGGACGCGGTCGCCGATCTCGACGCCGAGCGTGCGCGCCAGCTCGGCGTAGCGGATGGGCGCGGAACGGCCGTCTTCGCGGACCTCGAAGCGGACCGAGAGGACGACCCCGGTGTCCGTGCCCTTGAGGACGCTGGTGCGGTAGGCGAAGCCGAGTTCGTCGGCCTTGAGGGTGCGCACTTCGCGCGTCCCGCGGTCGTACAGCTCGACCGAGACGATCGACTCGGCGACTTCGCAGCCGTACGCGCCGACGTTCTGGATCGGCGTCGCGCCGACGCTGCCGGGGATGCCGGAGAGGCATTCGAGCCCGCCCAGCCCGGCCTCGACCAGCGCGGCGACGAAGGCGTCCCAGTTCTGGCCGGCTTGAACCTCGATGTGGTCGCCGTCACGGTGCCAGCCGGTGTTCGCCACCTCGACGAGCGTGCCGTCGAACCCCGCGTCGCCGACCACCAGGTTGGAGCCGCCGCCGAGCAGCAGCACCGGCTCGCCCGCCGCGTCGGCCTCGCCGACCGCCGCGACCAGGTCTTCGCTGGTCAAGGCGCTGACGAAGCGGCGGGCCGGGCCGCCGAGGCGCAGCGTGGTGTACGCGGCGAGCTTCGGGAGAGCGGGAGTTCGGGCGGAGTTCACGCGTCTGACGGTACTGTCCGGCTCATGGGATCCCGGATCGAGCACCGCGCTGAGTTCCCCGCCGATGTCGCGTCCACGTACGCGGCCGTCGCCGGCGAAGACGCGCTGCGGGCACGCCTGGAGGAGCTCGGCGGGCACAGCGCGGCGCTGCTGGCGTACGAGCCGTCCGACGCGGGCCTGCGGTACCAGCTGCGGCAGGGCATCAGCGCCGACAAGCTGCCGCAGGCGGTCCGGACACTGCACAAGGGCGACCTGCTGGTGACCCGCACGCAGACCTGGCGGGTGAGCAACGACGGCACCGGTCACCAGGGCAACGCCACGGTGGAGGTCGGCGGCGTCCCGGGCGAGATCACCGCGCGGACGGCGTTGCTGGCCGACGGCGACCGGACGGTGCACCGGACCAGCGGCGAGGTCACGGTCCGGATCCCGCTGTTCGGCGGGAAGCTGGAGAGCGTGATCGCCGAGCAGGTCACGAAGCTGCTGGAACGCGAAGCCGAATTCACCGCGAAGTGGCTCACCAAAGCAAACTGACCCCGGTCGGCGCGCCGACGCGCGGCACGACCAACCCGAACCGCCTGCGCCGGGTCGACCGGTGGATCGCGGCCGCGCCGGCCACTTCCCGGCTGCTGCGCGCGGCCGGCGCCCCCCTGGTCGTCGACCTCGGGTACGGCGCTTCCCCGGTGACGACGGTCGAGCTGGCCCGGTGGCTGCGGCGGGTCCGGCCCGACGTCCGGGTGCTGGGCCTGGAGCTGGATCCGGTGCGGGTGGCCGCCGCGTTGCCCGCCGCGGCACCGCCCCTGCTGGACTTCCGCCGCGGCGGCTTCGAGCTCGCCGGGACGCGGCCGGTGCTGGTGCGGGCGTTCAACGTGCTCCGGCAGTACGCGGAGGACGAGGTCGCGGGCGCGTGGGGCCGGATGCTCGGCTCGATGCCCGCCGAGGGCCTCCTGGTCGAGGGCACCTGCGACGAGATCGGCCGGCTGTCGACGTGGGTCCTGGTCTCCCAGGCCGGTCCGGTCTCGCTGACGCTCTCGATGCGGCTGGCCGGGCTGGAGAAGCCGTCGACGATCGCCGAGCGGCTGCCGAAGGCGCTGATCCACCGGAACGTGCCCGGTGAGCGCGTCCATGCGCTCTTGTCCACCCTGGACACCTGCTGGGCGACGGCGGCTCCGCACCAGTCCTTCGGTGCCCGTTCCCGCTGGCTGGAGACGGTCCGGCTGCTGGCCGCGCGGGGCTGGCCGGTGCTGGGCCCGCCGTCCCGGATCCGGCTGGGTGAACTGACGGTTCCCTGGGCCGCCGTCGCCCCCGCCTGAACGTTCACCGGGCCACCCCCGCTCCGTCACCCACAGGTGACCTTCGGTGATCACCATTGAGCCGTGGAACTCCTGGGCCAGGTCACCGAACTGCTGCGCGAGGCGCTCGGCTCGCCGTGGCTGTGGGTGCTCGTCTTCGCGGTGTCCGGATTGGACGCGTTGCTGCCCTTCATGCCCAGCGAGACCACGGTCGTCACCGTCGCCGTCCTGTTCGGGCCCGATCCGGCGCACCTGACCCTGCTCGCCGCGGTGGCGGCCGCGGGTGCGTGGGCGGGCGACTGTCTCGGGTACGCCGTCGGCCGGGCGGCCGGCCCGCAAGCGATCGCGCGGCTGCAGCGCGGGCCGGAGGGCCGCCGTCGCCACGACTGGGCCCTCGACCAGGTGCGCCGCCACGGCGGGCTGCTCATCATCGCGGCCCGCTACCTGCCGGGCGGCCGTGTCGCCAGCGCGCTGGCCAACGGCAGCCTCGGCTACCCGGTGCCGAAGTTCGTCGCACTCGACGCCGCCGGAGCGGCGATCTGGGCGGTGTACAGCGTTTTGATCGGCTTCGCGGGCGGAGCCGCGTTCGCCGACGAGCCGGGCAAGGGCCTGCTGTTGTCCTTCAGCCTCGGCTTGGGCCTGGTCTTCGCCATCGAGGCCGGCCGGCGGCTACGGTCGGCCCATGCTCGAAGCGATCGACGTCCACGCGGACGGGCTGAAACGGGCGGCGCTGGCGGCCGGGCCGTCGGCCCGGGTACCGAACTGTCCGAAGTGGACTGTCCATGACCTGGTGACGCACATCGCTTTCGTGCACGGCTTCGCCGTCGGCCTGGCGGTGAACCGGCCCGTGAAGCCGGCGCCACCGGAGGACTGGGAAGACGTGCTGGGGTGGTGGGACGGCCAGCGCCTCGCGCTGCGGGAAGCGCTCGGCCGCGCCCCGGACGCCCCGGCCTTCTCGCCGTACCCGGGCTTCGCCACGACGGTCGGCGATTGGACGCGGCGGATGGCCCACGAGACGGCGATCCACCGCCTCGACGCCGAGTCGGCCCTCGAAGACGGTCCGGGCACCCGCTTCTCCCCCGGCTTCGCGAACGACGGGATCGACGAGTTCCTGACCTACCTCACCCCGCGTCTGGGCAAGAAGGCCAACGTCCGCGTCACGACGCCGGAGCGCACGTGGGCGCTCGGCGAGCCCGGCGCGGCGGTCACCGGCGCCGCCGACGACGTCTACCGGGCGCTGTGGGGCCGTCCGCACCAGGCGTCGGTCACGGGTGACCTCGCACCGCTCGCAGCGCCCTGACCAGCGCCAGGGAGAATGCACGGCGTGACCGCTCCCGAACGCCGCTACGTCATCACCTTCGGCTGTCCCGACCGCACCGGCATCATCGCCCGGATCTCCGGGTTCCTCGCCGAGCACGGCGGCTGGATCGTCGAGGCGGCTTACCACACCGACCCGGACACGGGCTGGTTCTTCACCCGCCAGGTGGTCCGGGCCGACTCGCTGCCCTTCGACGCCGCCGAGTTGCGCGCCCGTTTCGGCGAGGTCGCCGCGGAGCTGTCCGCCGAGTCGAGCTGGCGGGTCAGCGACACCGGCGAGCGGCGCCGCGCGGTGATCCTCGTCTCCAAGGCCGGGCACTGCCTGTACGACCTGCTCGGCCGCGTCGCCTCGGGGGAACTCGACGTCGACGTCGCCGCGGTGATCGGCAACCACGACGCACTGGCCGACATCACCCGCGCGCACGGCATCCCGTTCCACCACGTGCCGTTCGCGGCCGGCGACAAGGCGGCGGCGTTCGAGCAGGTGCGCGAGCTGGTCGCCGAGCACGACCCGCACGCGGTGGTGCTGGCCCGGTTCATGCAGATCCTGCCCGCCGACCTGTGCCGCGAGTGGGCCGGCCGGGCGATCAACATCCACCACAGCTTCCTGCCGTCGTTCATCGGCGCGAAGCCGTACCACCAGGCCCACACGCGCGGCGTGAAGCTGGTCGGCGCGACCTGCCACTACGTGACGGCGGACCTCGACGCGGGCCCGATCATCGAGCAGGACGTCATCCGCGTCGACCACGGCGATTCGGTCGAGGACATGGTCCGCAAGGGCCGGGACATCGAAAAGGTCACCCTCGCCCGCGGCCTCCGGTGGCACCTGGAGAACCGCGTGCTGGTGCACGGCAACCGGACAGTGGTGTTCTGACGCGGTTGCCGTGCTCCGGGAGTCACGCGCCGATGGTCTTGGCGTCGATGACGAAGCGGTAGCGCACGTCGGAGTTCTCGACGCGCTCGTAGGCCTCGTTGACCTTGTCGGCCGAGATCGTCTCGATCTCCGCGCCGATGCCGTGCTTCGCGCAGAAGTCCAGCATCTCCTGGGTCTCGGCGATGCCGCCGATCATCGAACCGGCCAGCACCTTGTTGCCGCCGAGCAGCGAGAAGGCGTTGTAGGCCAGCGGCTCCCCGGGCGCGCCGACGTTCACCATCGCACCGCCGACCTTGAGCAGGCTCAGGTAGGCGTCGATCGGCAGCTTGGCCGACACGGTGTTGAGGATGATGTCGAACTTGCCGCGCAGGACGTCGAACGTCGCCTCGTCGCTGGTGGCGTAGTAGTCCTTCGCGCCGAGCTTCAGGCCGTCTTCCTGCTTCTTGAGGCTCTGGCTCAGCACGGTCACCTCGGCGCCCATGGCGGCGGCGATCTTGACGGCCATGTGGCCGAGCCCGCCGAGGCCGATCACGGCGACCTTCTTGCCGGGGCCGGCGCCCCAGTGGTGCAGCGGGGAGTAGGTGGTGATGCCCGCGCACAGCAGCGGCGCGGCGACGTCCAGGTCGATCCCCTCGGGGATGCCGCAGACGAAGGCGTCCTTCACGACGATCTGGTTGCTGTAGCCGCCGTAGGTGTTCTCGCCGTCGAAGCCGACGCCGTTGTACGTCTGGACGTTGCCCTTGACGCAGAACTGCTCGGTGCCGGCCAGGCAGTATTCGCACTCGCCGCAGGAGTCGACCATGCAGCCGACACCGACGCGGTCACCGACCTGGTACTTCGTGACGTCGGAGCCGACCGCGGCGACCACGCCGGCGATCTCGTGCCCCGGGACCATCGGGAAGATCGCCTGGCCCCAGTCCTCCTTGGCCTGGTGGATGTCGCTGTGGCAGATACCGGCGAAGGCGATGTCGATCAGCACGTCGTCGGGACGCAGGTCACGGCGCTCGATCGTGGTCGGCGCCAGGGGCGCGCCCGGCGCCGGAGCGGCGATGGCGTGCGTGGTGGTGCTCATGGAACCCTCCAGGTTCAAGTACCGTTGGTTCGTAAGAGGCCTCTTACATCTCTACGTAAGAGAGGTCTTACATATTTCGAACGAGAGACGTGATCCAGGTCATGGGCGGCAAGTACCACCACGGCGACCTCCGCGGCGAGCTCGTGCGCGTCTCGCTCGACCTGATCGCGGAGCAGGGCTTGGCCGGCTTCTCGGTCGCCGAGGTCGCCCGGCGCACGAAGGTCAGCCCCGGCGCGCCCTACCGGCACTTCGCCGACCGCGAGACCCTGCTGGCCGAGGTCGCGGGCCACATCGCCTGCCAGCTGGCCGACCGCGTCACCGCGGCGGCCGCCGAGCACGACGCCCCCGAGGAAGCTCTCGCCGCGGCCGCGGGTGCCTACACGCGGTACCTGATCGAGCGGCGCGCGGGGATGAACGTCCTCTACGCGGACGGCCTGCACGGACCGGACCACCTCGGCCTGCACGAGCAGACCCGCCGGCTGACCGACGAGTTCCTGATGCGCTGCCTGGCCGTCGCCCCGGACCCGGCCACGGCCCTGGAGCTGATGGAGCAGCTGTTCACCCAGGCCCACGGCTACGGCACGTTCCAGCTCGACGGCGTCTTCGTGAAGCACGGCTATTCGGTGGACCTGGTGGTGCAGAAGTCCACCGAGGCGGCGCGGATCGTGATCGCGGGCCGGACTGCCTGACGTCGAGCCGGAGCCTGGTCGCAGGTGCGAGACTGCGGTGGTGCTGGGTCATCTGGGGATCAACGTGCCGGACTTGGCGGCGGCCAAGTCCTACTACGACGCCTTGATGCCGCTGGTCGGCTTCACGACGTTCTTCGCGGCCGAGGACGAAGTCGCCTACCGGCCCGCGGGCGGGAAGCCGGGAACCTTCTTGTTCCTGTACCCCGCTGCCGAACCTTCGGTGTACTCCAAGGACGCGACCGGGCTGCAGCATCTCGCGTTCATGGTGAAGACGCGATCCGCTGTGCGCGCGGTCCACGAGCACGTCCTGGAGAGGGGCGGGACCGTGGTGCACGCCCCACAGGAGTTCCCGCGGTATCCGCCACCGTACTTCGCCACCTTCTGGCTGGACCCCTTCGGATTCATGCTCGAAGCGGTCTGCCACCACGACGCGGACTAGGTTGGCCGCATGGGGATCATCGACTCACACGAGGCACTGCGCGAGGTGATCGGCGAGGTCGCCGAGCTGACGCAGCAGAAGGTCATCGACCGGATCGACGAGCACGCGCGCACCCTGATCGCGCACTCGCCGTTCGTGCTGCTGGCCACCTCGGCACCGGACGGAAGCTGCGACGTCTCCCCGCGTGGCGACCCGGCCGGTTCGGTGCTGGTCCTCGACGAGAAGACGCTCGTCCTGGCGGACCGCCCGGGCAACAAGCTGATCGACAGCTTCCGCAACATCGTCGACAACCCGCACGCGGGGCTGTTGTTCCTGGTGCCGGGGATGAACGAAACGCTCCGGGTGAACGGCCGCGCGAGGCTGATGTCGGACGCGCCGTTCTTCGACTCGCTGGTGGTCAAGGGGAAGCGGCCGAAGCTGGCGGTGGTCGTCGAGGTCGAGCAGCTGTACATGCACTGCGCGAAGGCGTTCCTGCGGTCGTCGCTGTGGAAGCCGGAGACCTGGCCGGACCGCGCGACGCTGCCGTCGATGGGCACGATCATGCGCGACCAGATGGCCTTGCCCATCACGGCCGAAGAGCTCGACGCGCGCCTCGACCACCGGGCCGTGACCGAGCAATACTGATCGCATGCTGTGCGTCCTCGACGTCAACGAGACCTTGCTGGACCTCGCCGCACTGGACGCCACCATCGGCGGGCCCGAGCTGCGGCGCGAGTGGTTCGGCCTGGCGATCCACACCGTCCTGACCGTGACGGCGACCGGCGGCTACCGGGACTTCGCGGGCATCGCCGGCGACGCCGCGATCGAGGTCGCCGACCGGCACGGGCGGGAGGCCGACCTCGCGAAGATCGGCGAAGGGCTGCGCAGCCTCCCCGCCCACCCGGACGTCGAACGCGGCCTGGTGAAGCTCCGCGAACGGGGCCACACCATCGTCGCCCTGACGAATTCGCCGCTCGCCACCGCCGAGGCGCAGCTGCTGAACGCCGGGCTGGCGCCGCTGCTCGACCGGATCTTCTCGGCCGAGCAGGTCGGCAGGCTCAAGCCCGCGCCGGAGCCCTACCTCCAGGTCACGGCCGCCTATCCCGGGGAGCGGGCGGTCATGATCGCCGCGCACGACTGGGACATCGCGGGCGCCCAGGCCGCGGGGCTCGAGACGGCGTTGCTCACCCGTCCCGGCGTCCACCCGCTGCCCGGCTCGCCCGCGCCCACCTACACCGCGTCGACCCTGCCGGAGCTGGCCGGACTCCTCTAGTCCGCGATCCGGACCAGCATCTTGCCGGTGTTGGCGCCGGACAGCAGGCCCAGGAACGCCTCGGGCGCGTTGCGGATGCCGTCGACGAAGGTCTCCGAGTACTTGATCTCGCCGGAGTTCACCAGCGGCGCGACCTCGGTGACGAACTGCTGCTGCAGGTGCCAGTGGTCGATCACCAGCAGGCCGCGGATGGTGAGCCGCTTGGCGATGACCTGCGCGAGGTTGCGCGGCGCCGGCGTCGGCTCGGTGGCGTTGTACGTGGAGATCATCCCGCAGATGGCGATCCGGCCGTGCACGGTGATCGCGTCGATCGCGGCTTCGAGGTGCTCGCCGCCGACGTTGTCGAAGTAGACGTCGATGCCCTCCGGCGCCGCCTGGTGCAGCTGCTCGGCGACCGGGCCGTCCTTGTAGTTGAACGCGGCGTCGAAGCCGAGGTCGTCGATCAGGTGCCGGACCTTCTCCGCCGAACCCGCCGAGCCGATGACGCGCTTGGCGCCCTTCAGCTTCGCGAGCTGCCCGACCAGCGAGCCGACCGCGCCGGCCGCGCCCGAGACGAACACCGTGTCGCCCGGCTTGAACTCGGCCGACTCCAGCAAGCCCGAGTACGCGGTCAGGCCCGGCATGCCGAGCACGCCGAGGTACGTCGACAGCGGCGCGGCGGCCCCGTCGACCTTGACGTACCGGCCCGCGTCGAGCACGGCGTGGGTGCGCCAGCCGGCCTGGTGCAGCACGTGGTCACCCGGCTTGACGTCGTCCACATGGGACTCGACGACCTCGCCGACCGCGCCGCCGGACATGACCTCGCCGACCTGGAACGGCGGCGCGTAGGACTTGACGTCCTTCATGCGGCCGCGCATCGCCGGGTCGACGCTCATGATCAGGTTGCGGACCAGGATCTGCCCGTCACCCGGCGTGGGCACCTCGGTGTCGACGATCTCGAAGTTGTCGTCCGTCGGAACACCTTCCGGCCGCGAAGCCAGCCGGATTTCGGTCGCCGTGCTCATCGTCGAATCTCCTCCAAAGTCTCGAAGCGGGGCAGCCGCCCCGGATTCCACCCGATGTAACCAGCTAACCGGGGCGCTGATTCCGATTGTGAGGCGTCACACGATCTCGGCGAGCTTGCCGAGGACGCCGTCGTAGATCTTCTTGAGCCCGCTGGGAGCGAAGGTCTTCTCGAAGAAGCCGCCGATCCCGCCCGCACCGTCCCACGTGGTCTCGATCTTCACCACACTGCGTTCACCCGCTTCGGTGACGGTCCACGTGGTGACCATGCTGGAGTTCGCGTCGGTCTCGACCAGCGTCCCGGGCCGCGGCTCGGTGACCGTCGCCTTGACGTCCCGCACGCGCTTGGACGTCGCCTGCAGCTTCCAGCCGGCCTTGGTCCCGGCGCCGACGCCGCCTTCGGTGACCTGGTAGTCGCGGTAGTGCTCGGTGAGCAGCTTCGGCCGCGTCTCGGCGTAGTCGGCGACGAGCGCGCGGACCTTGTCGGCCGGGGCGTCGATGGTGCGCTCCGCGGTGGCCGTGACCTTTCCCATTTGACTCCTTCTCCGGCGTACAGATCAGGGTCCACGATTCCACCGCCCGGCGCACCGCACGCCACCGGGACGGTGTCCGCGCCGACCGGCGAGCGGCCGTACCGGCCTTCGGCGGTTAGGCTGCTCCTCAGCCGACTGATACGAGGTTCATATGAGTGCGGGAGCGCACCGCCGGTCGACCGTGGCGGTGAAAGACGCGCTGCGGGAGCTGCGCAACCAGCTTTCGCTGCTGAACCACCAGGTCAGCTCGCAGCTGGCGCTCAAGGACGTCGACCTCGACTGCCTGGAGCTGATCGCCCGGCACGGCCCGCTCAGCCCGAGCGCGCTGGCCCGCCGGGCCGGGCTGCACCCGGCGACGATGACCGGCATCCTCGACCGGCTGCAGAAGGGCGGCTGGATCGTCCGCGAACGCGACCCCGAGGCCGCCGACCGGCGTTCGATCGCCGTCCGCGCGGTCCGCGGCCGCAACGCGGAGCTGTTCCGGCTCTACGCGGGGATGAACTCCGCGATGGACGAGCTCTGCGCGCGCTACACCGAGGACGAGCTGGCGCTGATCGCCGGGTTCCTGCGCCGCGCGACGTCGGCGGGCCACGACGCGACCGGGACCCTGACCGGCGGCTGAGCAGCGGTTTCTGTGCTGTACTCGGGGCCATGTGGCAGTCAGGCGACGCTTACGAGGCCTACATCGGACGGTGGAGCCGCCGGATCGCGGAGACGTTCGTCCGGCAGCTCGGCGTCCCGGCGAGCCGGCGCTGGCTCGACGTCGGCTGCGGCACCGGCGCGCTGACGTCGGCGGTGCTGGCGGCGGCCGACCCCGCGGAAGTCGTCGGCGCCGACCCGTCCGAGGGATTCCTGGAGACGGCCCGCGCGAGCGTGACCGATCCGCGGGCGACGTTCACCCTCGCCGACGCCCGTTCGCTGCCGTTCCCGGCCGCCCGGTTCGACGTGGTCGTGTCGGGCCTGGTCCTGAACTTCGTCCCCGACCCGGACCGCGCGGCGGTGGAGATCGCGCGGGTCACCGCCCCGGGCGGGCTGGCCGCCACCTACCTGTGGGACCTCGCCGAGGGCATGGAGCTGATCCGCCGGTTCTGGGACGCGGCCGGCGAGCTCGACCCGGAGACGGTCGCCGAGCTGGACGAGGGCCGCCGGTTCACGCTGTGCCGCCCGGAGCCGCTGGGCCGGTTGTGGACGGACGCGGGCTTCACGGCGGTGTCCGTCGGCGAGATCAGGATCCCGACGGTGTTCGTGGACTTCGACGACTACTGGCAGCCGTTCCTCGGCGCGCAGGGCCCGGCGCCGACGTACCTGGCCACGCTGCCGCGGGCGCACCGCGACCGGATCCGCGAGCTGCTGCGCAGCCGCCTGCCGGCGGGTCCGGACGGCTCGATCCCGCTGACGGCCCGGGCGTGGGTCGTCAGCGGGACCGCGTGACTCAGAGCCCGGCCTGCTTCAGCCAGTCCTTCGCGACGTCTTCGGCACGTTCGCCGTCCGAGTCGACGCGCTTGTTGAGGTCCCGCATGACGTCGGTCGTCAGCTTCGCGCTGACCGCGTTCACGGCGGTGGCGAAGTCCGCGCCGCGCTCGTCGAGCACCTTCTTGGTCACCGCGGGCACGACGTTCTCGGTCGGCACGATGTTGAGGTCGTCCTTGAGCACGGTGTACTTCGAGTCACCGGTCAGCGGGCTGACCGAGTCGACCGGGATGACCGTGACGGCCCCGGACTTGAGCTGCTCGACGCGCGGACCGGCTTCCTGGATCGTCTGGAAGGTGATGTTGGTCAGCTTGTAGACGTCGGTGAAGCCCTTGAAGCACGGAAGGCGCTTCTCGCACTCCGGCGGGCCGGCCATGACGACCTTGTCGAGCTTCTTCAGGTCGCTGATGGACGCGATGCCCTTGTCCTTGGCCAGGTCGGACTTGATGATGTAGGTGTTCTTGTCCTCGGCGGGCGCGAAGTTGAGCAGGCCGATGCCGCTGGGCTCGAACAGCTTCGCCAGCTGGTCGTGCTCCTCCTGCGCGGTCTTGCCTGCCTCCTTGCCGAAGCCGGTGGTGATCGCCGCACCCTGGTACTCCGGGATGAACTGCAGCTCACCGGACTTCAGCGACGGGTAGATCAGCTCCCGCGACCCGAGGTTCAGCTTGCGCGTCACCGGGTAGCCCTTGGCCTCCAGCGCCTGCGCGTAGATCTCGGCGAGGATCTGGCTGTCGGTGAAGTTGAAGGACGCGACGACGATCGGCGACCCACCCTTGCCCTGCGCGGCGGGCTTGTCACCGCTGTCGCTGCCGCCGCAGGCGGCCAAACCGAGCGTCGCCGCGACGGCCACCGCCACCACGGACGCGTTCCGGAACCAGCGCACGAATCCCACTCCCTCGTCACTCGAACAGACGAAAGGACCCTAGCCCCGACCTCCGACAAGAATCCACATCGTGGGAGATAGCCCCCGAAATTCCCACTCCCCGGAATATTTCAGCCCGATCGGGGTAGGGTCGGCCGGTGCACGTGAACACGGTGACGCCGCTGGCCGCCGACAGCGGGCCCCCGATCTTCCAGTGGAAGTGGGTGGACCGCAACGCCGACGCCATCGTCCAGCGCCTCATCGAGCACATCTCGCTGACCGGCGCCGCACTCGGCATCGGCCTGGTGGTTTCGATCGGGCTCGCCGTGGTCTCCCTGCGTTACCGCTGGACGTACCCGGTGATCCTCGGCACGGCGGGCGCGTTGTACGTGATCCCGAGCCTGGGCGCGTTCGCGGTGCTGGTGCCGTTCTTCGGGCTGACGTTCGTCTCCGCGATGATCCCGCTCGCGACGTACACGCTGCTCATCCTGGTCCGCAACATCGTCACCGGCGTCGACCAGGTGCCGAACGAGGTCCGCGAGGCCGCGGTCGGGATGGGGTACACGCGCGGCAGGCTGCTCTGGCAGATCGAGCTGCCCCTCGCCCTGCCGGTGGTGATCGCCGGCCTGCGTGTCGCGGCGGTGACGACGATCGGCCTGGTGACGGTCACTTCGATGCTCGGCCTCGGCGGTCTGGGCTACTTCATCCGCGCGGGCATCCAGACGGCGACCCCCAACCCGACGATGATCATCGTCGGCGTGGGCCTGTCGGTCGTCCTGGCGGTGGTGGTCGATCTGGTCCTCTGGCTCAGCGAGCGCGTGCTGGCGCCCTGGTCGCGGAAGGTGCGGGCGCGATGAGTTTCCTCGACCAGCTGAACGCGTGGCTCGCGGACCCGAACCGCTGGAGCTGGACCGACAAGGCCGGCGTCCCGTACCGGGTCCTGGAGCACCTCAGGTTTTCGCTCCTCGCCCTGGCGATCGCGGCGGCGCTGACCATCCCGGCGGCGCTGTGGCTCGCCCATTACCGCCGCGGCGCGTTCCTCGCGAGCAGCGCGGTGAACATCGGCCGGGCGATCCCGAGTTTCGGGCTGATCATCCTGTTCTGGTTCCTGGCGAGCCGCTGGGAGCTGGACACGACGTTCTGGCCGTTGCTGCTGGCGCTGGTCGCGCTGGCGATGCCCCCGTTGTTCACGAACACGTACGCGGGCGTCGTGACGTTGGAGCAGGAGACGATCGACGCGGCCCGCGGAACGGGCTACCGCGAAGGGCAGATCATGCTGCGCCTGGAGCTGCCGCTGGCGTCCCCGGTGATCCTGGCGGGCGCCCGGGTGGCGTTCCTCCAGCTGATCGCCACGGTGGCCATCGGAGCAATCGTCAACGACGGCGGCGGCCTGGGCCGGTACATAGTCGACGGCTTCGCGGTCGGCGCCCAGGGTTACGGAGCGATCTTCGCGGGCGGCCTGGCCGCGGTGCTGCTGGCGCTCCTGTGCGACGGCGCGTTCGCGTTGATCACCCGCCTGGCAACACCGCGCGGCCTCGCGCTGCAGAACGCCCGCCGCGACTAGAACTCGCCCGCGGCGCCTGGAACGCCCGCTGTGCCTGGAACGCCCCTGCGACTAGAACCCCCGCTGTGCCTGAACGCCCGCTGTGCCGGGATCGGCGGCCCACCGGCCGACGCCCAGAACCGCCACCCACCCCATCCGGCGGCGATCCCGGGCGCCTGGCAATCATCCCCAGTGCGCGAGGCTGCGGATTCCGTCATGGCCGATCCCAGACGCAGCCCGCGTCACGATTCCGCGTAACCCCAGTGGCTTTTGCGGTGGAGGGTCAGGGCTTCTCGAAGTGCTGGTAGTCGATCGGGGTGTCCCAGGAGCCGCCCCAGGTCCAGCCGCGGGAGACGAAGGCCCGCTCGGTGACGTCTCCGGCGTGGATCATGCCGGGTGCGGTTTGCGTGCGGTCGACGTAGGGCGCGCCGTTGGGCGGGTAGACCGCGCCGCTGCCGGAGATGTAGGGGTTTTGCACGGTGTTGATGTCGATCGCGCGGCCGTAGGAGTGG